>JADGOH010000120.1 GCA_017883025.1 Acidimicrobiales bacterium
CTCAACGGGACCAAGACGTGGATCACCAACGGCGGGATCGCCGACATCCACGTAGTGGTGGCCTCCGTGGAGCCGGGGCTCGGCTCGCGTGGCCAGGCCAGCTTCATCGTCCCCCCGAACACACCCGGCATCTCACAGGGCCAGAAGTTCCAGAAGATGGGCATCCGGGCCTCCCATACCGCAGAGGTCGTGCTCGACGACTGCCGTGTCCCCGGGCACTGCCTGCTCGGTGGCAAGGACAAGCTCGACGAGCGCCTCGCCCGAGCCAAGGAGGGCAAGAAGAGCGGTGGCCAGGCGGCCATGAAGACCTTCGAGGGCTCCCGCCCGACGGTCGGTGCCCAGGCCCTCGGCATCGCCCGTGCCGCCTACGAGTACTCGCTCGACTACGCCAAGGAGCGCAAGGCCTTCGGCCGCGCCATCATCGAGAACCAGTCGATCGCCTTCAAACTGGCCGACATGAAGACCCGCATCGACGCCTCGCGGCTCCTCGTGTGGCGGGCATCGTGGATGGGCGCCAACGGCAAGGAGTTCACGTCGGGCGAGGGCTCGATGTCCAAGCTCTACGCCGGCGAGACGGCCGTGTACGTGACCGAGGAGGCCATCCAGATCCTGGGCGGCTACGGCTACGTGCGCGAGTACCCGGTCGAGCGGTGGCACCGTGACTCGAAGATCTTCACCATCTTCGAGGGAACGAGCGAGATCCAGCGGCTCATCATCAGCCGTGCCATCTCCGGTGTGCACATCAAGTAGCCGCCGCAGCGCGGCAGCGCGAGGCCCTCGCCCCCGGTCTGGGATAGCGGGGGCCTCGTCGCGTCCGAGGTGTTCTTCCCGACCAGATCTGCCCGAGTTCGACGAGAGCCGGGGAGCGGCACACGAGTGATTCAGGCGACGCGCTCCCGGCCGTCGGAGTGCGACGCCCCGGTACCACAGCCAGTTGGTCCTCGCCCCCGGAGTCCGTTCCGGAGATCATTCCGGGGTCACCTCGGGCCGGTGTTTGCGACCGTTCTCCTTCAGCGGTCCAGTTTGTCGGACGGACTGTTGCCGGAGAGGAAGCGTTCGTAGGCGGCGATCACTCCGGCCAAGTAGCGGGTCACCACCGCTTGCTCGGCGGGAGTGAGCCCGTCGAGGACCTTGTCGATGGCGCCGATCAGTGGCAACACGGCCTTCCACGCTCGAGCGGCTGACTCCGGCGTCGGAACGACCTGCTGGCGGCGTCGATCGTCGGGGTCACCCTGTCGAGAGACATGACCCGCAGCCTCCAGGCGGTCCACCAGCACGGTGGCGGCCGCCGAGGTGATGTGGAGCCGGCGACCGATCTCCGTCGGCCCCAGCGGACCATCGACGATCAGGTGGTTCATGGCCTCGAGGTCGCGTGGTCCGACCTCGAGGCGAACCTGCATCTCCCGATCGGCCTCTGCGGTGAGGTCGAGGATCTCGCGTAGCTGTCGAGTTTGGAGGCGGAACGGCGGCGCATCGGACGATTCGGAAGGCTCCATTAGCTCCATTCTACCCTTCCCGCTAAGTTATCTAACTAGAGAAAATAGTAACCAAGTAGTTATGCTACTATTCCTCACGACTGCAGAGGCGCCCGCCTCGACGAGCCGGAGACCACGTGCATCCGACCAGATCCACGGAACGAGAGTTGCACGAGACGTCTCGGCGGTCGGACCGACGGGAGACGCTCACGTCCGTTGCTGCATTCGCTTTCGGGGCCGGGCGATCCGATTCGCCTTGGCCGCCGGAGTCGTCCTTGTGTCCGACCGCTACCCGTCGTACGGAGCCGTGTTCCTAGCCCTCAAGGAGATGCGACGGGCGCTGGTCCGGTTCGGCCTCCTCATGGCCTCGATCGGATTGCTGGTCTTTCTCATCCTCTTCCAGCAGACCCTCCAGACCGGCCTGATCACCTCGTTCGTGGGCGCCATCCGGCATCAGTCGGCGCCGGTGCTCGTCTACTCGGTGGACGGCCGCCGCAACCTGCAGGGCAGCATCATCACGTCAGACCTACAGAAGAAGATCGTCGCGGTGCCCGGTGTGGGCAGCGCGGGCGAGATCGGTCAGGGGTCGTTCAGCGTCACCGCCGGGAGCAAGCTCACCAGCGCGGCGATCATCGGCTACCAGACCGAAGGACTCGGTTCGCCTACGACCTTGGTCAGCGGTCGTCTTGCGCACGCCGACGGCGAGGTGGTCGCACTGGCGTCCTCCGCCGGGGACGGCTTCGGCCTCGGTGACACCGTCGTCGTGCAACCAGGAGGTCTCAAGCTCCGGGTGGTCGGACAGGCCACCGAAATCGGCTACCAGGCATCGCCCACGCTCTTCTCCACCTACCCGACCTTCGAACAGGCGGTCCTGGCCGCCAATCCGGATGCCCGGGCGGCGTTGCCGGCGGTGATCGCCGTCGCGCCGGCACCCGGGACCACCGATGCCGAGCTCGTGGCGCGCATCAACGACGCCGTACCCGGTGCGGATGCCGTGACCCGCGCCGACGCGGTGGCGAGCACCCCTGGCGTAGCGCAGGTCCAGCAGTCCTTCCAGGTCATCTTCTTACTCTTCGGCCTGGTGGTCCCGCTCGTGACCGGCCTGTTCTTCCTGATCGTCACCTTGCAGAAGGCGAGCTCGCTCACCCTGTTGCGGGCCCTCGGCGCCCCCAGTTCGGCGCTGGTCCGATCCTTACTCTTCCAGGTGTCTCTGGTCCTGGTGATCGGGATCGGGATCGGGATCGCGCTCTACACCCCGCTGTCGTCCCAGACACTCGGGTCCATCCCGCTCAGCTTCCAGACCGGAGCCGTCGTGCTCTGGTCGGTGGTGCTGTTCGTACTGGGCCTACTGAGCGCCCTGGTGGCCGTCCGGCGGGTGCTGCGCATCGACCCGATCGAGGCGACGACCGGGGCAGGGCTCGGCCGATGAGGATCGCCTGGCTGGAGCTGCGGCGTCGACCGAGCCGGTTCGTGACGGCGACCGCCATTCTGGCGTTGCTCGCCACGTTGCTGATGCTGCTCGGAGGACTGCTCGACGGCCTGCTCAGCGGGTCGACCAGCGCGGTTGCCGCGCAGCGGGGTGATCTCCTCGTGTTCTCGTCGACAGCCGAGAAGTCCTTCGTCCGGAGTCGGATACCTCCGGTTCAGCGGGCGACCGTGGCCCAGGTCCCCGGGGTCGCCGAGGTCGGGGGGATCGGAGTGGCCCAACTGGCCGCCCGCGTCCCAGGCAAGGGGCCGCGCGACCTGGCCGACGTCGCCCTGTTCGGCTACGAGCTGGCCCCCAAGGGGGTCCCTTCGCCCCCAGGACCAGGCGAGGCGTACGCAGACAGCTCCCTCGAACGCAAGGGAGTGCGCACAGGGGTGACCATCGAGGTGGGGCCAGCGCGCACGCCGGTCAAGATCGTGGGGACAGTCAATGGGCTCTCCTACTCCGACCAGGGCACCCTGTGGTCGTCGGCGGACACGTGGCGGATGACCATCAACGCCAACCTGCCCGAGGCCGGCGTCGGCCCCGGTGTCTTCCAGGCACTGGTCGTGCGGGTGGACCCCGGCGCCGACGCGACCGCGGTGGCGGGACGGATCGACCGTGCAACGGGCGGAGCGACCGAGTCGCTGACCGTCAGCAATGCGGTCGATGCCATTCCCGGAGTCTCCCAGCAGCGTTCGACGTTCAACCAGATCATCGGAGTGACGGTTGTCATCGCGGTGGTCGTGGTGGCCTTGTTCTTCGCTCTGCTCACCGTCGAGCGCACTGTGCTCTACGGGGTCCTGAAGGCCTTGGGCGCCACGTCGGGGACGCTGTTCGGCGGGGTCGTGCTCCAGGGGGTGGTGGTGACCGCGATCGCGACTGCGGTGGGTGCGGGGATCGCACTGCTCCTCGCTGCCGTCATCCCACCGGGGACGATCCCATACACGCTTCTGGCGAGCCGGGTGCTCTCCAGCTCGCTGTTCTTGTTGTTCGCCGCCATCTTCGGCTGCGTATTTTCACTCCGCCGGGTGCTCCGTATCGATCCGGCATCGGCAATCGGAGGTGGCCAGTGACCACGGTCGGACAGGAACAGGAACAGGAGCAGCCGACGCGGCCCGCCCTCGAGATGGTGGGCGTCCGCAAGGTCTACAAGATGGGCGACGAGGAGGTGGTCGCGCTCGACCATGCCACCCTCATGATCGGTGCCGACGAGGTCGTCGCGCTCCTCGGCCCGTCCGGATCGGGCAAGACGACACTGTGCTCCATCGCCGGTGGTCTCCTCGCCCCGACGGCCGGCTCGGTCGTGGTGGGGGGCCAGGACATCACCGGCTACAACGCCAAGCGGTTGGCCAAATTCCGCCAGGAGACCGTCGGCTTCGTGTTCCAGTCGGTCAACCTGGTGCCGTTCCTGACCGCGAGGGAGAACCTGCTGGTCGTCGACCAGCTCGGCAGGCGCACCGGCAAGGCGGCACGGGACCGGGCGGACCAGCTGCTCGAGGAGCTCGGGCTAGCCGACCGACGGGACAACCTCCCGTCCCAGCTCTCGGGCGGGCAGCGCCAGCGTGTGGCCATCGGGCGCTCTCTGATGAACGAGCCCCTGTTGGTGCTCTTCGACGAGCCGACGTCGGCCCTCGACACGGAGTTGGGCGAACAGGTCATGGAACTGATCCGAACGGAAATGAAGTCCCGTGGCACGGCGGCCGTCGTGGTCACCCACGACGAACGCATCGTGCACTACACCGACCGCACGATGCACATCGTCGACGGCGTCCTGCACGCCTGAGGCCACAGCGCTCGTTCCGAGATTGAGGAACATGAGGGGAGGGTGGCGGACGTGCGAACTTCGCATCTGCGCCGCGCCCCGCCCGCGGCGCAGGAATGGGGACGTTCGTGGACCTCGGTGGGTGCATATGGGCTCAATACCGGAATTCCTGGTCCTCGAAACACTCTGACCTGGGAGTATGTGTTGACCCCTGACAACTTCACCATCTTCGAGGGAACGAGCGAGATCCAGCGGCTCATCATCAGCCGTGCCATCTCCGGTGTGCACATCAAGTAGCCGCCGCAGCGCGGCAGCACGGGGCCCCGCCTCTCGACACCGGGAGGCGGGGCCCCGTCGCGTCCGGGCCTCGGGGACTGCGATCCCCGGGAGGTCGGTTACCGTGTCCCGGTGCCCGCCACCCTTCTGACCCTCTGCACCGGCAACGCCGCCCGTTCGGTGATGGCCGGTGCGATGCTGCGGGACGGTCCCCTGCCGGTCGTCACGGCCGGCACCCACGTCATCGAGGGCCAGCCCATGAGCAGGCGCACCCGGGCCGCCCTCGAGGTGGTCGGGTTCTCGGCGGACGGGCACCGCAGCCACCAGATCACCGAGGACGACATCGACGACTCCGTGCTCATCCTGGCGATGGCCGCCGAGCACGTGTCCTACATCCGCCGCAAGCACCCTGAGGCCGCCCACCGGACGGCGTCGATCAAGCGGCTGGCACGCGACCTCCCGGCCGGGCCGGAGCCGCTGGCCGACCGCCTGGCCCGGCTGCAGCTGGCGGAGGTGGGGATCGGGGCGTGGGAGGACGTGGAGGACCCGGCCGGTGGGGCGGACCCGGTCTACGTGTCGTGTGCCGAGGAGCTGGCCGACCTGTGCACCCGGCTCCTCCCGCTGCTGGGTTGAACAGGGCCGCCGGGCCCATGGACGGTACCGGCGATCGACGGACCGGGCTTGGTACCGTCGGTCGGTGGACAACCCCTCGCCCGGTGCGGGCCCGCCGCCCCATGCCTCGGCTCGCGGGCACGGTGACGGGGACGCCCCGGCGTCGGGCCACGCGCTCCGCGCCTGGCTGGTCCGCCGGGACCCCGGGCTGCGGGCCACCAAGCGCTCGGTCCGGGCGGCCGTGCTGGTTCCGGCCGTCTTCGCCATCGCCGAGTACGGGACGACCAACTCCCAGACGCCGCTCTTCGCCGTCTTCGGCTCGGTGTCCCTCCTGCTGTTCACCGACTTCGGCGGACCGCTGCGGGTGCGGGCCCGCTCGTTCGCGGTGCTGTGGGTGGTCAGCGCCGTGCTCATCACCGTCGGCACCCTCTGCTCGACGAACGCCGTCGCCGCCGTGGTGGGCATGGCCGTCATCGGGTTCCTCGTCCTGTTCACCGGTGTCGTCAGCCCTCAGGCCGTGGCCGCGTCCACGGCCGCCCTCCTGACCTTCGTGCTCCCGGTGTCCGAACGGGCCCCGGCGTCGGCCGTCCCGGACCGCCTGGCCGGATGGGTGCTGGCCGGCGCGCTGTGCATTCCCGCTGCGCTGTTCGTATGGGGGGGTCGGTGGCACGACCCGCTCCGCCATGCGCTGGCCGCCGCCGCCCGGGCCGTGGCCGACCTGACCGAAACGGCCGCAGGGTCCGGTGGCGTGGCTGGCGACCACTCGGCGGTGGACCGGTCGCTCGGCGCCCTGCGCGAGCAGTACGAGGCGACCCCCTACCGCCCGACGGGCGCCGGGCCCACCGACGTCGCCCTCACCAACCTGGTGTCGCGCCTGGAATGGGTCGGGTCGAGGGCACTGGCCGCCACGGCCCAGGTGCCACCGCCGGACGAGCGGGTCCGGGTCGAAGCGGTCGAGACTGCGGCGGCAGACGTGCTGCGGGCGGTTGGCGACCTGCTCGTGTCGCCGGACCCCGGCGCGCACCCGCAACTGGCCACGACGCTGCGTGCCGCCGTCGACCGACTGGTGTCGGCCCGGGCCGTGGCCACCGATGCCGTCCTGGCGGCCCTGGTGGCCGGGGTCGGCGCCACGGGTGCCCGCACCGTGGACTCGGCCACCGATCCGGCGGCCGCCCTGGGCGAGGTCGACCCCACATTCCCGGTCCGCATGCTCGCGTTCGCCCTCGAGATGCTCGCCGAGGTGGCACTTGACGCGTTGGGGACGCAACGGGGCGTGGCCCACCCCGTCTCGCGCGCCGCCGACACCCTCCGATCGTTCGCCAGGGTGGCGGCCGGCCACCTCACGCTCCGGTCGGTCTGGTTCCGCAACAGCCTCCGTGGTGCGGTGGGCCTGGCGATCGCCGTGCTCGTCGTGGAGGAGACGACGGTGCAGCACGGGTTCTGGGTCGTGCTCGGCACCCTGTCGGTCCTGCGGTCGAACGCCCTCGGCACGGGGGCGACCGCCGTACGGGCGGTCCTCGGGACCGCCATCGGCTTCCTGGTCGGCTACGTGGTGCTGCTCGCGCTCGGGCCGCACGACGCCGAGCTGTGGCTCCTCCTGCCCGTCGCCGTGCTGGTGGCGGGCATCGCGCCGACCACGATCTCGTTCACCGCTGGCCAGGCCGGGTTCACGGTGCTGGTCGTCCTGGTGTTCAACGTCATCGACCCGGTCGGTTCGCGGGTTGGGCTGATCCGCGTCGAGGACGTGCTCATCGGCGCCGCCGTCAGCGTCGTCGTGGGCCTGCTGTTCTGGCCACGAGGGGCGGCCGCCGCACTGGGTCGCGCCCTGGGCATCGCCTACGCCACGTCCGCGTCGTGGCTGGCCGAGGCGGTGGACCTCGTGGCGCGGGCCGGTGACGGCTCGACGAGCCCCGAGGGGATCGCGTGGACCCCCGAGCGCATCGCAGCCATGGCCGCGGCCAGACGGCTCGACGACGCCTACCGGCAGTACCTGGGGGAGCGGGGGGCCAAGCGCGTGCCGCAGCCGGTCATCACCCGCCTGCTGACCGGCAGCGCCCGGATCCGCCTGACCGCGCTCACGCTCGACGGCCTGCCCGACCTGGCCGTGCCGGGCGGACCGGCCCCGCTGCCCGAGGTGATCAGGGCCCGGGCCACGGTGACGGCCGAGTGTGCCTCGGTCGAGTCGTGGTTCGACCGGTTCGCGTCGTCGCTGGGTGCGCGGGCGCCCGAGGCCCCGGCGCTGCCGCCCGTGGACGACCGCTTGGCGCCGGAGCTGGTGGCCGCCTGGGACGCGGTGTGCCGTGCCGGACGTCGCGAGGGGGTGATCGCCGTGCTCCGGCTGCTGTGGGTGGAGGAGCGGATGGCCGACCTCCGCGTGCTGCAGGCCGACCTGGCCACCACGGTGACCGGAGTGGCGACCGCCGGGAGTGAGCCGGCAGGGTGAGCCGGCAGGGTCAGCCCATCGGGCCCAGCGACCGCCGCATGGCGACCCGCGGCCCGAATGCGTCGAGCCCGACGGCCCGCTCGTGTGCGCGGACGGCGGCCAGGCCCGGGGCGGGGCGGCTGACCTCCTGGAATCCGAGGGTCCGGTAGAAGGGCGCGTTGAACGGCACGTCGCGGTAGGTGGTCAGGGTGAGCTCGGCATAGCCGGTGCCCGCCGCCCACCCGATGGCGGCCTCGATCAGGGCCCGTCCGATGCCCCGGCGGCCGTGGTCGGGCAGCACGGAGACCTGATCGACATGGGCGGCCCCGTCGACCAGCACCAGACAGACGAACCCGACGGCCGGCTCGCCCACGGCGAAGACGGCGGCCGCGTCTGACAAGTGGTCCTCGGCCTCGTCGTCCTCGAACGGACCGATCCCGAACTCCCCGAGGAGCCGGTCGGACTCGAGCTCGATCCACCGCAAGCGCTCGAACTCGGCCGGGTCGGCGGGACGCACGACCGGGGGCGACGCGTCGGGCGGAGCGGCGTCGCCTTCGGTCATCGCCCCACGGTAACGGGACGAGCTGCGGTCGGGCGGGTCAGCGGGGGGCGGAGCCGGCGAGCTCGGGGTGGCGGCGTGACAGGTCCGCGCACTCCACGCACACCGACTCCGGGATGACCCCGGCCTGCATCAGGAGGGCGAACGCCTTGCAGCCGAGGCAGATGCCGAAGCCGGCCTCGAGGACGGCGGCAACGGTAAGCATGGCGACGACGACCCAGGTGGCCGCTCCGAGGCCGAAGCCGAACCAGAGGACGACGGCCGAAGTGGAGAAGAGCACGCCGATGGCCTGGGCGAACCGCTTGGGCGGCCCGGGCACCAGCTTCGGCGGCCAGGGGAGCCGGGGCGCCACGACGCGGGTGGCGAGCTGTCCGAGTGGGCTGAAGCGCGGGCCCGACAGGACCCGCGCCCAGAACCCGCAGGCCAGGGGGACGAGGATCCACGGCTGCTGCAGGGCGAGCGCGGCGACGCTCATCAGGACGACGCCCGTGGCCACCGTGCGGGCCGCGTAGTCGTTGACGGGGTTGGGGAAGGTGAACACGCCGATACCTTACCTGTTCGGTCGGGTATTGCGCACGCCGCCATCCTGATGGGTCGGCGGTCCGGGCTGGGCCCGCTGGGGGCGGGATCCATCCGGGTGCGGGTGTCGCTCCGAATAGGCTCCGTGCTGGTGGACGTGGAGCAGGCGAGCGATGCCAACCTGGTGGTGGCCGTGGGCCGATGGCACGAGCCTGCCCTGGCGGAGGTCTACCGACGCCACGGCGGCGCCGTGCACGCCCTCGCCCGGCGGATCCTCAGGTCCGACCCGCCGGCCGAGGAGGTCACCCAGGAGGTCTTCCTCGACCTGTGGCGCCACCCCGAGAAGTTCGACGCCCAACGGGGCACCCTGCGCTCGTTCCTGCTGGCCCGCACCCACGGCAAGTCCGTGGACGTGGTCCGGGCCGAGGAGTCGCGCCGCCGCCGCGAGGAGCGCACCACCCGTGAGACGGCGACCGCCGCCTACGACATCGATCGCGAGGTGTGGGACATGGCCGTCGCCGAACAGGTCAAGGACGCCCTCGTCGCGCTGCCCGACGAGTTGCGCCAGCCCATCGAGCTCGCCTACTTCGGGGGTCACACCTACAAGGAGGTGGCCCTGATGCTCGACGAGCCCGAGGGCACGGTCAAGAGCCGGATCCGGTCGGGGCTGGGCCGGCTGCGGATGAATCTCCTCGAGCGGGGCATCGAGCCGGCAGGGGCGGAACTGTGAGCACGACCCCGATGAGCCACCGCGAGATCGAGGAGCTGCTGGGCGTCTACGCCCTGGACGCACTCGACCCCGAGACGGCGGCCGAGGTCGAAGCGCACCTGGAGGGATGTGTGCGCTGCGCCATCGAAGTGGGCCAGCACCACGAGGTGACCGGGCTCCTGGCCAACTCGGGAGGCACGGCACCCGCGTCGCTGTGGAGCGGGATCGCCGAGCAGCTGGACGGCACCTCGGACCAGTCCTGGGACCGGCTCGCCGCCCGGCTGGACGCTCCCGGCAGCGAGCGCGCCGGCCATGGCCCCGACGGCGGGCCGCCAATCGCCCCGTTGGCGCCGATCGATGCCGGTCGTCGGCGCTCGAGGTGGGCCGCCGCCGGGGCCGGGCTGGTCGCGGCGGCCGCCGCTGCCCTCGCGTTGGTGTTCGGCCTCCAGGTCCACCACCTCAACGGCCAGGTCAATGCCCTGCGGACGGCGCCCCAGCTGTCGGCTGCCGAGCAGGCGGCGCTGGCCTCGCCGACCACGAGGAAGATCCCGCTGGCCGACACGTCGACGACCGGGGCGGACCACACCCCGGCGACCATCGTGCTGACCGCTGCCGGCACCGGATTCGTCATGGACGACGCCGGTGACGGCCTGGCCCGGCTGCCCGCCGACCGGACCTACCAGCTGTGGGGTGTCGTCGGTGGCCGGACCATCTCGCTCGGCCTCCTCGGCCCGCGACCCGGTATCGTGCCCTTCAGCGTCGCCGGCAGCGCATCGGTCACCGAGTTCGCCATCACGAACGAGGTGGCAGGGGGCGTGGTGGTGACGCACAACCAGCCGGTGGCCGTCGGCGCCATCCGGGTCTGACCGGACACTCCCCGGCCCGCCCACCCGTGGCCCGCCGGGGACGGGGCCCGCTCACCCCAGGTTGCGGGCGAAGAGCGAGTGCAGCCGCTCCCAGTGCCGCTCCGCCGCCGGCTTGTCGTACGCCGCGCCCCGTCCGGGGAAGGCGAAGCCGTGGTGGACCCCGGGGTAGCGCTCGACCCGGGCGTCGGCGCCGATCGCCGCCAGGTGGCGCTCGAGCCCATCGACCATCTCGGCCGGCACCCACTCGTCGAACTCGGCACAGGCGAAGTAGAGCTCGGCGGTGGCGTCGCCCGCCCGGTCGGCCGGCGAGCCCGGACCGAAGAGCCTGATGCCGTAGAGCGACGCCGCAGCCCGGATGCGGTCGGGGTAGGCGCACGCCACGGCGAACGAGTAGGGCCCGCTCATGCAGTAGCCCATGCAGCCCAGACGGGTCGCGTCGGCGGCAGGGTCGGTGTCGACGTACGCCAGCATGGCGGCGGTGTCGCTCAGCACGAGCTCGTCGTCCAGCGACGCCATGAGCTCCCACATCCGCTCACGCGTGTCGGACGGGTCGCCCGAGAAGATGCAGAATTCGCGCGCGTCCCGGTAGTAGAGGTTGGGCAGGACCACGTAGTACCCGGCCGTCCCGAGGCGCCGGGCCATGTCGTGGAGCTCCTCGCGCATGCCGGGGGCGTCCATGTAGACGAGCACCACCGGATGGGGCCCGTCCTCCTCGGGGTGGGTCACGAACGTGTTCATCACGCCGTGCGGCGTGGTGATGTCGATGTCACGGTCGATCATCGTGCGTGCGGGTCGGTGCCCCGGGACCCTCGGGCCTAGATCCGGTGGACCTGGCGGAGCCCGGCCCAGGCGAAGTCGGCGAGCTGTGCGGCCAGCCGGGCCGCCTCGGCGGACCGGTCGACCGCGTCGACCGGCCGGGCAACCCCGGCGGTCCCGTCCGCCGCGTCGGACGGGGAGCGGTGCGACTCGAGCCAGTGCCTGCTGGCACCCTCGGCCATGCCGACCACGGCGTGGGCCAGCAGGAGCCGGTGGGCCGGGTCCAACCCGGCGTCGATGAGGGGGTCGATGGCCTCGGCGATGGCCTCCTCCACCCGGCGCAGGGCGGCGCCGAGCTCGGGGTCGTCCGGAGCGTCGCGCCCGTACAGCAGGCGGAAGGCGTCCTCGTTGTCGACCATCAGTTCGAAGTAGCCGGCGAACCCGAGCTCGACCTGCTGGCGCGGTCCCTCGGCGGCGCCGGTGGCCTGGACGATCCGGTCGATCATCTCGTAGGAGAAGACGTCGAGAAGTTCGAGGTAGAGGGCGCGCTTCGACTCGAAGTGCTGGTAGACGAGGGGCTTGGTCACCCCGGCCGACTCGGCGATGTCGTCCATGGTGGTGGCTGCGTACCCGTGCTCCGCGAAGAGGGCCAGGGCCACGTCGAAGAGCTGGCGGCGCCGGGCGTCGGCGGTCAACCGGCGGGCCCCGCGCCCGGGGGGCACCGGCTCCTCGCGGTCGGTGGTGGCAGTGGACGACATGGCGGTCATGGTAGCGCCGGGTGCCGAAACCGCCCGGGGGCCGGGTGCTCCGCCCGGGGCGCCGGCGGAATCGGCCGCAACGGCGGGGACCGCCTCGCTCAGGCCTCGGGGAGCACGGCGGCGACCCGGTCGGGGAGGCTCGCCAGAGCGAAGTGCTCCCGGGCCACCTCGAGGTTCCGCTCCAGGAGCCCGGGATCGGGGTGGGCCAGCCAGGCGTCGAGGCGGTCGAGGTCGTCGAGGCCGAACCAGTCGAAGCCGAAGGCGGCGAGCTCACGGGCCACCGGGTAGGGCCCGATGACCAGCGGGCGGCGGTGCGTCACCGACTCGAGGCTCGGGTTACCGAATCCCTCCCATGTCGAGGGCAGGGCCACGACGTCGCACGCCTGATAGGCGTCCTCGATCCCGAAGACGCCGCCGGGCCCGGTCCCTTCGGGTGCGGCGGAACCCCGGGCAACCCCGGGCAGTCCACGACGCACCGGGCAGGGTGCGTCGTGGACGAGGTGCTCGAGTTCGGGGCCGTAGCCGTCCTCGGCCGGGCCGAGGAGCCAGAAGGTCGCCCCGAGGCGTGCGGCCGCGTCCAGCCCACCGGCCACGTTCTTCCTGGCCAGGGCCCTGGTGGGCTGGAGGACGAGGCGGTCGTGCTGTCCGATGCCGAGGGCGGCCCGCAGCGCCGACCCGCTGTGGCTGCGGGCCGACACGGCGGCCGCGGGGTCGGCGTCCGCCGCCGGCACGGCGAACGAGTTGTACACCGTCGACGCCCCGACACCCCGTGCTGCAAGCTCCCGCCTGCTCAGCTCGTTGATGGTGACGTGGCGCCAGCGGGGGTCGTCGGGCGGGGCCGAGTGGCCGAGGAACTGCGGGCGCTGCCAGGGGAGGTCGTGGTGGTGGAGGACGGCGGGGCGCCCGGCCAGCGTGGCGGCGACCACGTCCCAGGCCGCCTGGTTCAGCGGGAGCGAGCAGACGTTCTCGACCACGACCAGGTCGGCGGCGGCCGTGGCGTCGGCCACCTCGGCCCGGGTCGGGCCCTCGGGGACGTCGATGCCGAGTCCCGGAACGGTCACGTCGACCGGCCCCGACCCGGCCACGGTGTAGGTGGCGAAGCCGAGCACCTCGAGGGCGTGCCGCCACTTGACGGCCTCGATGGCGACGCCGTCGGAGCCACCGAGGCGGAAGGAGAGCAGGGCGGCGGTCGCGATGGCGTCACCGTAGCGGGGGAGTCGAGGAGGCCCGGTCGGCGCCAAGACCGCCGACCGGGGTGCCGGTGCCGTCGTGGGTGCGACCGCACCGGTCCGGGGGGAGTACCGTCAGGGCGTGTCCGACGCCACCACCGCCACCGACACGGAGGCCACCGATGACCTGCTGGCCGAGCGGGTCGGCCCCGTGCTCACGCTGACCATCAACCGCCCCGAGCGGCGCAACGCCATGACCTGGGACGTCATCGCCGGCCTGCGCCGGGAGCTGGCCCGGGCCAAGGTCGACCCGGCCGTGCGGGTGGTCGTGCTCACCGGGGCCGGTGACCGGGCCTTCTGTGCCGGTGCCGACCTGTCCGGCATGGTCCCGACGGACCCGGGCGGGACCTCCGACGAGTACCTCGACCATCACCTGGCCCGTGGCTGGCTGGCCGAGCTGTTCGAAGAGATGTGGGCGCTCGGCAAGCCCACCATCGCCCGCGTCCAGGGCTGGGCCATGGCCGGCGGGTTCGGGCTGGCCCTGGCCTGCGACATGGTCATCGCGTCGGAGGACGCCCGGTTCGGCGCCCCGGAACTGAATGTGGGGCTGTGGCCCTACATGGTCACGGTGTCGTTGCTGCGGTCGATGCCCCCGAAGAAGGCGTTGGAGCTGATGCTCACCAGCCGGGTGGTCGGAGCCGAGGAGGCCGACCGCATCGGCTTCGTGACCCGGGTGGTGCCTCGGGGCGACCTCGACGCGGCCGTGGCCGACCTGGCCGCCGTCCTGGCCTCCAAGCCGCCCGGGGTGACGAAGCTGGGCCGCGATTCGTTCTACGCTGTGATCGATTCAGCGGCCTCCGAGGCCCTGCCGTATCTCCACGCGATGCTGACCGTCACCAGCCAGACCGCGGAGGCACGGGAGGGGATCACCGCCTTCGCGGAGAAGCGCCCCCCGTCCTGGCAGGAGCCGTCGGGAGCCGACGGGACCGCCTGACGGCAGCACCGGACGCGGCCCTCGTGGCCGGGTCCGGGACACACCACATCGAGACACCGGCACATCGAGACACCAGCACACACACGACAGACCGAGGAGCATCCACACCAATGACGAAGCGAGCACTGATCACCGGCGTGACCGGCCAGGACGGCTCCTACCTGGCCGAGCTCCTGC
>JADGOH010000121.1 GCA_017883025.1 Acidimicrobiales bacterium
ATCTGCCAGGGCGTGCTCGACGGCGGCCTCCTCGTGTCGTCGCTGTCATCGATCGACATCGGCCCCGGAGAGACGGCCCAGCCGATCCACGCCGACGACCAGGTCATCCCCCTGCCCAAGCCCCACCCACCGACGGTCTGCAACACGATGTGGGCGTTGACCGACTTCACCGAGGCGAACGGGGCCACCCGACTGATCCCCGGGTCGCACCTGGCCGACAACTCCCCGGACCTGACCCGTACCTACGACACGGTCCCGGCGGTCATGGCGAAGGGCAGCGTGCTGGTGTGGCACGGGAGCCTGTGGCACGGCGGGGGGGCCAACACCACGGCAGAACGGCGCATCGGCATCGCCATGAACTACTGCGCCGGCTACATCCGCCAACAGGAGAACCAGCAGCTGGGCCTCGACCGGGAGACGGTCGCCCGGTTCCCCCGCCGCCTCCAGGAGCTCGTCGGCTACGGGGTCTACCGGGGCCTCATCGGCCACATCGACAAGCAGGTGCCCGCCAACGCACTCCTCGACTCCGACGCCGATCCCACCCTGCTGTGGGACTACGCAACCCCGTCGGGGGCGGCGTCCGAGGGCTGACACCCCGATCGCCCGTTCGGAATGGATGGGGGTCGGGCACAGCTGACCGGGCTCAGGCGGACGGACACAGGTCCTCGGGCTCGCGGCCGCGGGTCTCGGGGACGCACCAGAACAGGGCGGCAAGCAGGGCTGCGGGCAGGAAGGTGACCACGGCGGCCAGGCCGAACCGGTCGCCGGCGTCGGCCACGGCGCCGAAGGCGACGAGGCCCACCGAGGCGCCCAGCACGCCGGCCACCAGGAACCAGCCCGACGCCGAGGCCCGCACCTCGGTCGGGAACAGCTCGTTGACCAGTGCGCCGACCGCCGGGGCGAGCACCGAGCCGGCCAGGACCCCGAGGACGTAGCCGACCACGAGCGCGGACCGGCTCCCGCTGTAGGCGAGGGTGGCCGCACCGGCGATCCCGACCATGCCGAGGGCGCCGGTCGGGCGTCGTCCGACCCGGTCGGCCAACCATCTGCCGAACAGCAGCCCGACCAGCCCGGTGAGGCCTGCACCGGCCACCATCGCCGCGGTCACCCCGCCGGGGAGGTGGCGGACGTTCTGGGCGTAGAGGAAGACGAACGTGTTCGCCGGACCCGTCATCAACGCCACGGCGAACGCCAGCACGACCAGCACCGCCAGGCGCCTCCGGAACCGGGCGCCGACGGCGCCGAGCACCGGGGTGGGGTGGTCGCGTGCCGCCTCGGCCACCGCGAACCGGTCGGGCTCGGTGACCCACCGGGCGATCACCGGCACCAGGGCCAACGGGAGCACGGCCAGTGCCACCGTGCCTCGGAACCCGAGGGTGGACGACGCCAGGCTGTGCACGATCGCCGTGAGCCCGGCCCCGATCCCGTACCCGGCGGTCACGAGCGCGACCGCCGCCGCCCGGTCCCGCGACGACGTCTGCTCTGCCGCCACCACCTGGGAGAGGGCGCTGGCGGCGCTCAGGAACGGGCGTCCGAGCGCGAACACGGCGACGAACCACCAGTACCCCGGGCTCACGGCGGAAGCCACCGTGACCGCCAGGCCGGCCGTCACGGTCACCAGCAGCATCGAGCGCCGGCCGAACCGGTCGGCCAGCCCGGTGAGGGGCAGTGCGAGCAATGAGGCCAGTCGGATGATGCCCAAGCCGGCCCCGAGCACGGTCCCGGACAGACCGGCCTGGTCGGCCAGGGTGGCCCCGTGGCTGAACCGGCCGAAGGCCCGGGCCACGTCGCCGAGGGCGGCGACCACGCCGAACTGGCCGAAGCCGGCGGCCACCGAGGCGAGCACCACGCCGAGGACGGCCCGGGACCGCCACGAGTGGAGGTGGAGGACCGGCGCGCCGACATCGGGAGGCGTGGATTCGGGTCCGGACGGCACGCCCACAGTGTGCCCGAGGTGCCGGTCCGGGCCGCGGTTCACCGTGTCTGTCGGGCCGGGAAAGAAGGCCCTTGTAGGGAGGGGTGCGATCGGTCATGATGGCCAACCGGAGGGTGCGCGTCCGCGTCGGCGGAAGGCGGGCCCCTGCGGGGGCAGTGTCGGATGCAGTGCGGAGGGAGTATCGGATGACGGACGTCGCGCGTGTGACGGGGTCAGGGCTGTCCGGAGTCGAGTGGACCATGCGTTCCCTCGAGGTGGTCGAAGACCCGAAACGCCGCCTCGACCAGCTGGTCCCGCTGCTGCACGACCTCGTCGCCTGGGACCTCGTGACCCGTGTCGAGGACGGCAGCTTCGTACTCCGCGACGATGTCCAGGAGCGGCTCGCCGTCCTGTCGTCGGAGCGACCGGTACGTTCCGCCCAGGTCTACATCGGGCGCAAGTGCGAGCGCTGCGAACGGGTGACGCTCACCCGGATGGTGGACGGGAGCCGGATCTGCGCGAGCTGCAGCCGGGCGTCCCTGGCCTCCGCTGACGATGCTCCGGACGCCGTCCCGACGGCGAAGGGCGCTCGAGGCTTCTTCCACTGGCACCGCCGGGCCAGCTGACCCCACGGTCCGACGACCGACGTCGTCACGCCGACAGGACGGTGCCCCTGTGAACGTGGTGGTGGTCGCACCACACCCTGACGACGAGACCCTGGGGTGTGGCGGCGCACTCGCCGAGCACGCGGCCGCCGGTGACCGCGTCACGGTCCTGTGGTTGACCTCAGGCGAGGCCGGGACAGGCGGGCTCGAACCCGAACACGGCCGGTCGGTGCGCGAGGCGGAGGCGCTGGCGGCCGCCGAAGTCCTCGGGGTCGTCGCCCACCGGTTCCTCCGACTGCCCGACGGCGCGTTGGAGTCGGTCGAGGGGAGGGCCAGGGCTGCGGTGACCGACGTCGTCGCCCAGGTGCGCCCCGAGGTCGTCTACGCACCCCACGCCTCCGACGGACACGCCGACCACCGGGCCGCGTTCCGCATCGCCCGGGACGCTGTGGCCGCAGGGTGGCCGCAGGGCATCCTCCACTGCTACGAGGTCTGGACCCCGCTCCCCCGGTTCGACGTGGTCGTCCCGATCGACGGCCGGATGGACCGGAAGCTGGCTGCCGTGGCCTGCTACCCGTCGCAGCTGGCGCTCTACCGCTTCGACCGGGCGGCCGAAGGGCTGGCGGCCTACCGCGGCGCACTCGCCGGCGGCTGCAGTTTCGCCGAGGTCTTCGCCTGCCCGTGAGGCCCCGGTGGGAGGAACGGCGCCGGAGGGCCGCAAGCAGTTCCCGGTCATCCCCGGGGCACCGGACCCGGGCGACCCCTGGGGGTCCGGACCCTGGATTCCCGGGCGACCCGGACCCCGTTGGAGGCGGCGGGCGGAATCGAACCGCCGTACGGGGCTTTGCAGGCCCCTGCCTAAACCACTCGGCCACGCCGCCAGAAGCGCCCGGTGATCCTACCCTCCGGACCGGGATGCTTAGATCTGTCCATGCGGATCGGACTGATCGCCCCACCCTGGACACCCATCCCCCCCCTGCTCTACGGCGGCATCGAGCTCGTCGTCGACCAGTTGGCCCGTGGCCTGCAAGATGCGGGCCACGAGGTCCTGCTCTACACGACCGGGGACTCGACCTGCCCCGTCCCCCGCCAGTGGGTCCTGCCCGAGGCCGAAGGACTGCGGATCGGCATGGCCGTGCCCGAGCTGCGCCACGTGATCCACGCCTACGAGGCGGTCAAGGAGTGCGACGTCGTGCACGACCACACGATCATGGGACCGTTCCACTCCGAGCACTACCCCGGGCTCCCCGTGGCCACGACCATCCACGGTCCGTTCAACGCGGAGCTGAGCGATCTCTACCGGGTCACCGCGGACCGGGTCCCGCTCGTCGCCATCTCGCACGCCCAGCACCGGGCAGCGCCGGAGATCCCGGTGGCCCGGGTCATCCACCACGGCGTCGAGGCCTCCCAATTCCCCCTGGGCGCCGGGGCCGGCGACGACGACGGCCCCTATGTGGTCTTTCTCGGCCGCATGGCCGACGACAAAGGTTGCCACCGGGCGATCCGGGTGGCCCGTGCGGCGGGCTTCCGCATCCTCATCGCCGCCAAGATGCGCGAGACGTGGGAGCGCGAGTACTTCGCCGAGCAGGTCGAGCCCCTGCTCGGCGACGACGCCGTCTACCTGGGCGAGGTATCCCACGAGCGCAAGCTCGAGCTGCTGTCCGGGGCGTCCGCCCTCCTCTTCCCGATCCGGTGGAACGAGCCGTTCGGCATGGTGATGATCGAGGCCATGGCGTGCGGCACCCCGGTGCTGGCCTTCCCCGAGGGCGCCGCCCCCGAGGTGGTCACCGATGGAGTGACCGGGTTCCTGTGCGAGGACGAGGAGGCCATGGTCGAGGCCCTCGGCCGGATCGACCGGCTGAAGCGCGACAACTGCCGGATGGCCGTCGAGGGGTACTTCTCCACCCACCGCATGGTGTCCGAGCACATCGAGCTGTTCGAGTCGATGCTGGCCTGAGCGGGCCGCCGGGTCGGTCGGTATGACCCGTTCCGTCAGTCAGGACGTCTTCGACCGTCCGAACAGGAACCAGACGACCAGCGCGACGAACCCCACGAGCACGGCGAGCTTGGCCAGTGTCCACACCAGACCGACCACCAGGTGGACCAGCCCGAGCAGGAACCAGCCGACGACCACCACCCCGAGGACGAGCAGCACCACCTCGGTCGTCGACAGCCCCGAACCCTTGTCGTCATCGGCCATAGGCCCAGCGTAACCCCGGTGCAGCCAGGGCGGGCGGCGGCCCGGTGGTACGGTCCCCCGATGGGCCTCCGTACCCGCCGCCAGGAGCTCATCGACCAGCTCGACCTGCAGGGCGACGACTTCTGCCGGGCCTACTCGGTGGCCGCCGACGAGTGGCTCACCGGGCTGTTCGACGAAGCGACCGGCGGCGACGGGCGGGGCATGGCACTGCTGGCCGTCGGCGGCTACGGGCGCGGTGAGCTCTGCCCGTACAGCGACCTCGACGTCGTCCTGATCCACAAGGGGCGGAAGGACGTCTCGGCCGCCGCCGACCGCATCTGGTACCCGGTGTGGGACGAGGGCATCGCCCTGGACCACAGCGTGCGCAAGCCCGCCGAAGCGCTCGACATGGCTGCCGAGGACCTTCGGGTCGCGCTCGGCCTGCTCGACGGCCGGGTCATCTGTGGCGAGGCGAAGATCGCCGAGCCGGTACTCGAAGGTGCC
>JADGOH010000122.1 GCA_017883025.1 Acidimicrobiales bacterium
GACCGACCCCCGAGGGCTCAGCTGCGTCGACTCGTGCCGCCGATGCCCGGCACCAGCTGAATGTGCAACTGGCCCTCCATGGCCGTGACCACCGCCGCAGCCAGTCGGGCGCCGCCGGCGGGCGTGACGTGGATCCCGTCCGGCGTCCGGACGTTGGTGACCGCTCCCGACGAGTCGGGCAGGTAGGCGGCGTAGGCATGATGCTGGTCCCCGAGGGCCGGGACGGACGACAGGTAGGCCGCGCCACCGTCCTTGGTCCCGGTGACCTGGGCCTGGACCAGGCCGTTGAGGTGCTTGAGCGCCGCGTCCAGCCCGGGATCCTGCATGGGGGGCATCCCCACCCACAGCACGTGCGCGCCCGCCGCGTTGGCCTCGGCGATGAATGCCGACACCCGGGTGGAGTAGGCCTCGTCCCAGCCGGGCTGACCGAAGCGGATACTCCCGTTCGGTGTGACGAGGCCCTGGGGATCGTTGGCCCCGATCATGACCACCACGAGCTGCGGCCGCTGGTTGGCCAGGTCCACCTGGAGCTCGGCCGGCCAGTTGAAATAGTCGGGCCGGGTGAGGCCGGTGTCGATCCGGCCGTCGAGGTACGTGGTGACGTCGCCGAACGCCCCGAGGGCGTTGACCAGCGGCTGGCCGAGATCGAGCCCCACCGAGTCCCCGACGATCAGCACTCGCAGGGGAGCGGCCGGCGTCGGGTGGTAGTTGAGCAGTGGCAGGTTCGTCGGGGTCGTCGTGCCGCTCGTCGTCGGGAGCGGCTTGGGCTTCACACGGTGGATGGGGACCGCCAGGCTCGGTCCGCCGCCCGGGCTCCGCCCGAACGCCTCGTCCGTCCACCCCACCACGTTGTCGAGACCGAGGGTGCGACTCAACGAGGCGACCGGTCCGACCACGTCCATCGAGACGGTGCGGCGGGTCCCGATGGGGGAGGTCTCCGCCGAGTGCTGGAGGCTCGGCGCGTCGAGGAGGAGCCAGAGCCCGAAGCAGACCACGCCGATGAACAGCACCCTCGTCCAGGGCACTCCGGGGAATGGCAGTCGCTCCCAGAAGGCATGGCCGGCTCTGCCCCCGTGGTCGGCCCGCACCGGCCTGGGGGCCGGGGGCCGGTAGGCATCCGGGTCCGACCAGTCGTAGGGGACGACGCCCCCGTGGACGGCGGGCCCGCCGGAGGTGGGAGGCGTCCGGGGCGGTGGCGAGGGTGGTCGCGGTGGCGAGGGGGGCAACGTCAGAACCGGTAGTAGATGAACGGGGCCACGCCCTGCGGGCCGAGCGTCGTGATGGCCAGGAGCACCAGACCAAGTATGCCCCCCTGGATCACCGGACGGCGGTCGGCAAAGCCGCGCTGGACCACTGCGAGCCAGTTGTCCGGCAGGTACTGGCTGGCGATACCCGCGGCGATGGCCAGGGCGGCCAGCGGGGTGACCAGCGGCGACGCGCCCCAGCCCACGACCAGACGCCAGAGCATGGACAAGGCGGTGCCGAGCGTGTCGGCGCGGAAGAACAGCCACCCCAGGCAGACCACCTGGAAGGTCGCGAACCGGGCCCACGCCACCCGGGCCCGGCCCACCGGCTCGGCCGGCAGCCCGTGGGCCACCCGTGCCGCACGGCGCTGGCGCCCGATGATCTGGCCCACCCCGTTGTAGGCGCCCCAGATGACGAACGTCCACGACGCTCCGTGCCACAGGCCGCCGAGGAGCATGGTGACCAGGATGTTGACCGAGATGCGCGCCTCACTTCCCCTGTTGCCGCCGAGCGGGATGTAGAGGTAGTCGCGCAGCCAGAACGACAGGGTGATGTGCCACCGGCGCCAGAAGTCCTGCAGGTCGATCGCCGTGTAGGGGCGGCGGAAGTTGACCGGGAACCGGAAGCCCATGAGCAGGGCGAGGCCGATGGCGATGTCGGTGTAGCCGCTGAAGTCGGCGTAGATCTGGACGGCGTAGCCCCAGATGGCGAAGAGCACCTCGGGAGCCGAGTGCTGGTGCGGGTTGGCGAAGACCGGGTCCACGACGTACGCCGACAGGTAGGAGGAGAGGACGACCTTCTTGGCCAGGCCGGCGGCGATCAGCCAGAACGCCTCCACGTAGTGCACGTTCTTCGGGTCCCGCATGGTCCGGATCTGCGGGAGAAGCTCCGTGCCCCGGACGATCGGGCCGGCGATCAGGTGCGGAAAGAACGCCAGGTAAACCGTGATATCGATCCCCCGGGCCGGCTGGAGCACGCCCCGGTAGATGTCCACCACATAGCTGATCGCCATGAACGTGAAGAACGAGATGCCGACGGGCAGGGTGATGGCCAGCAGCGGAAAGGGACGGCCGAGTCCCAGTGCGTGGGCGACGTTGTCGACGTTGACGGCGACGAACCCGAAGTACTTGAACCACACGAGCAGCCCGACCAGCAGGCCGAGCGTGGTCCACAGGACGACCTTCCGCCGACTGCCTTCGGCGGTGTGGACAAGGCGTCCGCCGACGAAGGCGATCCCGGTCGAGGCGGCCAGGAGGAAGATGAACCGCCAGTCCCACCAGGCATAGAAGGCATAGCTGGCGACCACCATGAAGGCCTTCCACGGGCCCGCGTACGGGACGAGCAGCCACTGCACCGTGAAGACCACGGCGAAGAAGATGGCGAAATCGATGGTGGGAAAGAGCACGTGTACTTCATT
Organism: Acidimicrobiales bacterium; assembly: GCA_017883025.1. Lineage (GTDB taxonomy): Bacteria > Actinomycetota > Acidimicrobiia > Acidimicrobiales > RAAP-2 > Bog-756. The sequence goes on from JADGOH010000122.1 coordinate 2,663, forward strand.
CGGACGGAGGATGGGCGCATGACGATTCCGGCTGGCGGCACTGGTGCGGACATTACCCGGTGGGCCTTGACGCTCCCGTGATGAGCCCGGGTGGCGCGGCCACGCTCGCAGTGGCCGTCAGAGCGGCCGTCCCACGAGTTGGGGCACGGTCCTCCGGGCACTCGTCGGCACGGTCGGCACCGGACCCTCTGCACGACGCACCAGCTGGACGCGGCACGACCCGGGGCCGGGGCCACGGGTCGTGTCCGTCGTGCAGTGCCGCTGTGGCGCCCACCCCCTCCGGGTCGGCGCCGGGGACGTCAGCCCCGGGCCTGGAGGGCCTCGATGAGCTTCGGGATGACCTTGTGCACGTCGCCCACGATGCCGAGGTCGGCGACCTGGAAAATCGGCGCATCCTGATCCTTGTTGATGGCCACGATGTTCTTCGAGTTCTTCATGCCCACCATGTGCTGCGTGGCACCGGAGATCCCGCAGGCCATGTAGACGGTGGGCTTCACCGTCTTGCCGGTCTGGCCGACCTGGTGCGAGTAGGGCACCCAGCCGGCGTCCACGATGGCGCGGCTGGCGCCGGCGGCACCGTGGAGCAGCGAGGCGAGCTGCTCGATCATGGCGTACTGCTCCTTCTCGCCCAGACCCCGGCCGCCCGAGACGACGACGGCGGCCTCGTCCAACTTCGGACCGGTGCGCTCCTCGACGTGGCGGGCCACGATGCGGGCCGCGTTCGCCGCGCCCGTGTCGGGGGCGGGTGCCGCCACCACGGTGGCGGGGGCGCCTCCCGAGGGCTCGGCCGGGAAGGACTTGGCCCGGATCACGAAGATGCCCGGTCCCTCGGCGGTGAAGCGGGCGGTGAGGATCTCGGCGCCACCGAAGATGGCGTGCTGGCTGGCCAGCCCGCCATCGACCTCGGTCAGGTCGACGACGTTCGTCAGCACCGGGCGGTCGAGCTTGACCGACAGCCGGCCGGCGATGTCACGGCCGTCGTAGGTGGCGGGCACCAGTACGGCGTCGGGGCCGGTCCCGCCGGTCACCGCCGCGGCGATGGATGCGGCCACGGGGGCGCCCGGAAGGGCCCCGCCGAGGTCGCCGACATCGTGGACGGTGGTGGCGCCGTGCTCGCCGAGGGTGCCGGCCACAGAGGCGCCGTCACCCCAGACGACGGCCTCGACGCTGTCGGCCAGCGAACGGGCATGGCTGACGAGCTCGAGCGAGGTGGTGGTGGGGGCGCCGTCGACGACTTCGGCGACGACCCAGATCTTTGCGATGGTCATGTGCGTGTTCTCCTGTACCGGCCCTAGAGGACCTTGAGCTGCTCGAGGAACTCGATCACCCGCAGGTGACCCTCGCCCTCGTCGACGACGATCTCACCGGCGGCCCGGGCATCGGCCGGGGCGACGTTGGTGATCTCCTGACGGGCGCCGGCGGCGCCGACCTGGCCGGCGTCGATACCAAGGTCGGCCACGGTGAGGTTCTCGACCGGCTTGGACTTGGCGGCCATGATCCCCTTGAAGGAGGGATAGCGGGGCTCGACCACTCCGGCGGTGACCGTGACCACGGCGGGCAGCGGGCATTCGACCTCGTCGTAGCCCGCCTCCGTCTGTCGCTCGACCTTGACCGAGGAGCCATTCACCTCGACCTTCTTGGCGAAGGTCACCGAGGGAAGGCCCAGGAGCTCGGCGATCTGGACCGGGGTGGTGCCGGTGTAGCCGTCCGAGGACTCGGTGGCGGCGAGGATCAGGTCGGGCTCGGCCCGCTTGATGGCGGCGGCGAGCACCTTGGCGGTGCCGAGAGCATCGGTTCCGGCCAGGGCCGGGTCGCTCACCAGGATGGCCTTGGCGGCGCCCATGGCCAGCGCGGTGCGCAGGCCGGAGACCTCACCGTTCGGGGCCATCGAGACCAGGGTCACCTCACCCCCGCCGGCGGCATCGGCGAGCTGCAGGGCCATCTCGACGCCGTAGGCGTCGGAATCGTCCAGGATGAGCTTCCCGTCACGGACAAGGTTCTTCGATCCCGGATCGAGCGCCGGCGGAGCGGCGGGGTCGGGGATCTGCTTTACACAGACGACGACGTTCATAGCCGTGCATTGTTGACGAAAACCGACCGGTTCGACCA
>JADGOH010000123.1 GCA_017883025.1 Acidimicrobiales bacterium
CGTCGCCGGCCACCACCGTGCGCAGGGTCCCGTCGGCGTCGACCACCAGGTGGCCGTCGTCGGTCACCGACCGTGCGGTGCCGGAGAACGAACCGTCGGGGAGGTCGACCCGCACCTCGGTCCCGAGTGTCGTGCACCCCGCCCGGAGGTCGTCCGCCAGACGGGACCGGCCCGGCCCGGTCGCCAGGTCGGCCACCCGGCCCTCGAGCGAGAGGAGCAGGGCGGCGAGGAGCGCCTCCCGGTCCACCTCGACGCCGCCCAGCTGGCGGAGCGAGACCGCTGCCCCCCGCAGATCGGGCGGCAGGTCGTCATCGGTCGCCGGCCAGTTGACGTTGATTCCGATACCGACCACGACAGGGGCCGGCGACCCCGGTATGGCCGAGTCCAGGTCCGCCTCGGCCAGGACGCCGGCGAGCTTCCTCCCGTCGGGTGCCACCAGGTCGTTGGGCCACTTGATGCCGACGCCGCCGACGAGCCCGCCGCCTGGTCCCCCGGGGGCAGCGAACCGGCCGATTGCGTCCACTGCCGCCAGCGCCACCGCCGTCGTCGCCAGGTGCCGCTGGGTCGGGTCGACCCGAGGTCGCAGCAGGACCGACAGGAGCAGGTTGGCGCCGGCCGGCGCCTCCCACGTTCGCCCGAGCCGGCCGCGGCCGGCCGTCTGGTGGTCGGCGACGGCGACCACTCCCTCGGGAGCACCGGCCCTCGCCTCGTCCAGCAGGTAGCGGTTCGTCGAGTCGATCGACGCGAACCGCCGGACGTCGTTGAACCTGGTCTCCGGCATGGCACACACCCTACGGCCCGTGCCAGGCTGTGGGGCCGGCCCGGGACACCGTGCAGGGACGCCCGCCGTGGGCGTGACAGAGTGGGGACGCCCCACACGTGGGGAGTGGTCCCACCCTGCCGACGCCGGTGGGACGGGACCTCCATGCCACTCCGATTTCGAAAGGCGCAGCGTGCTCAAGAAGGTCCTCATCGCCAACCGGGGGGAGATCGCCGTCCGGGTCATCCGGACGTGCCGGGAGCTGGGCGTGGCCACCGTGGCCGTCTACTCCGAACTCGACCGCGACGCCCTCCACGTGCGCCTGGCCGACGAGGCCTACGCCCTCGGGGGCCAGACCGCCGCCGAGTCGTACCTGAACACCGAGGCGATCCTCGACGTCATCGAGCGGAGCGGCGCCGACGCCGTCCACCCGGGGTACGGATTCTTCTCCGAGAACACCGACTTCGCACGGGCCATCACCGAGCGCGGCGTGACCTTCATCGGGCCGCCGCCCGAGGCCATCGAGGTCATGGGCGACAAGATCAGCGCCCGACACGCCGCCGAGCGGGCCGGCGTGTCCGGGGTGCCCGGGCGGACCGAGGTGCTGACCTCGCCGGACGAGGTCGTCGCCTTCGGGGACGAGTTCGGCTGGCCGGTGGCCATCAAGGCGGCCTACGGGGGCGGTGGGCGCGGGATGAAGGTCGTGGCCGGCCCCGACGATGCCACCGAGGCGCTCGAGTCGGCCATGCGGGAGTCGCTGTCGTACTTCGGCCGCGACGAGTGCTACGTCGAGCGCTACCTGGCATGGCCCCGCCACGTGGAGATGCAGGTCATCTGCGACACCCACGGCAACGCGCTGTGGCTCGGCGAGCGGGACTGCTCGGCCCAGCGGCGCCACCAGAAGCTGGTCGAGGAGAGCCCCGCCCCCAACTTCCCCGACGAGGTCCGCGTGGCCATGGGCGAGGCCTCGGTCAAAGTGGCCAGGGCGTGCGGCTACGTCAATGCCGGCACCGTCGAGTTCCTCTACCAGGACGGGGAGTTCTTCTTCCTGGAGATGAACACCCGGCTCCAGGTAGAGCACCCCGTCACCGAGCTGGTGACCGGTCTCGACCTCGTCGAGTGGCAGCTCCGGGTGGCGTCGGGCGAACCCCTCGGCTTCACCCAGGAGCAGGTCCAGCGCAACGGGCACGCCATCGAGGTCCGCATCAATGCCGAAAACCCGGCCGGTGGCGCCTTCACCCCGTCCCCTGGGACGATCACCCGGATGGCGGCGCCAGGCGGCCCGGGCGTGCGCCTCGACGCCGGCTACGAGTCCGGGGACACCGTCAGCCAGTTCTACGACAACCTGGTCGCCAAGCTGATCGTCTGGGGCCACGACCGCGAGGCGGCCCGGCGCCGCATGCTGCGTGCCATCGACGAAACGATCGTCGAGGGTGTCGCCACCACGCTTCCGGCCGATGTCGCCATCCTCAGCCATCCCGACTTCGTCAGCGGCGAGCACTCCACCAACTGGGTCGAGCAGACCCTCGACCTGTCCGGCGTCACCGCCGACAGCTCGCCCGCCGCACCCGTCCCGGCCGACGGCGGGGGGGCCGAACCCCGCGTGCTCCGAGACGTCACCGCCGAGGTGGACGGGCGTCGGTACCAGGTCAAGCTGTGGGTCCCCGATCTCGGCGATGCCGTGGCCGTGTCGGCGGCATCCGCCGGTGCGGGGCGTGGGGCCGGGCCGAAGCGGCCCAAGGCCGCTGCCGCCGGGGCCGGGTCGGGCACCGTCGCCGTCCCGATGCAGGGGACGATCGTCAAGGTGCTCGTCGCCGAGGGCGACACCGTCGAGGTGGGACAGACGGTCTGCGTGCTCGAGGCCATGAAGATGGAGAACAACGTCAACGCCGAGAAGGCCGGGACCGTCAAGGAGGTCCATGTGGCCCCTGGCGATTCGGTGGGCCCCGGCGACGTGATCGCCGTCATCGAGTAGCCGCGGGGTTACGGCGCCGAGGAGCACCGGACTCGGCCGAACGCCACTGCCGGGTCGCCTGCCCGGTGCCATCACCAGCCTGACGGAGGAGTACGCATGTCGGAGTCCCGCACACCGCCAGTCGGCGCCGCTACTGCTAACGCCGCCGCCAAACGCACGGCCGAGGAAGCCGTCGACGCCTCGCTCCCCGATCTCCTGCGCCTGAGTCACGACATCCACGCCCATCCCGAGCTCTCCTATGAGGAGGTACGGTCCGCAGCCCTGGCCGCCGGGGCGCTCGAGCGGGGCGGGTTCACGGTGACCACCGGGACGGCCGACCTGCCGACGGCCTTCGTCGCCGAGGCAGGGTCCGGTCCGCTCGTCCTCGCCATCTGCGCCGAGTACGACGCGCTCCCCGACGTCGGGCACGCATGCGGGCACAACATCATCGCCGCGTCGGCTGTCGGCGCCGGGTTCGGGCTGCTGCCACTGGCCGACGAGCTGGGACTCACGATCCGAGTGGTGGGCACGCCGGCTGAGGAGGGCGGTGGCGGAAAGGTGGTGATGCTCGAGCACGGCGTCTTCGACGACGTCCACGCCGCCATGATGGTCCACCCCTGGGCCACGGAGCGCCTCGAGGCCACCTGCCTTGCGGTGGCGCACTTCGATGTGGCGTTCACCGGCCGCACGGCGCACGCGTCGGCCGCACCGTGGCAGGGTGTCAACGCCGGCGACGCCATGGTCATCGCCCAGGTGGCGCTCGGACTGCTCCGCCAGCAGCTCCTGCCCGGCGACCAGGTCCACGGCGTGGTCACGAACGGGGGCGAGGCCGCCAACATCATCCCGGGCCGGGTCACCGGGCGGTTCATGGCCCGATCGCTCACCATCCAGGCGCTCGAGCAGCTGCAGTCGCGGGTGCAGGCGTGCTTCCGGGCCGGTGCCCTGGCCACCGGCGCCGAGGTCGAGTTCACGCCGCTCGCACCCGACTACTCCCACATGGTGAGCGACGACGACCTGCTCGCCAGTTACCGCGCCAACGCAGAGGCGCTCGGTCGGCGGTTCACGCTCGATGACGAAGGTGCTGCCCGACCCACACTCTCGACCGACATGGCCAACGTGTCGCTGACGGTACCCACGATCCACCCGCTACTGGCCATCGACGCCGGTGGTGCGGTGAACCACCAGCCCGAGTTCGCGGCGGCCTGCGTGACCCCGTCAGCCGACGAGGCGGTGCGGGACGGGGCACTCGCCATGGCATGGACGGCCATCGACGCCGCGGTCCCCGGCGCACTGCGCGACCGGCTCCTCGCCGGGCGCTCCACCTGAGCCGGCGGGCCGGACAGCATCGGTGACCCACCCGTCTGTCGGTGCCCCGCCCCCGGGGCCGACCACCACCTACCCGTTCCGGCCCGAGCTGCCGATCCGCACCGGGAGGCTCGTCCTGCGCCCCTGGCGACCGGACGATGACGATGACCGCGCCGCCTACCGCCTCCTCATGGGCGACCCGGATGTCGTGCGCTTCCTGTACGACGAGGCGCTCCCGCCCGAGGAGGCCGACCGGCAGCTGGGCGACCGGAGCGCAGCCATCACCGAACCGGGTGGGTGGATGAACCTCGCGGTCGAGGCGTCCGGAAGGAACGTGCCCACCGGGCCGGTCGTGATCGGCGACGTCGGCCTGGCGTGGACGGGTGACGACCACCGCCAGGCCGAACTCGGCTACAAGTTCCTCCCCGGGCATCGCGGTCACGGCTACGCCACCGAGGCGGCGGCCGCACTCGTCGACGTCGCGTTCTCCACCATCGGAGCCCACCGGGTGTGCGGCAGGCTCGACGCGCGCAACGCTGCATCAGCACGGCTGCTCGAGCGCCTCGGGATGCGCCGCGAGGCCCACCTCGCCCAGAACGAATGGGTCAAGGGCGAGTGGACCGACGAGGTGGTCTATGCCGTCCTTGCTCCCGAATGGGCGGCGCGGCACACGGCGTCCTGACCGCCGTCGCACCACCGCCGACCGGATCACCGGCCGCCCGAGTCACCCGTCGATCGCCACCGTCACGTTTCGACGTCCGGAGCCGATCGAACTCAGCCGTTCGGGTGGAACTCGCCGAACACGCCCCGCAGCACGTCGGACACCTCGCCGAGTGTCGCCATGCGGGCCAGTGCCACCCTCATCGGGTGGAGGAGGTTCTGGGTACCCCGAGCCGCGGCGTCGACGTCGGCCAGCGCCGAGTCGACCCCGGCCTGATCCCGCTCGGCCCGCACCCGGCCGACCCGGGCCACCTGCGAGCGCTGGAGCTCGGCGTCGATCGGGAAGACGTCGTTCGGTGCGCCGTGCTCATCGACGAACTTGTTGACTCCGACGACGACCTTGTGGCCGCTGTCGATGTCTTTGGCGTAGGCATAGGCGGCCTGCTCGATCTCCTGCTGCATGTACTGGGCCTCGATGGCGTCGACGGCGCCGCCCATCGAGTCGATGTGCTCGAGGTAGTCCCACGCGGCCTTCTCCACCTCGTCGGTCAACGACTCGACGAACCACGAGCCGGCGAGCGGGTCGACCGTGTCGGCGATCCCTGACTCGTAGCCCACGATCTGCTGGGTCCGAAGTGCGATCTTGGCGGCGTGCTCGGTCGGCAGGCCGAGGGCCTCGTCGAAGCCGTTGGTGTGGAGACTCTGGGTGCCGCCGAGGGCGGCGGCCATGGCCTGGACGGTGACACGCACGATGTTGTTCTCGGGTTGCTGGGCGGTCAGGGTCGACCCGCCGGTCTGGGTGTGGAACCGCAGCAGGAGGGACTTCTCGTCCTTCGCCCCGAACCGCTCGGTCATGATCTTCGCCCACATGCGCCGCGCCGCCCGGTACTTGGCGACCTCCTCGAACAGGTTGTTGTGGGCGTTCCAGAAGAAGCTCAACCGCGGAGCGAACTCGTCGACCTTGAGGCCGGCGGCGATGGCCGCCTCGACGTAGGCGATCCCGTTGGCCAGCGTGAAGGCGATCTCCTGGACGGCAGTCGAGCCGGCCTCACGGATGTGGTAGCCGGAGATGGAGATGGTGTTCCAGGCAGGAAGGTGCTCCGCGCAGTACGAGAAGGTGTCGGTCACCAGCCGCATCGATGGCTCTGGCGGGAAAATGTATTCTTTCTGTGCGATGTATTCCTTGAGGATGTCGTTTTGCAGCGTGCCGCGCAGTTGGTCCAGCCGGGCGCCCTGCTTCTCGGCCGCGGCCAGGTACATCGCCCATAGAATCGCGGCCGGCGAGTTGATGGTCATCGAGGTGGAGATTTTGTCCAGCGGGATGCCCGCCAGCAGGATTTCCATATCCTGCAGCGAGCTCACCGCCACCCCGCACTTGCCAAATTCCCCCA
>JADGOH010000124.1 GCA_017883025.1 Acidimicrobiales bacterium
CAACTACCGAGAGGAGGACGTGGCGGCCCGGGTTCGCGACACCTGCCCCCGGGGCATCGACGTCTACTTCGACAACGTCGGCGGCGACATCCTCGATGCCTGCCTGGCCAACCTGGCCATGCGGGCCCGCGTCGTGCTGTGCGGCGCGATCTCGCAGTACAACGAGGACCGGCCCGTCGGGCCCCGGAACTACCTCCAGCTGATCGTCAAGCGGGCACGGATGGAGGGATTCCTCATCCTCGACTACCTGGACCGGTTCCCCGACGCGCAGCTCGAGATGGCCGGTTGGGTGATGGAGGGCAGGATCAAGCACCGGGAGCACGTCGTGGAAGGCCTCGAACACGCCGGTGAGGCGCTCAACCTACTCTTCAGTGGTGGGAACACGGGCAAGGTGGTTCTCGTCGTCTGAGCGCGGCAGCCGGCCCGGTCCGGTGCCGGTCCGGGGGACGGGCGGTGCTGTGTAGGGTGGCCCCATGGCCGACCAGGAGCAATTCTCCGAACTCGCCATGGAGTACATGTCGGCCCTCTACACGGCGGCCCTGCGTATGACGCGGAACCCGGCCGACGCCGAGGACCTCGTCCAGGAGACGTACCTGAAGGCCTACCGTGCCTTCGGGTCCTTCCAGTCGGGGACCAACCTCAAGGCCTGGCTCTACCGGATCCTGACCAACACGTACATCAACACGTACCGGGCCAAGAAGCGTCGGCCCGAGATCGCCGACGTGGAGGACGTGGAGGACCTGTACCTCTACCATCACCTGGCCGGGGACCCCTCTGCCGGCCTGGGCCGGAGTGCGGAGGACGAGGCGCTCGACCGGTTTACCGACACCGACGTCAAGGCCGCCATCGAGTCCCTGCCGGACGCGTTCCGTATCGCGGTGCTGCTGGCCGACGTCGAGGGGTTCTCGTACAAGGAGATCGCCGAGATCACCGACGTGCCGATCGGCACCGTCATGAGCAGGATCCATCGCGGAAGAAAAGCCCTGCAGAAGGCGTTGGTGGATGTGGGAAGAGCACGTGGCCTCGTCGGAGCGTCCGACGAGGCGAGGTAGGGGAGCGCACGATGGCATCAGAGGGAGACGGCGTAGCCGCTGCCGCCGGGGCGCCCGAGCCGCCGGCCGGGTTCGTCGGCTGCGACGAGACCATCGAGAAGCTCTACGTCTACCTCGACGGCGAGCTGACCGAGCAGCGCCGCATCGAGATCGCCCGCCACCTCGACCTGTGCGGCCCGTGCGTGGGTGCCTACGGGTTCGAGGCCGAGCTGCGCAAGCTGATCGCCAGCCGATGCCACGACCACGTGCCGGAGGCGCTGCGGGCCCGGGTGGCCGATGCGCTCCGCGAGGAGAGTGCGGCCTCGGCCGACTGACCCCGCCGGATCGGCCGGGCGCCCTGGTGGGCCGGCGCTCCCTACACTGGTCCCCGTGACCCTGACCGACGCCGAACCGCCCGCCGTCGACGCCGTCCCCGGGGGGGCGCCCGGCGGTGGACCCGGGGCCGTCAGCTGGGACACGGCCGAGCGCGTGGCGACCTGGGTCGGCAACCGCACCAGGGTCCCCGCCCCGTACCGCCCCGACCTGCTCCAGGCGGAGTTCGCCGAGCTCACCGCCCAGGCCGAGGAGCTCGTGGCAGCATCGACCGGCCTCCGGTCCGCCGCTGGCCCGGCCCGGGCCCGGGTGACCGACCGCGCCGGCTGGGTGTCGGCCAACGTGTCGAGCTTCCAACGCCTCCTCGGGCCCCACCTCGACCGGCTCGACCCCGGCCAGCTGTCCGGTTCCAACGCCGTCCTGGCCCGCCTGACCGGTCCGCTCGCCACGGCGGGACGGGCGGCCACGGGTGCCCAGATGGGGGTCGTCCTGGGCTGGTTGTCGACCCGGGTACTCGGCCAGTACGACCTCCTGCTCACCGAGGAGGCCGCCGAGGAGCAGGATCTCGTCTACTTCGTGGGGCCGAATGTGGTGGCCCTCGAGCGCCAGCACGGCTTCGAACCCCGGGAGTTCCGGCTGTGGCTGGCCCTGCACGAGGTCACCCACCGCTGCCAATTCACCGCCATCCCGTGGATGCGGGACTACTTCGTGTCGCTGGTGGAGGAGGGCATCGGGTCGCTCGAGCCCGACCCGACCCGCCTGGCGGCAGCCCTCCGGCGCATGACCGACCAGATCCGCGCCGGGCGCAACCCGCTCGAGGACAACGGCGCCCTCGGGCTCGTGGCCACTCCCGAGCAGCTCGAGGGACTCCACCGGATCCAGGCGCTGATGAGCCTCCTCGAGGGGCACGGTGACGTCACGATGGACCGGGCGGGCGCCGCCGACATCCCGAGTGCCGCCCACTTCGCCGCCGTCCTGCGCCAGCGCAGGAAGCAGGCCCGCGGGCTGTCCCGGATCCTGCAGCAGCTGATCGGCATCGAGGCGAAGCTCCGACAGTACGAGGAGGGGGAGCGGTTCATCGCCGCCGTCGAGGACGTAGGGGGTCCCGAGCTGCTCGACAACGCGTGGCGGGGCCCCGAGTGGCTCCCGTCCCTCGAGGAGATCCGCAACCCCTCGGGCTGGATCACGCGTGTCGCCGCCGCCGCCGCCCTCGTCCCGTGATCCCGTGACCGACGCCCGGCCCCGGGAAGGCGACAGCCGGGCCGGCGACGACCCCCTGGTGACCGAGCTGCTGTCCCGGTGCACGTTCGCCCCGGCCGGCGAGCCGCTGGTCTGCGCGGTCTCGGGGGGACCCGACTCCACCGCGCTCCTCGCGCTGGCGGTGTCGGCCGGATGCCTGGTCACCGCCGTGCACGTCGATCACGGGCTGCGCCCGGGATCGGCGGCCGAGGCCGACGTGGTGTCCGCCGCCGCGGCCCGGCTCGGGGCCCGGTTCCGCACCGTGCGGGTCGAGGTCCCCGACGGCCCCAACCTGGAGGCCCGGGCCCGGGAGGCCCGCCACCGCGCCCTCGGCCACGGGGCGGCCACCGGGCACACCATGGACGACCAGGCCGAGACGGTCCTGGGCAACCTCCTGCGCGGTGCCGGCGTCCACGGGTTGGCGGGGATGCGGGCCGGTCCCACACACCCGCTGCTCGCCGTCCGCCGCCGCGAGACGGTGGCGCTCTGCGCCCACCTGGGCCTGTCCACGGTCCACGACCCGTCCAACGGGGACCCGCGGTTCGTCCGCAACCGGGTGCGCTCTGAGCTGTTGCCGCTGTGCGCCGACATCGCCGGGCGCGACGTCGTACCCGTGCTGGCCCGCCAGGCGGCGCTCCTCGCCGGGGACGCCGACCTGCTGGACGCCATTGGCGACCTGGTGGACCCGACCGACGCCGGCGCGCTGACCGCGGCGCCGCCCGCCCAGGCCCGGCGCGCGCTGCGCCGGTGGCTGGCCGACGGGGACCACTATCCGCCGCCGGCCGACGCAGTCGAACGGGTGCTGGAGGTGGCACGGCTGGAGCGGCGGGCCACCGAGGTCCCCGGAGGCGTCCGGGTGTCCCGGTCCGACGGCCGACTGACCCGGGTGCCGTCCACCCGGCCCGGGCCGGTGGCACCCGCCTGAACCGGGCCCGGAGCGGCCTCCGGCGCTCCGGTACAGTCGTGACGTGACCAGCCCCGGCGACCACCTCCCCTCCGACGCCCCGCGCCTCGAGGACGGTGACGAGGTCGGCGAGGTGATCGTGACCGAGGCGGACCTCCAGCGGCGGATCGCCGAGCTGGGTGCCGCCATCACCGCGGACTACGCCGGACGGCCGCCGCTCCTTGTGGGCGTGCTGAAGGGCGCGTTCATGTTCATGAGCGACCTGTCCCGGGCGATCGCCCTGCCCTCCGAGGTCGACTTCATGGCCGTGTCCTCCTACGGGAGCGCCACCCGGACGTCGGGCGTCGTCCGCATCGTCAAGGACCTCGACGTCGACCTCGTCGACCGCCACGTCCTGGTGGTCGAGGACATCGTCGACAGCGGCCTCACGCTCAGCTACCTCCAGCGCTACCTGCTCGCCCGCCAGCCGGCGAGCCTCGAGGTCTGCGCCCTCCTGGTCAAGGAGGGCCAGCAGCGCACCGCACTCGACCTTCGCTACGTCGGGTTCACGATTCCGGCCGACTTCGTCATCGGGTACGGACTCGACGTGGCCGAGCGCTACCGCAACCTGCCGGCCATCCACGACTATCTCGGGCCGAAGCCGTAGTCCCGGCGCCCCCGGAGCGGACCTGCCCCCGGTGCAATAGGGGTGCGGCCGACACGGTTCGGGGCGTCACCCGGTAGAACGGGGCACCAGTTGCCGGCTTCGGGCCGACCGACCAGTGGAGAGGTGACCGGACGATGAGCGTGGACACGAAACGGATCGAGGCGGCCGTGCTCGAGATCCTCGCCGCCGTGGGGGAGGATCCCGCACGCGACGGCCTCCTGAGGACCCCCGAGCGGGTGGCGCGGATGTACGAGGAGCTCTTCGTGGGCTTCAACGAGAACCCGGCGGACCACCTCGAGGTCACCTTCGCCGCCGACCACGACGAAATGGTCATGGTCCGCGACATCCCGTTCGCCTCACTGTGCGAGCACCACATGGTGCCGTTCATGGGCCGGGCCCACCTCGCCTACATCCCTGGCTCCGACGGGCGTATCACCGGACTGTCGAAGCTGGCCCGCCTGGTCGACGGCTACGCACGGCGCCTCCAGGTCCAGGAGCGCATGACCAGCCAGATCGCCGACGCCATCGAGGACGCCCTCGACCCAAAGGGCGTCCTGGTCGTCGTGGAGGCCGAGCACCTCTGCATGTCCATGCGCGGGGTCAAGAAGTCGGGGACCTCGACCATCACCTCGGCCGTGCGGGGACTGTTCCGCAGCGACGCCTCCACCCGGTTCGAGGCCATGCAGTTCGTCCGGGGCCGCTGAGCCGCATCCGGGGCCCCGAGGGGCCGGCCGGGGGCCCGCCGCCGGTCGCGTGCGCTCCCGCCCTGGTTTACGCTGGGGCGGATGCCCGAAGCCTCCACAGGGGAACGCGCCCTCGTCATGGGGATCCTCAACGTCACCCCGGACTCCTTCTCCGACGGCGGCAGCTGGTTCGAGCCGGTGCTGGCCATCCGGAAGGGGCACGAGTTGATTGCCGAAGGCGCCGACATCGTCGACGTCGGCGGCGAGTCGTCCCGCCCGGGCGCCCTCGAGGTGCCCCTCGAGGAGGAGCTCCGACGGGTCCTCCCCGTCGTCGAGGCCCTCAGCCCCCACGTGCGGGTCTCCGTCGACACGGTGAAGGAGCCCGTGGCCGAGGCCGCCGTGGCCGCCGGGGCGACCCTGGTCAACGACGTGTCCGCCTCGCTGTGGCCGGTCGCCGCCCGGCACGGCGTCGGTTGGGTCGCCATGCACCGGCAGGGGACCCCGGCCACGATGCAGGACGACCCCCGCTACGACGACGTGGTGGCCGAGGTGCGTGACCTGCTCGCCGACCGGGCCGCCGCCGCCCGCGACGCGGGTGTGCGCGAGATCTGGATCGACCCCGGCATCGGCTTCGGCAAGTCGGTCGAGCACAACCTCGAACTCCTGGCCCGGCTGGACGTGCTGGTGGCCACCGGCCTCCCGGTGCTGGTCGGGACGAGCCGCAAGGCCTTCCTGGGGAAGCTCGCGGCCGGCCCGGACGGTGTGCCGCTGCCCCCCGGCGACCGGCTCCCGGGCTCGCTGGCCACGGCCACCCACGCCCTCCAGCAGGGGGCGGGTATGGTCCGGGTCCACGACGTGGCGGCGACAGTGCAGGCCGCACTCCTGGTGGGCCTGCCCGCCCGGACCCACGGCGACGGCGACACGAGTACGGAGACGGAGGTCGGATGGTGAAGGGCAAGTGGGCGGCGGGTATCCCGCCGCGGAACTTCACCTGGGTGATCAAGGATCGCCTGGCGATGAGCGAGCGGCCCGGCGGCTTCGCCCCGAACCACCGCAAGGTGCGGCGCCAGGAGGAGATCATCTGGCTCCAGGTCCAGGGCTTCACCCGTGTGGTGTCGCTGCTGCCCTCGTCGCACAACCTGCAGGCCTACGAGGAGAAGTCCCTGGCCAGCGTCCACTACCCGCTGCCCGCCTCGGGTGACGTGCGCAGCGTGCTCGGCGACGTCTACCGGGACGTCCACGCCCGGCTGGCTGCGGGCGAGCGCGTCCTGGTGCACCAGGAGGAGCTGGGCGACCGCGTGTCCGGGGTCATCGGCGGCTACCTGCTGTGGTCGGAGCGGCTGCCCACCGGGCCCCAGTCGATCACCGTGCTGGAGCACCTCACCGGGCACCCCATGGGACCGGCGGGGCGCGAGCTGGTGGCGTACGCCGGGCAGTTGGCCCCGGCACCGGCCCCGCACGACACGGGCACCGGCCGCCGGTCGTGACCACCCCGCCCGGCGTCACGGACGACCGGATCGAGCTGCGCGGGCTGCGCGCTGTCGGGACCCACGGCGTGCTGGTCGAGGAGCAGGATCGGGCCCAGCCCTTCGAGGTCGACCTGGACCTCGCGGTCGACCTGCGCCCGGCCGGCGTGTCGGACGCCCTGGCGGACACGGTCGACTACGGCGCCGTCGCCGACGTGGTGGCCGCCACCGTTTCCGGCGCCCGGTCGTTCGCGCTCCTCGAGGCCCTGGCCTGGCACGTGGCCGACGCCGTCCTCGACGTCGACCACCGCATCAGGGCGGTCACGGTGGTACTCCGCAAGCTGCGGCCGCCGCTCGCGGTGGACATCGAGACCGTCGGCGTGCGGGTGGCCCGCCTCCGGTGAGCGCGCCGCCCGCCGAGGCGCCCACCGTGCGGGCGTTCCTCTCGCTGGGCTCGAACCTCGGCGACCGCGCGGCCCACCTGCGCCGTGCCGTGGACCAGCTCCGTGCGGGGAGCGACCCTGCGGTCACCGCCGTGTCCCGGGTCTACGAGACCGACCCGGTGGGCGGCCCCGAAGACCAGGGCGCCTTCCTCAACCTGGTGGTGGAGCTCGCCGTGCCCCCGTCGATCAACCCCTACCGGCTGCTCGAGCAGTGCCACCGCCTGGAGGCCGCCGCCGGCCGGGTGCGCACCGTGCACTGGGGGCCCCGCACGCTCGACGCCGACGTGGTCTGGGTCGACGGCGTCGTACTCGACGACCCCGACCTGACCGTCCCGCACCCCCGGTGGCGGGAGCGACGCTTCGTGCTGGCCCCGTTGGCCGAGCTGGCACCGGACCTGGTCGGGTCCGACGACATCGACACGGCTGGCGGTGAGGTGCGGGTCGTGGGTATGGTCTAGCCAGCAGTTCCTGGATTTCCTGATGCGAACGGCACCCCTCGGGGGCTGGAACGTCGAAAGGGGTCTCGTGACCACATTCCGTGTACTCGGACCGGGCCGTGCCGGCCGGTCGTTGATGGCAGCGCTGGA
>JADGOH010000028.1 GCA_017883025.1 Acidimicrobiales bacterium
AAACGACCCACGTAAGGCAACTCATGGTTGCTGAGCATGGTGCGGCTTAGGAGTAAGTCCTGCCCGTGGCGTCCCCGGCTCTCGGGGGCGGGCGGAGAGGGGATGACGCGTGCCCGTAGTGGTTCCGCAGGGTTCCCGACCGGAGACGGTCGGAGCCGCCGGAGCCCGGCCGCAACTCCCCCCGCAGGCGAGTGTGGGGTCAAAGACCAGGTCAGCCGCACGCCGCTCACGACTCACCCGTTCCCATCCCATCACCGACCGACCAGGAGGACCGGCCACCAAGTGCAGTAACCCGATCACGATGCCGAGGAGGCGAAACAGTGGACGTAGTCATCACGCATGGTAGGAAGATCGTGTCCGACGAGGTTCGAGCCCTGACCGAGGAGAAGGTCCGCCATGTGGGCGAGCACTGTCCCGGGCTGGAGCGTGCCGAGGTCCACTTCTCGGAGGAGCACAATCCGAGGATCCACGATCGGGAATGCTGTGAGGTGGTGATGTCCGGTCACGGGCACACGATCCGTGCCAAGGCGGCGGGTCAGGTCCCGCTGGTCGCGGTGGACCTCGTCGTCGAAAAGCTCGAGCACCAGATCGAGCGCACCAAGGGCCGCATCGTCGGGCGCTCGCAGCCCCGTCACCGGCTGGCGCCCACCGAGACGCTCTTCCGCAGGGTGCGCACCGCCTGAACTGCCAACCGGCCGGCCCCGGCCGCCCCGTCACGGGGTGCGGGGCCGGCCGGTGGCCGTATGGCGTGCGGTGCTTCCGGGGAGGCAGCCGACAGTAGAGTGGGTCCCCCATGAGCATGTTCTCGAAAGTCCTGCGCGCCGGCGAGGGAAAGAAGGTCCGCCGCCTCGCCGAGCTGGTGCCGTTGGTCAACGCCCTCGAGCCGGAGATGGAGGCGCGCTCGGACGCCGAGCTCCAGGCCATGACCGCGGACTTCCGCGCCCGGCTCGCCGACGGCGAGTCGCTCGAGGACCTGCTCGTCGAGGCGTTCGCCCTGGTCCGAGAGTCCGCCTGGCGGGTGCTGGGCCAGCGCCACTTCGATGCCCAGCTGATGGGTGGCATGGCCCTCCACTTCGGGTGGATCGCCGAGATGAAGACCGGCGAGGGCAAGACACTGGTGTCGACGCTGCCCGTCTACCTGAATGCCCTTGCCGGAAACGGCGTCCACGTGGTGACCGTCAACGACTACCTCGCCACCCGTGACTCGGAGTGGATGGGACGCCTCCACCGGTTCCTCGGGCTGACCGTTGGCCGGGTGGGGCCCGACATCACGGAGCCCGCCGAGAAGCGCCAGGCCTACGGGTCCGACGTCACCTACGGCACCAACACCGAGTTCGGCTTCGACTACCTGCGGGACAACATGGCGCGCTCCAAGGACGCCATGGTCCAGCGGGGCCACCACTTCGCCATCATCGACGAGGTCGACTCGATCCTCATCGACGAAGCCCGGACCCCGCTCATCATCTCCGGCCCGGCTGCCGAGACGGCACAGCTCTACTACCAGTTCGCCGGGATCGTGCGCACCCTGCGGGCCGAGGACGACTACGAGGTCGACGAGGAGAAGCGGACGGTCATCCCGACCGAGACCGGTATCGAGAAGGTCGAGCGGCAGCTCGGGGTCGAGAACCTGTACGACGCAGTGGCCGTCAACTACGTCCACCACCTGACCCAGGCCCTGCTGGCCAAGGAGCTGTACAAGCGGGACAAGGACTACCTGGTGGCCCAAGGCGAAGTCCGGATCGTCGACGAGTTCACCGGCCGTACCCTCGACGGGCGCCGCTGGTCGGACGGGCTGCACCAGGCCGTCGAGGCCAAGGAGCGGGTCAAGATCAAGGAGGAGAACCACACCTGGGCGACGGTGACGCTCCAGAACTACTTCCGCCTCTACGAGAAGCTCGGCGGCATGACCGGCACCGCCGAGACCGAGGCGTCGGAGTTCGCCAACACCTACGAGCTACCGGTCGTCCCGATCCCGCCGAACCGCCCCCTCGTGCGCGAGGACCAGGCCGACCTGATCTACAAGTCCGAGGAGGCGAAGTTCGCTGCCGTCGTCGAGGACATCGCCGAGCGGCACGGCACCGGGCAGCCCGTGCTCGTCGGAACCGCTTCGGTGTCGAAATCGGAGCACCTGTCACGCCTGCTCGACAAGCGGGGCATCCCCCACGAGGTCCTGAACGCCAAGCAGCACTTCCGCGAGGCGGAGATCGTGGCCCAGGCCGGCCGGGTGGGCGCCGTCACCGTGGCCACCAACATGGCCGGCCGCGGCGTCGACATCATCCTCGGAGGGAACCCCGAGGGCCTGGCCTCCCGCGAGGCGGCCGGCCGCGGCCTCGACGTCACCACCGAGGAGGGAGCCGCCGAACTCACCCTGATCGAGCAGGACCTCGAGGCCCGCTGCACGACCGAGGGCGACCAGGTGCGGGCGTTGGGCGGCCTCTACGTACTGGGCAGCGAACGGCACGAGAGCCGCCGCATCGACAACCAGCTGCGCGGCCGGTCCGGCCGGCAGGGCGACCCGGGGGAGAGCCGGTTCTTCCTGTCCCTCGAGGACGACCTCATGCGGCTCTTCGCCACCGGGGCCATGAACTGGGTGATGGGACGGGCCCTGCCCGACGAGGTACCGATCGAGGCGAAGATGGTCTCCAAGGCCATCGAGCGGGCCCAGACCACCGTGGAGGGGCGCAATGCCGAGTCCCGGAAGGACGTCCTCAAGTACGACGACGTGATGAACGAGCAGCGCAAGGTGATCTACGCCCGGCGCATGCAGGTCATCGAGGGTGAGGACCTCCGCGAGGACACGATCGAGCTGCTCGAGGAGACGATGACCTCGGTGGTGGCGAACTACTGCCCGACGGACTATCCCGAGGAGTGGGACCTGCCCGGCCTGCTGACCGAGGTCACCCAGTACTACCCGACCCGGTTCGCCGAGGACGACTTCGCCGAGGCGGCGACGGCGGGCCAGGTCACCGAGAGCATCATCACCGAGGCGCTCGAGCTCTACGCCGAGCGGGACGAGACCATCCCCGGGGGCGAGGAGACGGCCCGCCAGCTCGAGCGCGACATCATGCTGCAGATCATCGACCAGCGGTGGCAGGAGCACCTGGCCGACATGGACTACCTGAAGGAGGGCATCAACCTCCGGGCGATGGGGAACCAGGACCCTCTGGTGGCCTGGCAGCGCGAGGGCTTCGCTCTCTTCGGCAAGTTGATGGACAACATCAACGACGACTACCTGCGCTACGTGTTCCACGTGCAGGTGCTCACCGACGAGACCGCTGCCGAGCCCGACCTGGCCCAGGCCAACTACGTGGCGGCCGACGACCCGGTCCAGGGAGACGCCGGGATCAGCGCCGCGTTCGCCACCGCCACGCCTGCCGAGATCGAGGCCGCGGCCGCTGTCGCCGGCGGCTCGTCGCTGGGCCCGGGTGGCGACGTGTTCGACGACGGGGAGTCCCAGGCGCCCATCATCAAGTCGGACCGCGAGAAGATCGGCCGCAACGAGCCGTGCTGGTGCGGCAGCGGCAAGAAGTACAAGCTCTGCCACGGCGCGAACTGAGATGGCGGCCGACAGCCCCCGTCCGGGGGACGGCGCGGTCGACCGGGTCGACATCGCCGAGACCCTCGTCCGGCTCGCGGAGCGACTCGGCGAGGCCGAGCGCTTCCTCGGTGCGGAGGGCCTGGCCGGTCGCCGGTCCGAGCTCGAGCAGGCGGCCTCCGCCCCTGACCTGTGGGACGACGCCGACAACGCCCGAGAGGTGACCACCGCCCTCGGACGGGTGACCGAGGACGTCCAGCTGCTCGCCTCGCTGGCCGAGCACCTGTCGGACGCCGAGACCCTGCTCGAGCTCATGCAGGAGGAAGGCGACGAGTCACTCCGCCCCGAGGTCGAGGGGATCCTGGCCGACCTCGACCGCCGCATGGGGGCACTCGAGCTGCGGGCGCTGTTCGGCGGCGAGTACGACGACGGCGACGCCGTGGCCGAGGTCCACGCCGGGGCCGGCGGCACCGACGCCCAGGACTGGGCCGAGATGATGCTGCGCATGTACACCCGCTGGGCCGAGCGCCGGGGTTTCACCATCGAGGTGGAGGAGGCCACGGAGGGCCAGGAGGCCGGGCTCCAGTCCGCCACCTTCATCGTGCGGGGCCGCTACGCGTTCGGGCTGCTGGCCGCCGAGCGAGGCGTGCACCGACTCGTGCGCATCTCGCCGTTCGACGCCCAGCACCGGCGCCAGACCAGCTTCGCATCGCTCGACGTCGTCCCGTTCCTGGAGGACGTCTCCGGCGTCGTCGAGATCGACGAGAAGGACCTGCGTGTCGACACGTACCGGTCGTCGGGCGCGGGTGGCCAGCACGTCAACAAGACCGACTCGGCAGTGCGACTGACCCACCTGCCCACCGGGATCGTGGTCACGTGCCAGAACCAGCGCAGCCAGACCCAGAACAAGGCCAAGGCCATGCAGGTACTCGGGGCCAAGCTGGCCGAGCGGCAGCGCGCCGAGCACCAGGCGACGCTCGACGGCCTGGCGGGGGAGCGCACCGACAACGCCTGGGGCAACCAGATCCGCTCCTACGTGATGGCGCCGTACCAGTTGGTCAAGGACCTGCGCACCAACGCCGAGACGGGCAACGTCGAGGCCGTCCTCGACGGCGACCTCGACATGTTCATCGAGGCCGAGCTGCGCCGCGGCGCCGAACTCCGACGGAACAAGGGCTGAGCTCCCTCCCAGTCCGCCGCCCCCGACGGCCCAGGCGCGGCATCGTCGGAGGTCAGGGGGGCTGACCGAGTTCGGCGACGGCCCCGGGTAAGATGGACGCTGCGGACAGTCCGCCGTGTTCTCGCATGCATCCCCGCCGCACCGCTACCCCATGATCACATTCCAGAACGTCACCAAGACGTACAAGGGATCCACGGTCGCCCTGAACGACTGCACCGTAGAGATCGACAAGGGTGAGTTCGTCTTCCTGGTCGGCCCCTCGGGCTCCGGCAAGACGACGTTCATCCGGCTGCTCCTGCGCGAGGAGATGCCGGACTCCGGGCGGATCTGGGAGGCGGGCAAGGAGATCGGCCACCTGCCGAAGTGGCGAATCCCGTACCTCCGTCGCAACATCGGGTGCGTGTTCCAGGACTTCCGGCTCCTGCCGAACAAGACCGTCTTCGAGAACGTGGCCTTCGCACTCGAGGTGATCGGGCGGCCGAAGCACGTGATCGCCGCCCAGGTGCCCCAGGTGTTGGAACTGGTCGGCCTGGCCAAGAAGCGCGACAACCTGCCCGGCGAGCTCTCCGGCGGTGAGCAGCAGCGGGTGGCCGTGGCCCGGGCGTTCGTCAACCGCCCGCTGATCCTCCTGGCCGATGAGCCCACCGGCAATCTCGACCCGACCACCAGCCTCGGCATCATGCGCCTGCTGGACCGGATCAACCGCACCGGCACGACGGTGATCATCGCCACCCACGACGCCGGCATGGTCAACCAGATGCGCCGACGGGTGATCGAGCTCGACCGGGGCAAACTGGTGCGCGACCAGGCCCACGGCGTCTACGACATCGACAGCACCACCCTGGCCGGCGGCGCCGGTTCGCCCACGGGCGCACTGGTGGACCAGATGCCGACCGCCGACGACGACTTCGAGGTGTCCGACACCTTCCTGACCAGCCCCTGATGGCGGTCTCCCCCGCCTATGTCTCGAAGGAGGCCGCCACCAACCTGTGGCGCAACCGCCTCATGACTGCTGCCGCCATCCTGACGGTGGCCGTCTCGCTCGCCCTGGTGGGCTCGGCCCTGCTGCTCAAGCAGGGGGCGTCCAAGGCCACCGAGCTGTGGCAGAACGGCGTCCAGACCATCGTCTGGGTGAACCCCGGCGCCGGTCCCGCCCAGACCACGGCCATCAAGACCGAGCTGGCCCAGTCGCCGTACATCAAGTCGTGCATCTACAAGTCCCAGGCCTTCGACTACAACGAGGCCAAGAACGTGCTGCCGGCCGACGAGCTCGCCGTCACCACGCAGGCCCAGTACCCGTCGTCGTACCGTTGCGAGCTCCAGGACCCGTCCCAGGCGCCTGCCGTCTACCAGGCGTTCCACGGCAAGCCCGGGGTGTTCGACGTGAAGTACCCGGGTCAGCAGATCAAGACCATGCAGAGCGTGATCCGCGTGCTGCAGTGGGTCTTCCTGGCGGTCGCCGTGGTGCTCCTGCTGTCCGCCTCGGTGCTGATCTTGAACACCATCCGCATGGCCATCTTCGCCCGACGGCGGGAGGTCTCGGTGATGAAGCTGGTCGGCGCCACCAACTGGTTCATCCGATTGCCGTTCATGGCCGAGGGCATGATCCAGGGGCTGCTCGGCGCCGGTGTGGCCGTGCTCGTCGTCCTGGCCCTCTACTGGGGGATCGGACTGGACCAGCACCGCACCGCGGCCGACACGAACATCATCCACCAGATGGCACTCAGCGGCCCGGAGGTCTTCTTCACCTGCCTGCTCGTGTCGCTGGTGGGGGTGGGCGTCGGCGTGATCGGGTCGGCGTTCGCCGTCCGGCGCTTCCTCGACGTCTGACCCCGGGCCCCTGCTGACGTCGGGGCGCGCCTGACGCTGTCCGGCGTCTGACGCCTGGGCACGTCGCCATCCCCGTCGCCTGCAGACCAGGATGCCGACCGCCGGGGGCGTGCCGCCGCTCAGCGCAGGTGGCTGATCCCGAGCCCGGGGCGGGTGCAGGAGTCGACCGTCGACCCGCCGCCGAACCGGGCCCGGATCCACCGGTTGATCACGGTGGTCGACAGGTCGAGCACCTGGCTGTGGCCCACGCCCTGCTCGGCCACGTAGTCCACCGAGTCGTACTGGCTCTGGCACAGGCGTGTGCCCACGAAGCTCGTGGTCCGCCCGAACGGCACGACCTCGTCGGCGGTTCCCTGGACCACGAGGATGGGGGCCGACGTCGGCGAATTGCCGGGCCGGTTGGCCCGGTTGGCGGCCTGCACCCCGGGCAGGTGCTGCCAGCCGGGGAGGAAGAACCGGGCCGGGGGCACCGCGTCGTACAGCGAGGCGACGCCGTCCACGCACGACGAGGCGACGGCCGGGATCCCCGCCAGGCCGGCCGGCGTCAGCACCTTGCCGAGCTGGAAGGTCCCGTAGTGCCGCGCCCAGGCGAACAGGGCCATCGCGGTGAACGCCGACTGGCCCGACGGTGGTGGTTGGTCGCCTGTCGGCGCCAGGTCCAGCACCGAGGTCACCGGGGCGACGGCGGCCACGCCGGCCACGAACAGCTCGGGCGCGTAGTTCTGGGCGATCTCCCCGGCGAACAGCGCGGCCTGGCCGCCCTGGGAGAATCCGAGCACCACCACGGCGTTCGAGGCGGCGCCACCCTCCAGCGACCGGGCCGCCCGGGCGCCGTCCAGCACGTCCTCGGCCTCGCTGTTGCCAACCAGGTAGGGGTGGATTCCGGGTGCGCCGAGTCCCCGGTAGTCGGCCGCCACGACGATCTCCCGGTCGGCGACGAGCGCGGCCACGTCCGGGATGGTGGAGGTGCCGTCGAGCGACGGGGCGCAGCCCGAGGCCACGCCGGTGGTCCCGTGGGCCCAACTCACGATGGGGAAGCCGCCCGGGGGCGGCCTACCGCCGGGGACCACGACGACCCCCGACTCGGCGAGGTCCCCGCCGGAGCCCGAGGTGGTGTGGAAGAGGACCCGGTAGGCACGGGTGCCGGCGGGCAGGCCCGTGAGGCCGGCGACCGGTTGCGACCGGATGACCGATCCGGCCGGCGCGTAGGGGAGCGGGCTGGGTGGCCGGTAGAACCAGGCGAGCGACCCGGTGACCGATGCACTGCCACCGTGGACGGCGGCAAGCGCGGCGACCGTCGACGCGGGAGCGGTGACCGCCGGCACCACCACCGTGGCGCTGGCGAGCGGCGCGCTTGCCGAGGTGCCGGCACCCGCCGGGGCGGCCGGCGCGCCCGCTCCGGCGAGCGCGACCGCCACCAGCAGGGTCACGAGCGCCGTCCGGATCGACGGGCCGTGCAGGCGTTCGCGGGTGGTCGCCATGGCCGCTCCACAGTAGCCAGGAGTATGACCGGCGTGTTCCCCTACGCTGGTGCGGGCATGGACGCTCTGGAACTGGTGGCCGACTGGCCGGTGGACACGGCTGCCGTCGGAGTGGTGCGTGTCGGGCCCGACGGCCCCGGACGGGCGACCACCACCGGCGACACGGGGCGTCCCTACGCCTGGGCGTCGGTCACCAAGCCGGCGACGGCACTCGCCGTGCTGGTGGCCGTGGAGGAGGGCACGCTCGCCCTCGACGATCCTGCGGGACCGCCCGGGTCCACGGTGCGCCACCTGCTGGCCCACGCCTCGGGGCTGGGCCCCGACCCCGGCCCGCCCGTCGAGCCGCCGGCGGCGCGGCGCATCTACTCGAACGCCGGTTACGAGATCCTGGCCTCCGTTCTCGAGGCGGCGGCCGGCATGTCGTTCGCCGCGTACCTCTCCGCCGGTGTGCTGGAGCCGCTGGGCATGCACCGCACCGACCTCGTCGGATCGCCGTCCGGAACGGCTGCCGCCGGCCTGGTGGGCCCGCTCGACGACCTGCTGGCGCTCGGCCGGGAGTGGGCCCAACCCACCCTGGTCAGCCGGGCAACCTGGCATCAGGCCACCTCGGTCCAGTTCCCGGGCCTGGCCGGCGTGCTCCCCGGGTTCGGCCCGTCGGACCCGTGCGACTGGGGCCTGGGCGTCGAGGTCCGGGGCACG
Source organism: Acidimicrobiales bacterium (assembly GCA_017883025.1). Lineage (GTDB taxonomy): Bacteria > Actinomycetota > Acidimicrobiia > Acidimicrobiales > RAAP-2 > Bog-756. Next base: position 8,726 of record JADGOH010000028.1, read on the forward strand.
AAACGCCCACATTGGACGGGGGTGACGAACTCGCCCGCCACCTACGGCCACTTCGGGCAGTCGGGCTCGTTCCTGTGGGTCGACCCGGCCGCCGGCGTGTTGTGTGCGGGGCTGGCGGACCGCCCGTTCGGCGTGTGGTCGTCACGGGCGTGGCCGGCACTGGCCGACGCCGTCCTGGCCGACGTGGCCGACGTGGCCGACGCGGCCGACCCAGCGGGCCCTGCCGGCGCCTGACGGGCGGCTGCGCCTCCACCCGTCACAAGGCAGGCCCGTCCTCCCGGCACGAGGTGCGGTCGTCCGCCGCACACGGCCGTCGGCCACGTCTAGGCTGCGCGCATGAAGGGTGTCCTCCTCGCCGGTGGTACCGGCTCGCGTCTCCATCCGCTGACCCGCATCACCAACAAGCACCTGTTGCCGATCTACGACCGGCCCATGATCAATTGGGCGATCGAGGCGCTGGTGAACGCCGGGATCACCGAGATCATGCTGGTCACGGGCGGGACCCACGCCGGGGAGTTCCTGCGCCTGCTCGGCAACGGCCAGGAGTTCGGGATCGACCGCCTCAGCTACGGATACCAGGAACGCCCGGGCGGGATCGCCGAGGCGCTCGGCCTGGCCGCCCGCTTCGTCGACGGGGACCCGGTGCTCGTGATGCTGGCCGACAACATCTGCGAGAACTCCATCCGGCCCATGGTCGACGCGTTCCGGGCCGATCCACACGGCGCCCGCATCCTGCTGACGCCGGTCGAGGAGGACGAGCACCTGCGCCACCTCGGCGTCCCCACCTTCGACGACGACCACCGGATCATCGGCATCACCGAGAAGCCCGAGCAGCCGGCCTCCAAGTTCGGCGTGACCGGTATCTACTGCTACGACGCCGACGTGTTCGACGTGATCCCGACGCTGGTCCCCTCGGGCCGGGGCGAGCTCGAGATCACCGACGTCAACAACCACTACATCGCCCAGGGGGCCATGGACTTCGACGTGCTCGAAGGGTTCTGGGGCGACGCCGGCGAGTCGATCGACGCCTATTACACGGTCAACGACTTCGTCCGCACCCACGGCGCCAACAAGGGCTGATCCACCGCTCGTCCCGCCGAGCGGTGGGACCTGTCGCTCAGCCGAGCGGCACACCCAGCGCCTCGGCCGTCTCGCCCCGGTGGCGGGCGTAGTCGACCTTGCCCGACGGGGAGCGCCCGATCGTCTCGACGAAACGGACCCGGCGGGGCGCCTTGTAGCCGGCGAGCCGCGCTTTCACGTGCTCGATGACGTCATCGCCCGCCACCGACCCCTCGGGAGTGCCGGGGGCGAGCTGCACGACGGCGACGATCTCCTCGCCGAAGCGCTCGTTCGGGATCCCGACGACCACGGCGTCGAGCACGCCGAGCACCGTCTTCACGACCTCCTCGACCTCCTCGGGATAGACCTTCTCGCCGCCGGTGTTGATGCACACCGAGCCGCGTCCGAGCAGGTGGATGGAGCCGTCCCCGCGTATCTCGGCGTAGTCGCCCGGGATCGAGTAGCGGACGCCGTCGATCACCCGGAACGTGGCCGCCGACTTGGACTCGTCCTTGTAGTACCCGACGGGGATGCGGCCGCCGAGGGCGAGCACGCCCACCTGTCCCGACCCGGCCACGACGTCCTTGCCCTCGGTGTCCACGACCCTCACGTCACGACCGAGGCGGAACTGGGCCGTCCTGGCCCGCTCCTGACTGGAGGACACGGAGGTGCCCATGCCGAGCGCCTCCGACGAGCCGAAGGCGTCGATGAGCAGCATGCCCTCGTGGTGGCGAAGCAGGCCCTGTTTGGACTCCTCGCTCCACATCACGCCCGACGAGATGATGCCGACCAGGCTCGAGAGGTCCCACCGGCCCGGATCGGCGTCGAGCGCGGCGAGGATGGGCCTGGCGAAGGCGTCGCCCACGATGACGGTGCAGTTGACCTGCTGGGACTCGATGGTGTCAAGGAGCTCGACCGGATCGAACTGACGTCCGGCCAGGGTCACGACGTGCCCGCCCTCGCTCAGGCACTCCATGGCCGTGAACGCCCCGGTGCCGTGCATGAGCGGGCAGGCGGGGAGCAGGGTCATGCCGGCGCCGTTGGCCGCCAGCTCGGCACGGACGTCGTCGATCCCGCCCTGCTCGGGATAACGCCGGAACCCGCCGCCGTTCAGCCGGGCGAACAGGTCGTCCTGGCGCCACATGACGCCCTTGGGCATCCCGGTGGTCCCGCCGGTGTAAAGCATGTGGATGTCGTCTGGGCCCCGTCCCCACGGGGCGACTACCCGCTCGTGCCCGTGGGGCCCGTGGGCACCGGTCGTCTCGGCCGCCTCCTCGTAGGGGACGGCCCACGGCGGGCAAGTGGCGGTGCCGTCGTCGACCCACAGCCAGCTGCGCACGCCGGGCACTCGGTGGCGGATGCCCTCGATCCGGTCGACGAAGATGCCGTGGAAGACGACCGCCACCGTGTCGGCGTTCTCCCACAGGTAGACGAGCTCGTCGTCGGCGTAGCGGTAGTTGGTGTTGATCGGGACGAGACCGGTCTTGTAGGCGGCGAAGGACGCCTCGAGGTAGTCGGGGCAGTTGTAGAGGTAGAGCGCGACCTTCTCCTGTTGGGAGGCACCAGCCCCGAGCAGCCACCGACCCACGTTGTCGGCCCGCTGGTCGAACTCGCGCCACGAGCGGGTGTGGGTGCCGTGGACCAGTGCCGGCGCCTCGGCCAGCTCGTCGGCCACGGCCTCCCACACGTCGGCGAAGTTCCACGTGCTCACGTCGGTCTCCTCGTTCCCCGGGGGTGCGGAACGGCCTGCGCGCCCGTCCGGTGACCCCAACCGTTCCGGTCGGTGGGCGCCGGCCCTGTTGGAGGGGGCGCCGTCCCATGCCGCGGCACCACCGCGGCGATCGGTGCAGCCTACGCTGGCGACCGTGGACACCGCGCTCCCCCCCGACGACGACCCGCGCAGGACGGAGCTGCGGGCCTGGTTCGCCGACCACCCTGCCCCGACCGGCCGCGAGCTGGCCGAACGGGGACTGGTCGCCCCGCACTGGCCGGCCCCTTGGGGCCTGGGCGCCGACCCCACCCATCAGCTGCTGGTCGACGAGGAGCTCCGGAGGGCCGGGGTCAGGCGACCGGAGAACACCATCGGGATCGGCTGGGCCGGGCCGACCCTCCTGCATGCCGGCACGCCCGAGCAGAAGGAGCGGTACCTCCTCCCCCTCCTGGCGGCCGAGGAGATCTGGTGCCAGCTCTTCAGCGAGCCCGGCGCCGGCTCCGACCTGGCGGGGCTGACCACGCGGGCCGAGCTCGACGGCGACGAATGGGTGGTCCAGGGGCAGAAGGTGTGGACCAGCTACGCCCATCGTGCCGATTTCGGGATCCTTCTGGCCCGCACGGAACCCGATGCCCCCAAGCACCAGGGGATCTCCTACTTCGTCTGCCCGATGGACGCCCCCGGCATCACGGTCCGGCCGCTCGTCGACATGACCGGGGCCCACACGTTCAACGAGGTCTTCCTCGACGAGGTGCGCCTGCCCGCCGCCAACCTGGTGGGGGAGCGCGGCCTGGGCTGGTCGCTGGGCAAGGTGACGCTGGCGAACGAGCGGGTGTCGCTGTCGGGGGCGGGGGCGCTGTGGGGGATGGGCCCGACGGCCGACGACCTGGTGGCCGCCGTCAAGGCGGGTGGCGGCGTCTCCGACCCGCTGCTGCGCCAGCGGCTGGCATCGGTGTGGATGGAAGGGGAGATCCTCCGGCTGCTCCGCCTGCGCACGGTCTCCGCGGCAGTGGCCGGTGCCCCGCCGGGACCGGAGGCGTCCGTGCGCAAGGCGCTGGCCGACGAGCACGGGAAGCACATCATGGAGCTGGCCCGCGACCTGGCCGGGGCGGCGGGGATGCTGTCGGGCAGCGGCCCGGTGCCCGGCACACCCGACGCCGGCGGCTGGCCCGACGGCATGTGGGCCTTCGGGTTCCTGTTCGCCCCGGCGCTCACCATCGGCGGCGGGACGTCCGAGGTCCAGCGCAACATCATCGCCGAGCGGACCCTGGGGCTGCCCCACGACCCCCAGGCCTGAGCCCGACGACCCCTGGGTCGGCACCGGACTCCCCACCAGGTCCGAGCCGGACGACCAGCCCTTGGGTAACGTCACCCCCGTTGCCCGGGTGCATGGGCCCCGACGAGCGCCCAGGAGGCGAACATGGCCCTCGATCCCCAGGCCCGCAGCCTGCTCGACCTGATCGCCGCGGCAGGACGGCCGGCACCGTGGCACCAGGATCCGGAGGAGGCGCGAGCCGGATACGCGGCGCTTGCCGAGCTGGCCGGCCCGCCCGACGTGTCGGTCCCGTTCGATGACCGGTCGGTCCCGGGCCCCGCAGGCGACATCCCGGTGCGCGTCTACCGCCCGGGGGCCGAGGGCCCGTTGCCCGTCGTCGTCTACTTCCACGGTGGGGGTTGGGTGATCGGCGACATCGCCACCCACGACGCCACCTGCCACCGGCTGGCCGCCGGGGTCCCGGCGGTCGTGGTGAGCGTGGAGTACCGGCTCGCGCCCGAGCACCGGTTCCCGGCCGCCGTGGAGGACTGCGACGTCGCCACCCGTTGGGTCTCGTCCCATGCCGTCGACCTCGGGGCCGACCCGTCCCGGCTGGCGGTGGCCGGCGACAGCGCGGGAGGCAACCTCGCCACCGTGGTGGCACGCCGTTGCCGTGACGCTGGTGGACCGCCGATCGCGTTCCAGCTCCTGGTGTACCCGGGCACCGACATGACGCGTTCGTTACCCTCGCAGACCGAGAACGGCTCCGGCTACCTGCTCGACTCCGACACGATGACGTGGTTCCTGGGGAACTACCTCCACGGGGCCGACCCGCTCGACCCCGATGCCTCGCCGCTGTTCGTGGACGACCTGTCCGGCCTGCCGCCGGCCCTGGTGGTGACCGCCGAATTCGATCCACTGCGTGACGAAGGTGAGGCCTATGCCGAGCGCATGCGCCACGCCGGGGTGGCCGTCACCACGTCGCGGTACGACGGGATGATCCACGGGTTCTACGGGCTCGACAACCTCTTCGACTCGGCCAAGCGGGCCACGGCGGAGACGGTGGCAGCGGTGCGCGACGCCCTGGCCTGACTGCCGCGGTCGAGGCCCCCATCCGCCGGGACCGGATCCGTGCGCCGCTACGGTTGGCCCGAGCACAGGCACGAACAGCGGCTGTGGACGACCATCCCGCGTGAAGGAGACCGATGTCCGACTCCGGTGGTGCGACGCAGCAGTCGGGAGCCCCGGCGTCCGGTACCGAACAGGATCAGCACACGTTCGACACCGAGGTGCCGCCACGGAGCCAGGTGCGGACGACGGCGCTCTGGCTGCTGCTGCTCCTCGTGGGCGCGGGCATCGTCCTCCTGGCCGTCTTCTTCACCGGTGTGCGGCACTGGGTGGCACTGCACACCGGGGTCATCAACGGCGGACCGGACAAGTACTACAACTTCTGGTCGGGCTTCGGGTCCGACCTGGGTGAGGCGACGCTGATCAGTGCCGTGTGCATCGGGGTCTACACCGGGGCGCGCAAGGTCAACTGCCACGTGAAGGGCTGCTGGCGGATCGGTCACCACCCGCTCGTGGGCACGCCCTACGTCCTGTGCAAGCGCCATCACCCGCACGTCCCCAGCAAGGGCGCGTCCCACGAACACATCCTCGAGCAGCACCGCCGCCAGGCGGACCGTGAGGGCGTGACCTGAGCCGGCACCACACCGCGGTCCGGCGGCGCAGTTCGAGCAGCGTTCCCCAACCGGCGGCCCGGGGCGCGCAGCACTAGCGTCGACCTGCATGGCAGCTGCGAGCGTCACGGTCGGATCGGGAGCCACACCGTGGACGACGTAGTCGGTCCGAACGTGCCCGGGCTCGAGCCGACCTTTCGCCATCTCGACGACCCGGATGTCCCCTGGCAGCAGGTCCGTGCCGTCCGGCTCGCCGACGGGACCGTCGCCTCGGTGTGGGAGAAGTGGCTTGCCTTCTCCCCCGACCCGCAGTACCTGTCGCTCTACGCCAAGTGGGATCCCGGCGTCATCCAGCGGCGCCACGGGCACCTCAGTCCCCACGTCGTCATGGTGCTCGACGGGGAGATCTTCTGCGGCGGCCGGCGGTGTCCCGCGGGCACCCACATCGAGCTCCCCCAGGGGGCCGCCTTCGGTCCGTTCGAAGCCGGACCGGACGGGGCCCTGCTCTTCGAAGTGATGATGGGGGATCCCCGTGGCTGGGGGGACGACCCGGCAGCCTTCGAGCGCCTGCTCGGACAGCGCGGTGCACAAGCACTTCCCGACCCGGAGATCGAACTGCCGCCGTGGCTGGAGGACCTGCGGGGGCGCTGGGTCGCCGAGTGAACGGCGTCAGGCCGGGGGACGTGCTCCGAGCCGGCGTGGAGCGACGTTGCCTGGCTCGGCGCACGGAGCAGCTGCACGACGCCAGGTGCCGGCGGCCTGATGGCAGGGGACCTGCCGGTGCCCGGGCAGCAAGCCCGGGCTCGGGCCCCATCACGCTCCGAGTCCTACGCCGGCGGCGCAAACTCCGGATCGGGTTCGAGGTACTGGCGTGCGAGCGCCTCCAGCCCGATGGCGTAGTGAGACCATTCCTGGTCCTCCCCGGCCGGTCCGGTCGGACGCATCGTCATCTCGGCGTCGTCTCCCGCCAATTGGCGTAGTGCGCAGCCCTCTGCGAAGGCGATGGCCGCCCTGCTGAACTGGTCCATCGACCACGGGTGCCGAATCCGGAATCCCAGCAGTCCGACGAGTGCGGCGAAGTTCGCACTCCAGAACTCGGTGACGGACCGGTAGCCCTCCGCGAGTGCCCCCTTGATCCGTGCCTGCAGGTCCGGCTGCGCCCCACAGATCGCCATGCCGATGACGCCGAGCCACAGTTGCCAGTTGTCGGACCGGCCGATGGCCGTGCTGCTTGCATTCCCCTCCACGCGGCACACTTCCCGGAGGGCCAGCGCCCGGGTCTCCGCGGAGGTCATGTCCAGGTCGCCCAGCATGGTCGTGACCCGGCGGCCGCTTCCCTGGGCCCGACGTGCCTCATCGCGCGCGATCGTGACGAGCACGTCAGCCTGGAAATCCGCCTGGTTCTCCCAGATGCGCCTGATCACCGAGGCGTTGGTGATCCGCAAGCCGGTCTTCGTCTCCACCCGTTGGAATACCCGCTTGAACGTGAGGTTGCTCGAACCCGTCTCGAGTCCTTCCGAGAGCAGGATCTCGCGTCCTTCCTCGACGAGCGTCGTACGAAGTTCCTCTCGGGTTCGCCTACTCGATCGCAACGTGCTCACCTTTCCGGTCGTCGATCCACTTCCCGTGACGTCGCAGGTTGCCGCTGGGGGAAACGGTGCCGCGCCCACGCGGGCTGCCCGCACGATTTCGTGGCTCACCCTACGGACGCCGCGGGCAGCCTCGGGTGATCCACGCGCTCGATCGCCGTACTCCCGGACCGCTGCGATGCGCGGTTCCCGCAAGGACGGTTCGGTCACGGGGCCGGCCCGACCAGGAGGAACCACCCCGGTCCGACGCACGGCGTCGAGGGCCAGGTGACCGGGCTCTTCGGTGCCACCCCCGGGGGAGTGGTCAGCGAGTTCGGAGAATTGAGAAGCGACAACCGCCATACGTCCGCCTTGATCCACAACCTCGGTGTGACCCTAGCGAGCCCCGACGCGGTCTGCCATGGCCGCAGCGGACCCGAGGTGCGCGATCCAGGGTGCGGTCGGGCAGCCTGACCCCCTGCTCACGGGTTGGCGAGTGTGGCCGTCACGATGAGGGCAGCGGCTCCGAGGCGGAGCAGACCGTCCTGCACCCGCGCATCCAAGGCGGTGCGCACTGCCGACCTGAGCTGCTCATGGAACGCCGGGTCGTCGTCCATCTCGAGTGCCTCCCGCACGGCTCCCACCCGGCAGGCCGCCTCGACCACCATGTCGACCTGGTCTGCGCTCACCACGACCTGCTCCGTTTGGGGACGCACCTCGATCGACCCGAACCCGGCACCGAGGAGCAACTGCTCGACGTGCCCGGGATCGGCCAAGGAGAAGGGCCCCGGTTCACCCGGGCCGGGCATGGGCGGCAACTGTCCCGTCACCGCGACCACCGCCGAGCCCGGCACGAGCATCCATTCGTTCGAGAAGACGTCCTGCCAACAGGCGAACGCGATCCGCCCACCGCTGCGCAAGGCGCGGCGCACATTGGCGAAGGCGGCCACCGGATCGGAGAAGAACATGACGCCGAACTGGGAGAAGACCGCGTCGTATGCCCCACTCCCGAGGTCGGCGGACTGCGCATCACCGACGACGAATTCTGCGTTGTCCACGCCGTCGCCGCCCGCCCTCGCTCGCGCGACCGCCAGCATCGAGGGTGCGATGTCGATCCCGACCGCGGTTCCTCCAGGAGACACCCTGCGTGCCAATTCGATGGTTGTGGGCCCGGTTCCGCACCCGACGTCCAGCACCCTCGAGCCGGGTTCGAGGGCCAAGCAGTCCATCGCCCGTCGGCCGAACGAACCGGTGACAAGGGTCGTGTAGTCCTCGGCCTCGATCCACGACGACGAGCGCCGCTCCCAGTAGTCGCCCTGTGTGGAATTGGCGTCGACCGAGTCGTCCATCCTGGCGACGCTACTCGGACCGTCCCGGCGAATCTCCAGGGGCCACCGCTCGCCACGGTGCGCATCCCCGTGCTCCGTACGAGGCGAAAGGGTCAGCGACCCGAACCGGGAGCAATGACGGTCGACGCCGGGCCGATCCAGTCGAGCGACTCACCGTGCGGTCCGGCGTACGCCAGGGGTACGCCGTCCAGGGCGATCACGAATGCAGACCGGGTGACATCGGGGCGCGGAGGGAGCGCGCGTTCCGGGTACGGGAGGACTCCCACCCCTTCGTTGGAGATCCAATGTCCGGGCAGCGCATCCGTGCGGCGGGCGAAGGCCGCCCGATCGTCGAGGCTCAAATAGGCCAGGACGGCACTGTGGAAGATGACCAGCGTTGCGTCTGCCGGGGCCCTGGCGGCCGTCTCCTCCAGTAGTGAGAGGAGGTCCCCGGCGACGAGATCGGGTGGCATTGTGCGGGCCACCTCGGCCGCCGCCCTCAGCCGATCCCTGCGATGTTCCTGCCCGGGCCAGACCAGGGCCTCGAGCCACCGCATCTCGTCAGCGTTGTCGACGTCCAAGGGGTTGAGGTCGATCCCTGCCCGCCAGGCGATTTCGGGGAGGCGTGCGGGCACGGGAACGAGTCCCGACGTAGCACACGGCAACACCGACGCTCCTGGTCCATCCGCTGGGTCAATGCGAGGCCCGTCGTCGTACCGATAGCTGAACCTGTCGGGATACAGGCAGAGGCCAGCCGAAGCGCCGACCTCGAGCAGCGCCAGTGGCTGAGGAAGCGAGGCCAGACAAGGCAACAAGGCGGCGCACCGTCCCGGCTCGTTCGTCTGGGTGTGCCGCTCGAGGGCAATCGCACGAATCTCGGGCCATTCGTCGATGAACCGCGCCCGGAACTCACCAAAGCCGATTGGCGGGATCCCAGCGAACCGGGCCGCTGCCAACACGAGGTTCGGTTGCCTCGTTCGCTCCGGAAGCTCATCGATCAGCGCCACGAGGCCGTGGTCATCGGCAATGCCCTCGGCCCACTGCTCATAGCAGGCTGAGGCTCCACGGACTTCGGCCGATGCGAACCACCGGTACCAGCTGGCAGTGTCCATCTCCGTCAACAGTACGGCCCCCGTCGCGCCCGTGGTGCATCCCTCCGGCCACGGGTGACGTGCCTGCAGCCGATGGCCTGCCTCAGCCGACGATCGGACCGGCGTCCTCGTAGCCCTGGCGCACGCCCTTGCCGGCGTTGCGGGTCAGCTGCTCGGGTTCGTACAGCATCCAGTAGGCGTTGCGGGCGTGCTTGCGGGCCCGGTTGACGCACACGAGGGCCAGCTTGGCCGGGTCCGCCTCCTCGTTCTCGTGCACGAAGACCTCGAGGATGTGGGTGGAGGTCATCAGCTGGGCCAGCATGAGCCCCTGGGACGCCTCGTGGGCGCAGACCTGGTCGATGGCCGCCCTGCCGGGCATGCCCAGTGCGACGACGATCCTGCAGTCCTCCTGCTCGATCAGCCGCTTGCAGGCCACGCCCAGATCCTTGAACCCGGGAACGGTGCGGCGGACGACCTCGAAGGTCGAGCCGAAGCCGGGGCAGTCCGCCAGCTCGTCCAGAGCCTCGGCCCCCATGTCGTAGCGGGCGAACATGGTGTCTACGACGCCGATGCGATCCATCGGTCCACTCTACCGGTCGACCTCTTGCGCCCTTCCCTTCGGTGGCCCCGTCACGCAGTCCGGCGCACGCCTGCCGCGCGACCCCGGGCGTGCACGGACCACGTCGCGGCGACGGTTCGCCGGAGGCCTCGCCGGTGGGCAAGACTCGTGGCCGATGAGTGCTGAGACCCCACCCCCGACCGCAGTCGACCCCTGGGTGGCCAGGGACGTCGCCGTGGTCTGGCACGGCTTCACCCAGATGGCGGCCTACCCGGGCAACGCGCCGGTGACCGTGGAGCGGGCCGAGGGCCGGGAGCTGATCGACGTCCACGGCAACCGGTACTTCGACGCCATCTCGTCGCTGTGGGTCACCACGTTGGGCCACCGGGTGCCCGAGCTCGACGCCGCCGTGATCGACCAGCTGGGCAAGGTGGCCCACGCCACTCTGCTCGGCAACGGCAGCCGGGTGGTCGTCGAGTTCGCCGAGGCACTGGCCGCCGTGGTGCCGGTCGACGATCCGCACACCGTGTTCGCCTCGGACGGGGCGGTGGCCGTCGAGCAGGCCCTCAAGATCGCCTTCCAGTACTGGGTCAACCGCGGGGAGCCGGACCACGCCCGGTTCCTCGCCCTTGGCGACGCGTACCATGGGGACACCGTCGGCGCCCTGTCGGTGGGCGACGGCGGTTTCGGCACCACGGTGTTCGACCCGTTGCGGTTCCCGGTGGTCCGCACCCCCGGCTACGCCAGCGCCGACTGGGCGCCCAAGGCGGTGGCGGCCATCGAGGCCCATGCCGGCACGCTGGCCGCCATGATCGTCGAGCCGCTCGTACAGGGCGCGTCGGGTATCCTGGTGGCCGACCCCGAGGACCTGGCCATGGTCGGCAGGGCGTGCCGGGAGCACGGCGTCCTGCTGATCTGCGACGAGGTGGCCACCGGGTTCGGACGCACCGGCAGGCTCTTCGCATCCGAGTGGGCGGGGCCCGAGTTCCGGCCCGACATCGTCTGTCTGGGCAAGGGGATCACCGGCGGGTACCTGCCCGTGTCGGCTACGGTGGTGTCGCGGGCCGTCTACGAGGGGTTCCTCGGTGAGGACCTCGGCACGGCGACCTTCTACCACGGGCACTCCTACGGTGGGAACGCCCTCGGGTGCGCCGTGGCCCTCCGCCACCTACAGCTGCTCGAGGAGTGGGACGTCCTGACCCATGTCCGCACGGTGGCCGACCACCTGGGCGCCCGGCTCGACCGGTCGGTCGTCGGCCTCGGCGGGGTGGCCGACGTGCGCCGGCGCGGCCTCATGGTGGGCGTCGAGCTGGACCCGCCCGACGGAGCCGTGCGGTGGGGCCGCCGGGTGTGCGCCGGCGCCGTGCGGCGCGGCGTGCTGCTCCGCCCGCTGGGCGATGTGGTCGTGATCATGCCGCCGCTCACCAGCACCGAGGCCGAGCTCGACCGGGTGGTCGACGTACTGGCCGAGTGCATCGCCGAGGTGTGGGCCGAGGACGCAGGGTGAGCGGACCGGATCCTTCCGCCTGGCGGACGTGGGTCGACGACGCCTGCGACCAGGTCGCCGCCGCGGGACGGTGGCGGGCTCCCCGCTCGTTCGACGCCCGCGGCAACGTCGGACTTCTCCGCACCGCCCCGACCGAGCCGCCCCGCCAGGTCGTCTCCTTCGCCTCGAACGACTACCTCGGACTGACCACCCACCCGGCCGTGGTCGCCGGCGCCCGGGACGCTCTCGACCGGTGGGGCGCCGGGGCCGGCGCCTCGCGCCTCGTGACCGGTTCCCGCCCGGTGCACCACGAGCTCGAGGCGGCACTGGCCGACTGGAAGGACACCGAGGCAGCCGTGGTCACGTCCACCGGGTTCGCCGCCAACCTGTCGGTCCTGTCGGTCTTCGCCGCGGGTGGAGCGGTGGTGCACTCCGACGAGCTCAACCACGCCTCGATCATCGACGGGTGCCGCCTGGCCAGGGCCGACGTGCGCATCTACCCCCACGCGGACCTGGCCGCGCTGGACGCCGCGCTGGCCGCGGTCGACGGGCGATCGATCGTCGTGACCGACACGGTGTTCTCCATGGACGGGGACGCCTGCGACCTGGACGGCACGGTGGAGGTCGCCGGTCGCCACGGGGCGCTGCTGGTCCTGGACGAGGCTCACGCCGTGCTCGGGCCCGAGCTCGTCGACGCCCGGGGCGTCGACGTCCTGCGCGTGGGGACGCTGTCCAAGACGCTCGGCTCGCTCGGCGGATTCGTCGCCGGGACACAGCGCTTCGTCGACCTGCTGGTCAACCGGGCCCGTCCCTACATCTTCACCACCGCCCCGACACCGGCCGACGTCGGCGCCGCGCTGGCGGCACTGGGCGTGCTCCGTTCTGCCGAAGGTGCCGAGTTGACGGCCCGACTGGCAGGTCTGGTGGCCCGGGTGGCCGGGGCGATCGGTGGTTCGGACCACCCGTCACCCATCCTGCCCGTGGTGATCGGCGGCGAGGCCGAGGCGGTGGCCGCCTCGGCGGCACTGGCGGATCGGGGCCTGTGGGTGCCGGCGATCCGACCGCCCACCGTCGCCCCGGGCACGTCGCGGCTGCGGATCACCCTGTCCGCCACCCACACCGACGAGCAGGTCGCCCGTCTCCTCGACGGCCTGGCCGGGATGATGCCGGTCACCAACCGGGTCCGGGGGGTCGACAGTGCGGCCTGAGCGGTTGGTGCTGGTGTGCGGGACGGGGACCGAGGTGGGCAAGTCATGGGTGGGTGCCCGCCTGCTCACCGAACTCCGGTCCCGGAGCCGGACGGTGTCGGCCCGCAAGCCGGCACAGTCCTTCGATGTGGACCACGCCGGCATTCGCCTCGGCGGCGCCACCGACGCCGAGATCCTCGGTGCCGCCTCGGGCGAGCATCCCGGCGAGGTGTGCCACTCGTTCCGTTCCTACCATCGGGCCATGGCCCCGCCCATCGCCGCCGAGGTACTGGGCCTGCCGCCGTTCACCGTGGCCGACCTGGTCGGGGAGCTCGACTGGCCCGCCACCGGCTCCGACGTGGGCCTGGTGGAGACGGCGGGCGGGGTGCGCTCGCCGCAGGCCGACGACGGTGACGTGTGTGACCTGGTGGCCGCGCTCGCACCCGATCTGGTGGTCCTGGTCGCCGACGCCGGGCTGGGGACCATCAACAGCATCCGGCTGTCGATGGACGCGCTGGCCGGGAGTCTCGGCGGGACCCCGCAGGTGCCGGTGGCCGTCGTGCTCAACCGCTACGACGGGAACCACGAGATCCACCGGCGCAACCACGGCTGGTTGGCGGGGCGCGACGGTTACACGATGGTGACGATGCCGGGCGGTGGGCCGGCGCTGGCCGACCTGGTCCTCGGGGCCTGAACGGGACCTCCCCCGGCGGACCGGATCGGTGGCCTACCGGCCGTCCTCGCCCCGACGCCCCTGCTACCGTCGACCTCGTGACGACCGCAGGAGCCCGCCGGTGCGCACGGTGACCCGGGCACGGCGGTGACGCTCGCACTGGTGCTGGGCGGCGGCGGGGTCGCCGGCATCGCGTGGCACACCGGCGTCCTCGCCGGCCTGGCTGCCTCCGCCGCCGACCCCACCGGGGCCGACCTGCTCGTCGGGACGTCGGCCGGGTCCACGGTCGCCGCCCAACTCGGCGGCGGGCACGGGCTCGACGAGCTGTTCGCCCGCCAGGTCGACCCGGCCACGCTGGCCACCGAGCGGACCCCGCCGGTGACGGTCGCCGAGCTGCTGGGGCGGCTGGCCCCGATCTATTCGGCGCCGGTCGACGCCGCCGAGCGCCGCCGCCTGCTCGGCGCGATGGCCCTCGACACCGACACCGTCCACCAGGACGTGCGGCGGGCGGTGCTGGTCGGCCGGCTCGTGGACCATGCCTGGCCGGAGCGGCCGTTGCTCGTGCCGATCGTCGACGCATCGTCCGGCGACCGGCGGGTCCTCGACCGGTACTCCGGCGTGGACCTGATCGACGCCGTGGCCGCGTCGAGCGCCGTACCCGGGGTGTGGCCGCCCGTGACGATCGACGGCGTCCGGTACATCGACGGCGGGGTGTGGTCGCTGACCAACACCGACCTGGCCGTCGGCCACACACAGGTGTTGGTCCTGGCCCCGATCGTCGACCCGGCGCTCGAGGCCGAGCTCGCCGGGCTCGGCCCCGGCGTCCGGGCCGTGGTGGTGTCGCCCGACGCGGCGTCCCTCGAGGCGTTCGGGACCGACGTGCTGGACCCGGTCGTCCGCGAGCCGTCGGCACGAGCCGGGATGGCGCAGGGTCGCGCCGAGGCCGAGCGGGTCCGGGCGCTGCTGACCGACTGACGGGGCGGGCGCCGAGCGGTGACCCCGGTCAGGCGCCCAGGCCCGACGCGGCCACGACGGTCCTCGAGAACGGTCGGGCCAGGCGCCGCAGCACGTCGCACCCGTCCTCGCCGATGGCCTCGTAGGCGACGACCGACAGCTGGTCGGTCCCCTCCTCGATGGCACCGCGGACCGCCGCCCCCTCGTCGCTGAGCGCCAGGGGCTCGTTCGCGCCGCCGGGACGGAGCCAGCCCCGGTCGCGCAGGCGCTCCGTAGCCGCCGCCCACTCGTCGTCGGTCCAGCCCCGCGTGGCCCGCAGGAAGGCGACCGGGAGCTCGCCGGTGGCCTCGTGCATGACCAGGGCCTCGATGCCGTCGAGCCCGTTGGCGACGAGGAGCGCGATGTGGCCGTCACCCCGGAATTCGCGCAGGAGCGACTGGGCGTGCCACAGCACGTCGAGCGGGTCCTCGGGCCAGTCCAGGCCGGCGTGACCGGCGAACAGCGGCCGTCCCTCAGGGTGCTCGCCGGCCGCCAGGGCGGCCCGCCGGGCCAGTCCCGCCGCCGCGGCCACGTCGTCGGAGGAGGCTGCGTCACCGAGCATCCGACGGAGCGCCGCGCCGGCCGCGGCCGTGCGCGCCGCCAGCACGTCGGCGGGGGACGCGCGGTCCCACACGCCGGCCATCGACTCGTGGACGAAGGACGGTCGGAAATTGAAGAAGGTGGCCACCACCGTGCCCGCGGTCACCGCGCCCATGGGGGCGGACCGGGAGGCGAAGTAGCCGGACTGGCCGGCAAGGCCCAGGCCACGGTAGGACTCGTCGGCCTCGGGAGCGAAGTAGACCATGCCGTGCAGCGGCTCGACCGTCCGCCAGGTCTTCCTGGCGGTGACGGCGGACACGGGGGACGGGAACGAGCGGGCGACCATCGCCCACGGTATCCCGCAGGGACGGTCCGGGCTGGGCCCGACGGGCGGTCCCGTATAGTGCGGGTCAGTGGACGTGGCCAGTGGACGTGGCCACGGGACCGGGCCGGGTCACACCCGTGCAGGTGCCCGGACGACGATGAGCAGGAGTCGGCGATGTTGAACGGGGTCCCCGGCATGGTGGGCGAGACGGCGGTGGTCACCAAGGAGCTGGCGTCCAGCCACTCGCCCGGGTCCGTCCTCGCCCGCGGCGAGGAGTGGTTCGCCCGGCCGCTCTTCCCGGGCACCGTCATCACCCCCGGCACCACCGTGGTGGTCGCCGACGTGGAGCGGGGCGTGCTCGTCTGCTACCCCGCCGACCAGAGCTGACGGACCCGGACGCCGTCCCCCTGGGGCCGGACGCGGGCGGCCAGCACGCACGCGCCGTGTACGGAGCCGAAGATGCCTAAGGTGTGCGCAGGGAGGTGGTCGCCATGATCGTCGGTTCAGCAGCAGTTGCCATCGGAGCGGCGGTGGTGGGCTTCTTCATCTTCGCCTTCATCGTCATCTTCCTGAAGTCGTGCCTCAAGGTCGTCCAGCAGGGCTGCGTCGGCGTCGTCAAGCGGTTCGGCGAGTTCCGGACCATCAAGCAACCCGGGCTCCACCTCCTCATGCCGCTGGCCGACCGGATGGACAAGGTGGACATCCGCGAGTTCCCCCGCACGGGCGACCAGCAGGCCGTCATCACCAAGGACAACGTGTCGCTGTGGGTGAGCGCCACGATCTTCTGCCAGGTGACCGACGTGAAGCTGGCCCTGTTCGAGGTGAACGACTTCGGGCTGGCCATCGACCAGATGGCGCGGACCGCTCTGCGCGCCGTCTTCGGTGAGCTGACGCTCGACGAGTCGCTGTCCGAGCGCGAGACGATCAACTCCAAGATGCAGGACCACATGGCCGAAGCCACCCTGAAGTGGGGCGTCCGGCTCAACCGCATCGAGATCCTCGACATCACGCCGCCGACCAACGTCCTCCAGGCGATGTCCGAGCAGAAGGAGGCCGAGCAGCACAAGCGTGCGGCCATCCTCAAGTCCGAGGGCGAGCAGCAGGCGGCGATCAACAGCGCCGAGGGGCGCAAGCAGGCCAACGTCCTCGAGGCCGAGGGTCAGAAGCAGGCGTCGATCCTGGCGGCCGAGGCCCAGAAGCAGGTGCTCGAGCTGCGGGCCGACGGTGAGAAGCGCGCCGCGCAGCTGCGGGGCGAGGGCGAGGCGGCGGCCCTGTCCGCCATCGACACGGTCGGCATCAATCCCAATACCCTGGCCATCATGCAGCTCCGCGCACTGCAGGCGGTCGCCACCTCGCCCAACGCCAAGGTGGTGGTCCCCTACGAGGCCGTCGGCCTGGTGGGCGCGGCCTCGGTGCTCGTCGATGCCATGAAGGACGCCGGCGGCTCGCCGGACGAACGTTCGGCCGGCAACGGGAAGTCGGCGCCCACCACCGTCTGACCGCGGGCGCCCCTCCTATTTCATCTCCACCATGTCGAGGTAATCGTCGCGCCAGTGGGTGAAGACCTCGTCCGGCAGCTTGAGCGCATGGGTCGGCTCCATCGCCTCGACGAAGGCACGGTCGTGGCTGACCACGACGATGGTGCCCGGCCAGTTGGCCAGCATGGTCCCGACCGCCTCGATCGAGGACGGGTCGAGGTTGTTGGTGGGCTCGTCCAGCAGCAGCACGTTGGCCTGGCCGGCGGCCAGCATGGCGAGACCGAGCTTGGCCCGCTCACCACCCGACAGGGTCTTCGGCATCTGGTAGGCGACGTCGCCCACCAGGCCGAACGAGCCGAGGAGCGCCCGCCGTTCCGTTTCCTTGGTGAGGATGCGGTCGTCGATGTTGTCGAGCACGCTGACGGCGAGGTCGACCTGCTCGTGCTCCTGGGCGAAGTAGCCGAGCGCCACGTTGACCCCGGGCTCGGCCGACCCCGACGTCGGCTCCTGTACGCCGGCCAGGCAACGGAGGAGGCTGGACTTGCCCGCGCCGTTCCTGCCGATCACGACGACACGGTCACCCCGACGGCAGTGGAAGTCGACGTCGGCCAGGACCGTCTTGTCGCCGTAGCGGACGACGAGGTTGGACACCCGCAACGGGACCTCGCCGGAACGGGCCGGCGTGGGGAGCTTGAACGAGCTCTTCTTCTCCCGCTTGTGGACCTCGGTGCGCCCCCCCTCCAGGCGCTCCACCCGCTTGTCGAGCGACTTGGCGATCCGTGCCCGCCGGTTGGTACTGCCGCGCATCGAGTCGGCCAGCTTGGACAGCCGGTCGATCTCCCGGCCCTCGAGCTGGGCGGAGCGCTCGCGCTGGGACTGGTCGGCCTCGAGCTGGACCAGGTACGAAGAGTAGGTGCCCTTGAATTCGGTCAGCCGGGCATCGGACAGGTGGAGCACCTTGTTGATCGAACGGTCGAGCAGCTTCAGGTCGTGGGAGACCACGAGGATGGCCCCGAGGAAGCCCTCGAGCTCGTCCATCAGCCATTTCTTGGCCGGGCGGTCCAGGTGGTTGGTGGGCTCGTCCAGGATCATGGTGTCGGGGCCCTGGAACAGGATCCGGATCAGGTCGACCCGGCGCCGCTGCCCGCCGGACAGACTCTCGATGTCCTCGAGGAGGAGATCCTGGCGGAGCCCCAGCCCGTCGGCCAGCCGGGCCATGGTCGCCTCGGCCTCGTAGCCGCCGTTCTCGCGGAACTGTTCCTCCAGGTCGGAGAAGAGCGCGATGTTCTCGGTCGACGGGTCCTTGGCCATCTGGGTCCGGGCCTTGCCGAGGGCGTCGTCAAGTACGTCGAGGCCGCGGCCGGACAGTACGTGGGAGAACCCGTTGGGCTCGAGACCGAGCCCGTGGAGCTCCGGGACCTGGGGCAGGTAGCCGTAGGTGCCGCGGATGGCCGCGCTCCCCGTCGAGCGCACGTTGCGGCCGGGCTCGTTGATGACCACGGAGATGAATGTCGACTTGCCGGTGCCGTTGCGGCCGACCAGGCCGACCTTCTCGCCGGCCCCGACGACGAAGGACGCGTCGCGCAGGAGGGTGCGGTCACCGATCTCGATGGTGAGGGAGGATCCGACGATCATGGGGAGGGGGGTCGACCGGTCCGCCGCGGGAGGCCCCCGCTACGCCGCCGGATTCCCGGCCAGGTCAGTACCCGTAAGTCTCCCACATCCTCCGGCCCTCCCGGTCGGCGCCGGGACGCCTCCTGCAGCGGAGCCGCCGTGACTACCGGCGGCGGAGCCGCCGTGCGGAGCGGCGGGTCCGGGCCCTGCGATGCCGCACCATGGCCCGGAAGGCGAATTGGTGGACCGGCCACAGCAGCCACCAGTAGGCCATGCCGATGACACCCTTGGTCCGCAGCGAGCCCACCTGCTCGATGGCGTAGGGCGCAGTGGGGGAGACCCGGAAGCCGAGCCACGCCTCACCGCAGAACCAGTCGTAGGAGCGGAGCACCAGCGCCTCTGGCTCGCGCACGACGATCGTCCACCAGTCGACCTGTGCACCGGTGGCGATCTCGGCGGGCCGCCCGAGGCGCATGTCCTCGCCGAACAGGTGGCCGAGCGTGATGCGGAGCAGCCAGGCGAAGGGCAATCCGTACCACGACAGCCGGCCCCCGATGTCGTCGAGGTCGTCGGCGAACCCCGGGACGGTGCCGTCGGGGGCCACGTCCTCGGCCCGCAGCAGTGCCCGGGACCGGTCGGTGTAGACACCCTCGTCGAGGCCGTGCCGGCGGGCGAACAGGGTGGCGGTCACCCAGTCCGCCTGGGCATCCAGCGCGGCCCGGATGGCTGCCTCGACCGACAGCGGGCGCACGGTGAACGCGGCGTCGGTGCGGGCCCGGGTCCGCACCGTGACCTCGTTGGTCAGGCTCTCGATGAGGGCGTGGCTGACGGTGGCATCGACCGGGGTCACCAGGTCCACCCAGTGGGCGGACAGCGCCGGGGTGAGCACGGGCACCTTCACGACCAGCCGCGGGCGCAGGCCGCGCACCCGGGCGTAGGTGTCCATCATCTGGCGGTAGGTGGTGGCGTCGGTGCAGCCGACTTCGTAGACGCCGGGGGTCACGTCGGCGGACTCGAGCAGGTACTCGAGGAGATCGGCCAGGGCGATCGGCTGGGTAGGGGTGTTCACCCAACGAGGGCAGACCATCATGGGGAGCCGCTCGGTCAGGTAGCGGATCATCTCGAAGGAGATGCTGCCGGCACCGAGGACCACGGCCGCACGCAGCTCGACCACGGGGACTCCGGTCGACCCGAGCACCTTGCCCACCTCCTGCCGGCTCGACAGGTGGGTGGACAGGTCCTCGTGCCCGAGGCCGCCCAGGTAGACGATCCGCCCGACACCGGCCGAAGCCGCCGCCTCGGCGAAGGACCGCGCCAGCTGCCTGTCCCGGTCGGCGAACCCGTCGCCACCGGCCATGGCGTGGACAAGGTAGTACGCGACCGCGCATCCCTCGAGCGCCTCGGCCACCTGTGCGGTGTCCGACACGTCGGTCACGTGCACGCCCACGTGGTCACGTTCGTGGAAGCCGGACGCGTCGCGCAGCAGGGCGTGGACGTCGAAGCCGCCCGACACGAGCGCCGGCACCAGGTTCGTGCCCACGAAGCCCTTGGCGCCCGCCACGGCAGCACGACGGCGGGGGAGCGGCGCGCCTGGTCCCGCTGCCGTCATCCGCCGGACACCAGGAGGTCGCCCCCGGCCGGCGGTGTGGGGTCGTCGGCGGTCTCGAGCCACCGGTCCGGCAGGTGGACCGGGCGGGGGCCGTTGGTGTGGCCCCGGGCCATGCGCATGGCCCCCGGCGGGAAGGGGAGCTCGTGGTCGAGGCCGTCGAGCAGGGCGGCGACCTCGGCCACCGTGGACGCCAGGGCCAGGTCCCTGCGGACGGCCGACCCCACCGGAAACCCGGTGAGGTACCAGCCGGTGTGCTTGCGGAACTGCCGGGTGCCCAGTTCCTCGCCGAAGAGCCCGCACAGCAGGTCGAGGTGCGCGAGCATCATCGGGCAGATCTCTCCCAGGCCCGGCGGCGCCGGCACCGGCTCCCCCCGGAAGGCGGCGGCCAGGTCCCGGAAGAGCCACGGGCGGCCGAGGCAGCCGCGCCCCACCACCACCCCGTCGCAGCCGGTGGCGCCCATCATGGCCAGCGCGTCGGCGGCCTCCCAGAGGTCCCCGTTCCCGAGCACGGGGATCGTCGTCACGGCCCGCTTCAGCCGGCCGATGGCGTCCCAGTCGGCGGTGCCGGAGTAGAGCTGCTCGGCGGTCCGCGCGTGCAGGGTGACGGCAGCCACCCCCTCGTCCTCGGCGATACGGCCCGATTCGAGGTAGGTGGTGTGGCCGGCGTCGACGCCGATGCGCATCTTGACGGTCACGGGGACCGTGCCGGCGTTGGCGACGGCCGCCCGGACGATGTCGCGGAAGAGCGTGCGGTGGACGGGCAGGGCGGCCCCGGCACCCTGCCGGGTGACCTTTCCGGCCGGACACCCGAAGTTGAGGTCGATGTGGTCGACGCCGATCTCGTCGACGAGGCGCCGGACGGCGCGGCCCATGACCACCGGGTCGACGCTGGAGAGCTGCACGCTGCGGACCGTCTCGTCGTCGCCGAACGAGGCCATGCCCATCGTCTTGGCATTCCCCTCGACCAGTGCTCGGGCCGTGACCATCTCACTGACATACAGCCCGGCGCCGTAGCTCCGACACAGAGTGCGGAAGGCGCTGTTGGTGACGCCGGCCATCGGGGCGAGCACCACCGGGAGGTCGACGACCAGGTTCCCCAGCTTCAGCACCGGGACGCCCGGGTCGGCCGCCGGGACGCCGTCGGTCGGGCCGGCGCCGCTCACCGGTCGCCGTCCCGCCACAGGTCGGTGATCGACACGCCGAGGTCGCCCAGCAGCGAGCGCAGGGCCGGCAGCGACAGCCCGATGACGTTGCCGGGGTCGCCCACGATGCTCTCGACGAACGGGGCCGAGCGTCCGTCCAGGGTGAACGCACCGGCCACCTCGAGGACGTCGGGAGTGGCCAGGTAGGCGTCGAGCTCGGCGTCGGTGGTGACCCCGAAGCGCACCGTCGTCCCGACGACGGCCTCGGACCGGGCACCCGTGGCCTCGTCGATGACGCAGTGGCCGGTCCAGAGAATGCCGGCCTTGCCCCGCATGGCGGTCAGCCACGACCGGGCCTCGGCCGGCGACGACGGCTTGCCGTGGGGCCGGCCGTCGAACTCGAGCATCGAGTCGCAGCCGACCACCAGGGCGTCCCCGTCGGGACGGGCCACCGCTTCGGCCTTGGCGGCGGCCAGCCGACCGGCCGAGCCCCGGGTGTCGTCGGGGTCGACACCGTCCTCGTCGACCCCGCTGACCCGGACCTCCGGGTCGATCCCGGCGTCACGCAGGAGCTTCAGGCGCGCCGGGGAGCCCGAGGCGAGGACCAGGGAGCGGGCGGGCATGGGGCAAGCCTAGGGGTCGCCCTGATGTGCCGATGCCCGGGGCGGTGCGAGCGGTGCGATCGTGCCCCGGTCCGGGGAATGCGCGATCCTTGTCGCCATGACCGACGCCGGCATCACCCTGGCCCCCACCCACGTCGACCCGCAGCTGGACGGCGACCACGAACGGATGTCCCACATCGTCCTGGAGGGCTACAAGCCCGAGAAGGGCGACTTCATCTCGGCGGGCCCGTCGGTGGTCGAGGGCATGGTGAACGGGACGGCCGTGAAGGCCTTGTGCGGCAAGATCTGGGTGCCGGGCCGCAACCCGAAGCGCTACCCGGTCTGCCCGACGTGCAAGGAGATCGCCGAGTCGCGGGGCTGGAAGGTGCCGGGCGGCTGAGCTCGCCGCCGGCCCGAGGGCGGCGACGAGCCGCCGGGACGGGCGTCGTCCGTCAGCCGAGTGGTGGCATGCCGAGGTCGGCACGCCACTGATTGGTGTCGTTCGTCTTCGGGAACGGCGTGTCGGGGACCTCGACGCCGAGGCGTTCGCAGATCGGCTCCCAGCCGTCGGTCGCGTTCCATTCGAGGAGGCGCTCGGTCGGGATGGTCGTGCGCACCGCCTCGTTGTGGCGCTCGAAGGCGTCCATCATGGCGGTCGGGTTGTCGAGCTCGTCGCAGAACCGGTCCCGCAGGAGCGTGCGAACGGTCTCGAACCAGGGGCGCATCTCGGGCGGGGCGGCATCGAACACGTTGAAGATGGTGTTCGACGCGCTGGTGTACCAGGACTCGGGACTGCGGACCGACAGCAGGACCAGGGCGTCCGGGTTGGCCGCCGCCAGCTCCGGCCAGAACGACGCCCCGGGCCAGTCGACCAGGGTGCCGTACCCGGTGGGCATGGTGGACCAGTCGACCGGTCGACCCTCGATCGCCTCGGTCCAGGACGGGACCTGGGACGGGTCGCTGATGATCTCGAACATGTGGTGGCAGGGCTCACCGGTCAGCTGCTCGAGTGCCAACTTGAGCGAGTTGGTGCCTGTCCGACCCACGCCTGCGCCGACGACCTTGAGTGCCATGTGTCCTGCCTCCGTTGGTCCGCCGACCGCTGGCCGGGCCGACGCGATTGTCGATTGCGGCACTGTAGCCGGCACCGGGGACCCCCGCTCGAACGGCGGGGCAGGTGTACCGTCGGCTGATGGGGATGCGTGCGACGGGCGTGGTGATCGGAATGGCGGTGGCCGCCATCGCGTCCGGGTGCTCGTCAGCGCCGTCGACGAGCCCGACGACCCGGCCGGCGACCACGACGACTACCCGAGCAGCTGCATCGGCGTCCACCTCCCGGCCGACCGTAGCGACGACGACGACGTCCCCGCCCACGACGACGTCCCGACCGGGCACCGTCTCGTTGGCCGCCGGGTCGAGCTACACGATCACCGGTTCGGGCTGCACGCCGGGGGCCGCTGTCCAGGTCGTGCTGGAGTCGTCGACGCACGTGACGAACAAACTCGCCAGCAGTCCGGCCGGCCCGATCGGGTCGTTCGCCCTCACGGTGACCGTTCCGGCGACGGGCACGTCCGAGGCCGTCCTGAGCGCCGGGTGCGAGTCACCCGCGGCCAGTGGCTGGACACAGGTGGACGTCCCGATCCACTACACGTCCTGAGCCGACCGGCACGTGCGGGCCGTGCCCGGATCCGGCCGAACGTGGCGCTCAGCCGTCGTCCACCGCCCGCCGCGCGACCGAGGCGAAGTGCTTCTCGGCGTCGGGGTCGATGCCCCAACTCCAGATGACCTCGGGCACGATGCGGATGCGCAGGCCGCCCCCTTCGTCCTCGAGCGCCGCCGAGTCCCGCAACTTTACGTCCCGTGGGGTCCACGGGTGCACCGTCGTGAGGTCGTCGACGACGACCGTGGCCGGTGGGTTGGCGAGCAGATTGGGTGGTGGCGAGCAGATTGGGTACGGACCGTCTTGGTGATGTCGAGGCCGCCACTGATGATCGAGTCCCCGTCCACCCCGAAGCCCACCGGCGAGACGTCGGGTACGCCGGACGCGGACGCCGTGGCCAGTCGGGCCAGGTGCTGCGTGGCGAGGAACTCGAGTTCCTCGTCGGTGAACACGCCCATGCTGGCCGCCTCGTCCGGGATCCGCTCAGCCGGAGATTGCCGAGGGCGTCGGCCGGCTCGATCAGCAGGTGGTCCGAGTGGCTCGTGGCCGATCGGCAGGCCGTCAGGCCACGATCGGACCGGCTCGTCTGCACGCTGCCCGACCGGCGATCCGCCCGCCCGGGCGGTACGGTGGAGCACCGTCGCTCGGCGTCCGGCCCGCACCAGGCCCTCCGGAATGGCCCTGCCCCACGCGCGCCTGCGCCATTGGAGTTCCCATGGGTCCCACGTCGTTCGCCACCGAGGCCCTGAGCGCGGTCGACCCGGCCGCTGATGCCGGTTCACCGCCGGTCGGCGTGCACACCGCGCAGAAGGTGGTCACCGCGGCCATCGTGGCCGGTCCGCCGGCGGCCCTCGGACTGGCCATGTGGTGGCTGTGGGGCGGGGTCGTGAACCTCACCGACGTGGTGATCGCCCTGGCCCTGTACGTGGTCACCGGATTCGGGATCACCGTCGGCTTCCACCGGCTGTTCACCCACCGCGGGTTCACCCCCCGCCGGGCGCTCAAGATCATCCTCGCCGTGCTCGGGTCCATGGCCGTCGAGGGCTCGGTCACGAGCTGGGTCGCCACCCACCGCCGCCACCACATGTTCAGCGACCGGGCCGGCGACCCCCACTCGCCGCACCGCTACGGCCACCGGGGAACGGCGCTCCTGCGGGGGCTGGCCTTCTCCCACGCTGGCTGGCTGTTCGTCTCCGACTCGTCGAGCGCCGAGCGCTATGCGCCGGACGTGCTGAAGGATCGCGACCTGGTGCGGATCGGGAAGCTGTTCCCCCTGCTGGCGCTGGCCTCGTTGGCCGTGCCGTTCGGCATCGGCTACGCCATCTCCGGTTCGTGGGTCGGGGCGGTCACTGCCCTGGTGTGGGCCGGGCTCGTCCGCATGGCGGTGCTCCACCACGTGACCTGGTCGGTCAATTCGCTCTGCCACACGTTCGGCAGGCGGAGCGACCGGACGACCGACCGGAGCACCAACCTCTGGCCCCTGGCCGTCGTGTCGTTCGGCGACGCCTGGCACAACGTCCACCACGCCCATCCGTCCTGGGCCCGGCACGGTGCCCACCGGGGCATGGTCGACCCGTCGGCCTGGCTCATCGCCCGCTTCGAGCAGTGGGGTTGGGCGACCCGGGTGCGGTGGCCGGTGCCCGTGGCCGACGTCGCCTGACCCCGCGCACGCCGTCCGGACGCGTTGCCGGCGGAGGCCGGGTCAGCCGCCCTTGCCGGCCACGTGCTGGATCATCCAGCCGTTGCCGTCGGGGTCGTGGACCTCGAAGAACGAGTTGTAGTCGCGCCCCTCGGGGTCCGGGCCGTCGACCTGGGTGCCGGCCTCGAAATGGACGACCCCGCTGGGCCCGGCACCCCGGGCGACGAGCTCGGCATGTGCGGCGTCGATGTCCGGCACCACCAGGTGGAGGCCCTGGACGGCGCCTGCCGAATCGGGGTTGAGCATGAGCGCGATCGAGCAGGCCGAGCCCGGGGGGGTGGCCTGGACCACCCGGAACGTCGGGCTGCCCTGGTGGTCGACCAGCAGGTCGAAGCCCATGGCGTCCAGATAGAAGGCCTTGGCGCGGTCCTGGTCGGCCACGGGGACCACCACCAGTTCGAGCTTCCAGTCCATGTGCCTGCCTCCTCGACGGACCCGGTCAGGGGAGCGCCTCGATGCCCTTCACGACGAGGTAGACGGCGAAGACCACCTCGATGACGACACCGATCCTACGGGCGTTCGCGCTGACCCATGCATGGGTGGCATCCAGCATCGGGTCGGCACCCGACCCGAGCACCGTGACCAGGAGGACGGGCGCGAGTACCGGGACCAGCACGATCACGTAGAGCACGGCGAACACGGCGACCCTGGTCGCGGTGACGGTCGGCGAGTGGGTGATCTCGTGCATCGCCGGCAGCACCAGCAGGAGGGTCGAGAAATTGACGACCATGCCGAGGGCGCCCACCCCGACGAACCAGCCGGTCGAGGCCGTGCCCAGCCGGTCGGACACCTTCGACGGCTGCTGTTCGCCCACGGTCGGCCGCCGCATGAGCGAGCGCAGGGCCAAGAGGGCGAGCAGGCCCCCGCTGGCGAACAGGATCGCGGCGTCGGTGGCCGACTTGTGATCTGCATGGTGCGGGCGCACCCGCTGCAGCGCGGTCACACACAGGATGCAGAAGGCGCCGAGCACGAGTGCGGCGCCGAGCGCGAGGGCCCAGGCCCGGGCCAGGCGGTGGGTGGTCCCGGTCAGGACCAGGAGCTGCAGAGCCAGCAGGGTGGGGCTGACGGCCGCTCCCAGGGCCAGCGGCAGCACGGCAACCAGCAGCGACCCCATGGGGTCAACGTACTCCCCGGCTCCGCAGCCTCCCGGGACCGCGGCGGGCGAAGTACGGGTCAGCCGGCGGTGAGCTCCCCGTGGTCGCGGCACCGGGCCCGGTAGCCGCCGGGCGTCACGGTGACCGTCAGCCGACGCCCGCAGTTCGGGCAGAACCGGGGCGGGTCGAGCGTGCGGCGGCAACCGATGCACGACACCGAACCACAACTCGTGCAGTGGGAGCCGGTGGCGGACCCGGGGGCGCCGTCCTCCACGGTGTCCACCGGTGGTCTGCTCAGAGGACGCCGGTCAGGGCGCCCACGGGCATGCGGAGGTCCGACAGCATCTGCAGGTCCTCGTCGGCCGAGCGGCCGAGGGTGGTCAGGTAGTTGCCGACGATGAGGGCGTTGATGCCCGAGGTCATCCCCATCGACTGGAGCTCGCGCAGCGTCACCTCGCGTCCGCCGGCGTAGCGCAGGATGACGCCCGGGAGGCCGAGGCGGAAGAGGGCGATCCAGCGGATGGCCTCCCAGGCCGCCACCGGCTGCTCGCCGCCGAGCGGGGTGCCCGGGCGGGGGTTCAGGAAGTTGAGCGGTACCTCGGTGGGGTCGAGCTCCTGGAGCTGGGTGAGCAGTTCGATGCGCTGCTGGTCCGTCTCCCCCATGCCGATCAGGGCCCCGCAGCACAGCTCCATGCCGTGGTCGCGCACCAAGTGGCAGGTCTCCTCGCGCTCCTCCCACGTGTGGGTCGTGACCACGTTGGGGAAGAACGACCTCGAGGTCTCCAGGTTGTGGTTGTACCGGTGGACCCCGCCCTCGGCGAACCGTCGGGCCTGGTCCTCGGTCAACAGGCCGGCGCTGACGGCCACGTTGAGGCCCGTGCGCTCCCGGACCATCGGGACCAGTTCGAGGATCCGCTGCATGGTCCGTTCGTCGGGGCCGCGGACGGCAAGCACGATGCAGAACTCGGTGGCGCCGGCGGCCTTCGTCTCCTCGGCCGCCTGCAGGACCTCGTCGGCGTCCAGGAACGGGGTCGCCTTGACCGGGGTGTCGAACCGGGACGACTGCGAGCAGAAGTGGCAGTCCTCGGGGCAGCCGCCGGTCTTGGCCGACAGGAT
>JADGOH010000029.1 GCA_017883025.1 Acidimicrobiales bacterium
CACCAGGCGGAAGGTGTACGGGAAGTCCTCCTCATAGGGGATGACGGGCAGGAGGGCCCGCTCGGCCAGTAGGCCGTGGCCGATCTCGCGCCGCTTCGGGCCCCGCATGAAGCCGGTCTCACCGGTCGAGAAGGGCGGGAAGTTGTAGTGGTGCATGTACCGCTTGAAGTCGACCGGGGTGATGGTGTCGAGCATCTGGTTCATGCGGGGCATGCCCAGCGTCGTCACGTTCAGCACCTGGGTCTCGCCGCGCTGGAACAGCGCCGAGCCGTGGGCCGTCGGGAACAGGTCGACCTCGGCCGACAAGGGGCGGATGTCGGTGGTGGTGCGCCCGTCGATCCGGAGGCCCTCCTCGACGATGCGCTTGCGGACGAGCTTCTTGGTCAGGCTGCGCACGGCGGCCTTGATCTCGCCGGCACGGTCCGGGAACTCGCCGCCCAGGTCGGCGAGGAGCGAGGCGGTGACCTCGGCCAGGCCGGCGTTGCGCTCGGCCTTGGGGGTCAGGACGTTGGCGGCGGCCAGGCCGGCGGTGCCGGCGGCCTCCACACGGGCCCACACGTCGTCGCCGTAGTCGGCCTGGGTGGAGTACCCGATGGCCTCGATCGGGCCACGGGCGGCGACGAATCCGGCGACCAGCTCACGCTGGAGCACGATCGACTCGCGGATCCAGGTCTTGGCGGCCTCGAGCCCACTGGCCAGGACCTCCTCGTCGACCTGGGGAGCGCCCTCCTCGTAGTACTGGAAGGACCGCTCCGACCCGCCGGCCTCGACCATCATGATGGCGATCTCGGCGTCGGCGCTGTCGTCCAGGGCACGGCCGGCGACGACCAGCTCGAAGGTCGACTCCTCGCCCTCCTGGAAGGTCGGGTGCGCGATCCACGTGCCGTCGGTCGAGTAGGCGACGCGGACGGCGCCGATCGGACCCTCGAAGGGGATGCCCGACAGCATCAGCGCGGCGGACGCCGAGTTGATGGCGAGGACGTCGTGGGGGTTGACCTGGTCGGCGCCGAAGATGGTGCCGACGATGTGGACCTCGTTGCGGAAGCCCTTCGGGAAGGACGGGCGCAGCGGCCGGTCGATCAGCCGGCAGGTCAGGATGGCCTGGTCGGACGACTTGCCCTCACGGCGGAAGAACGAGCCGGGGATCTTGCCCGCCGCGTAGGTCCGCTCCTCGATGTCGACGGTCAACGGGAAGAAGTCCGTCCCTTCGCGCACCGAGCGGGCCGCCGTGGCCGTGGCCAGGAGGACGGTGTCGCCGATGCGGCCGACGACAGCGCCGTCTGCCAGCTGGGCCAGCTTGCCCGCCTCGAAGCTGAGTGTCTTGTCGGTGCCGCTGATGGGCGCCGAAACGGAAATGGCGTCGGACATGACGCTCCTTGTGGTTCGGGGACTCCCCGAGCCAGTTCCCAGTTGTCGGACACCCCGCCCGCTCGGGGCCCGGTGACCGGCAACTGGTGACTGACCTCGGTCGGAGCCCAATCGGTGTGGTGTGACGACGGCCGCCCGCGGTGCGGGTGCCGGTACTGCAGCAGGTCGGCACGGAGCCGCCCTGCGATCCGCCGGTACGCGACCGGTGGAGGAATTGCGACCGCCCGGCCGAGGCCGGGCGGAGCGTCTGAACCGCCTAGCGGCGGAGGCCGAGCTTGTTGATGATCTCGCGGTACCGCTCGACATCGTTGTTGCGGACGTAGTCGAGCAGTCGACGGCGACGGCCGATGAGCTTGAGCAGGCCACGACGGGTGTGGTGGTCGCCCTTGTGCACCTTCAGGTGCTCGGTCAGGTGGACGATGCGCTCGCTCAGGATGGCGATCTGCACCTCGGGGGAGCCGGTGTCCGTCTCGTGGAGGCGGTACTCGGCGATGGTTGCCTGCTTGTCTGGCATGTGGGAAGTAGACCTCTGGAATCGTGGTGACGGCCGACGGACGGAACACGTCGACCGCACAATGCTAGCAGGAAGCGTGCCGGGGGGCGGACCCCCGGGACCCTTGTGGTCGTCCCCAGCGTACCGGCCACGGCCCGGCGATCCGGGCGCGGCCGGACCCGGCCACGGGGGCCGGGTCCGGTGCACTGCGTCGTGGCCCGCCCACGGGCGGGCAGGCGGCCATCGGGTGGCCGGGCACGGAGCTACTTGTTGGGCTGGGGGGTGACCCGCAGGTAGGGCTTGATGGCCTTGAACCCCTTGGGGAACCGCTCCTTCGCCTCTTCGTCCGACAGCGCCGGCACCACGATCACGTCCTCGCCGTCCTTCCAGTTCACCGGGGTGGCGACCTTGTAGTCGGCGGTCAGCTGCAGCGAGTCGAGGACCCGCAGGATCTCGTCCACGTTGCGGCCGGTCGAGGCCGGGTAGGTCAGGGTGAGCTTGATCTTCTTGTCCGGGCCCACGATGAACACCGAGCGCACGGTGAGGGTGTCGTTGGCGTTCGGGTGGATCATGTCGTACAGGTCGGCGACCTTGCGGTCCTCGTCGCCGATCAACGGGAAGTTGAGGGCCGTGCCCTGGGTCTCCTCGATGTCGCCGGCCCACTTGCCGTGGGAGGTGACGTCGTCCACCGACAGGCCGATGAGCTTGGTGTCACGCTTGTCGAACTCCGCCTTGGCCGCCGAGAAGGCGCCCAGCTCGGTCGTGCAGACCGGCGTGAAGTCCTTGGGGTGGGAGAAGAGCACGCCCCAGCTGTCCCCGAGGTACTCGTGGAAGCTGATCGTGCCCTCGGTCGTGTCGGCGGTGAAGTCGGGGGCCTCGTCGCCCAGACGGATTGCCATGTGAAGCTCCTTGCTCGATGTCTCGCTACTGCCGGATGTCCCGTTGCGACGGTGCTGGGGCCGGCGGTCGGAGCGCGTGGGGCGCCGGCCGACACCGGTCCGTCGTGTGCCCGGCAACGGTGGACCCGGGCTCGACGCGACACCACCCTAGCCGGAGCCGGACCAATAGTCGACCGGATCTGTCAGGTATTCGCCCGGCCCCCGGTCGGCCCGACCGAGACCACCGCGCTGGCCTCCCGCCTCCGCCTCCGCCATGCTGAGGCCATGAATGGACCCCTGCGAGTGGACCGGCACGGCCCCGTGACCGTCGTGACCATCGACCGGCCGGGGCGACGCAACGCCGTCGACCGGCCCACGGCGGACGCACTGCTCGAGGCGTTCGAGGCCTTCGAGGCCGACGACAGCGCCTCGGTCGCCGTCCTCACCGGGGCCGACGGGACCTTCTGTGCCGGCGCCGACCTGCAGGCCATCGCCGACGGGACCGGCAACCGGGTCGCCGAGGGCGGGGCGGGACCCATGGGCCCGACCCGCATGGCGCTCTCCAAGCCCGTCATCGCCGCCGTCGAGGGCTTCGCGGTGGCCGGCGGGCTCGAACTGGCGGTGTGGTGCGACCTGCGGGTGGCAGCCGCCGACGCCACCTTCGGGGTCTACTGCCGGCGGTTCGGGGTGCCGCTGGTCGACGGCGGCACGGTCCGCCTTCCCCGGCTCGTGGGTGAAGGGCGCGCCCTGGACCTGATCCTGTCCGGCCGGGGCGTCGGCGCCGACGAGGCCCTGTCCATGGGTCTCGTCAACCGTGTGGTGCCGACGGGGACGGCGCTCGGGGCCGCGCTGGAGTGGGCCGGTGAGCTGGCAGCACTCCCCCAGGTCTGTCTCCGCAACGACCGGCGGTCGGCGGTCGAGCAGTGGGGACTGTCCGTCGACGAGGCCCTGCGTCTCGAGACGCGACTCGGCCTGGACAGCCTCGCCTCGGGCGAGGCGCTCGAGGGCGCGTCCCGGTTCGCCGGCGGGGCCGGGCGGGGCGGGTCGACCGTCCCGACCCCGGGCGCCTGAGCGGGGCGGGCATGGCAGACGTCGCCGCGTTCGACTTCGACGGCACCCTCACCAACGGGGGGAGCGTGTTCGACTTCCTGGCCGCCGTGGCCGGTCGCGGGCCCGTGCTGCGGGCCAGCACCGAGCTCGCCCCCCGGTTGGCCCGGGCCGCACTGGCCGGCGGCACCGTCGCCGACGAGACGAAGGAGGAACTCTTCACCCGGGTCCTCGCCGGGGTGGATGCCGCCCACCTGCACCAGGTAGCCGAGGCCTTCGCCGTCGGCCACCTGGCCGCCCACGTGCGCCCCGAGGTCCGCCGTCGGCTCGACTGGCACCGTGGTCGGGGGGACCGGGTGGTGGTGGTGTCGGCGTCGCCCGATGCCTACGTCGCCGTCGCCGCCGACCGTCTGGTGGCCGACGCCTCGATCGCCACGCAGCTCGAGGTCGACGACGCCGGCCGGATCACGGGGCGCTACGACGGAGCCAACTGTCGGGGCGAGGAGAAGATCCGCCGGCTCCGGCTGTGGATGGCCGACGCCGACCTCGAGGGTGCCCGCCTGTGGGCGTACGGCAACAGCCGCGGCGACCTGCGCATGTTGCGGGCAGCGGACACCGGGGTCAACGTCGGCCGGCTCGGGCGGTTCGGTCGGCTACGAGACTTCCCGGGCCTGGAGGACACCGGTCCCCGGCGCCTCGACGGCTGAGCGCACCAGCGGTCAGAGGTACTCCTTCTTCCGCATCCAGACGAGGCAGAACCAGCCCCAGATCGGGGGCAGGTAGGCGGTGAACAGCCGCTGGACGAACACCGCCGCCACCGCCTGCGACTCGGGGACGCCGGCCGCGGTGAGGCCGATGATCATCCCCGCCTCGACCACACCCATCCCGCCCGGCACCGGCGAGATCCCGCCGAGCATCGACCCGAGGGTCAGCACGATGAGGAGCGCGGCGAGGCTCAGGCGCTGGTCGAAGGCGTGGAGCGATGCCCCGAGCGCCATGGCCACCAGGAGCTGGCCGAGGATCTCGCCGCCGAAGATCTCGACCAGGTTCCGGGGGTGGGTGGACAGGACCTTCAGGTGGCTCCAGACCTCGGAGGCCTTCGGGCGGAGCTTGGCCGCGGCCAGCCGGCGCCAGCGCGGCACGGCCAGCAGGAGCCCGACCACCACACCGATGACCACGATCGCGATCACCAGGAGCCACACCAGCTTGGCCGTGCTGCTGCCCGACCCACCACCCGTGTCGGTCGGTGTGGCGAAGTGGAACTGCGAGAACGCGATCGGGATGGCGACGAGGAAGAGTCCGCCCTTGACGATCCAGCTGGCGGTGGAGACGAGGACGCCCGAGCTGACGGCCAGCGTGGCGTCGTAGCCCTGCTGCTGGAAGTACCGGACGCGGGTGGCCAGCGCCCCCATCGACCCGCCGGCCAAGGACACGAACGTGTTCGCCACCTCGAGCACGGTGGTCCGGCCGTAGGGCATGGTGTCGGTGACCGAGCCGACCGTGGTCAGGGCCAGCGCGGGGTAGACGGCCTGGGCGAGCACGAAGGTGGCCGCCACCCAGCCCCACTTGGCGCCGGTGATCGTGCTCCACGACTTCGTCACGTTGACGAGCACGCCGATGAGCGCCCACCCTCCGATCAGCGTGCCCACCACCAGGGCGAGGTCGACCCAGCTGATGCGCCGTGGCTCCATCAGCTTGGGGACCTCGACGTCGGCAGCCGCCGCTCCCCGCTCGCGCAGCGCCGTCAGGAGTCCCTTCTTCTTCCGGAGCGACCTCGAGGCGACCGGGTTGAGCGCGGCCTTCTGGAGGAACGGGAGGGAGCCGACGATGGCGTCGGTGGGAAGGACCCGCACCGCGGACGCCACGGTGCGCTCGGGCCCGGCAACGACGGCTGCCGCCGCCAGGGCGGCGGCCACGTCCCGGTCGAGCTGCTCCGCACGGGCCACCGTCGACGCGGCCCGCATGTCGACCAACCCGCACTTCCCCTGCTCGTCCACGAGGATCGTCTCGACCGACAGCGCTCCATGGGCGATCCCGACGCCGCGCAGCCGCAGGACCTGGCCGAAGAGGTCGTCGAGGGTGGCGTCCTCGAGCGGCTCTCCGTCCCGTGCGCCCTCGTCGGATGACTCGGGGTCCGACGCGCCCACCGGCACCGAAGCGATCGCCGGCGACGACACGCTCACTGGGGCACCGGTGACATCCGGGGCCGATGTGCCCTCGGATGTCACGGTCGGATCGGCGGATTCGACGGTCGGCGTCGTCGTGCCGTCGTCGACTTCCGACGGGAGCACGTAGGCCCGGAAGGCCGACAGCGGCCGGCCGTCAGGAGGCCTGGTCACCAGCAGCGCGTCACGCGACGGCCCGGCGGGGCCGGCGGCCAGGACCCGTGCCACCCGCGCACCGGCCCGGTCGGCGAGCAGGGTCAGATAGGCCTCGTGCTCCACCTGTTGGCGTCGGGTCAGTGTGAGGGTCGGTCCCGAGTCCCGGTAGAGGACGAACCGGGCCGTCTTCGCCACCAGCTGGGCGTCCGAGGCATCCCGTCCGTAGACGGCCACGTCGATCGCCGCGCCCCCGGACCGCGCCGCGAACCGACCGACCCCCCACTCCTGAACCGGTGCAGCGACGATGTCGGTCACCGGGATCCCGAGATCCTCGATGAGGACGCTGACCTCCGAGACGGAGACCAGCCCGAGCGGGGACCCGAAGACGAGGTGCACGATCGCGGTCGACAGCACGCCCACGGCCAGGCTCGCGAGCACCGCAACGGGGAGCCCGGCCTGTGCCGCGACCGTGGCCAGGGCCAGCAGGAGCAGCGTGATGCGGATGGCCCGCTGGATCCAACGACTGAGGTACGGGAGTGCTGCGCTGGCCACCGCGACCGTGGCGGCCACCCGAGCCACCGGGAACGCCGCCGAGAACCCCACCGGCGCCCCCTGCGGCGGACGTCCGCCGTCCACACCGAGCAGCTGGCCGAGTACCACGCAGATCAGCGCGGCGCCGACGCCCGAGAGCAGGCAGTCGCGGACGACCGACCATCGCCGCGAGACGATCGCCAGGACCACGACGATGACCATCAACCCCACCGACCCGAACCACCACACTGACGTCACCAGCCAACGGACCCCGTCGGGCGGCGGGGTGAGCGCGTGGATGATCGTCCGCTCGCTCGATGAGTTGACCCGGGTGGCGACCCAGCACACCAGAATCACGAGGGCGGCGAGCCCGACACGGAAGGCGTCGCTCCCCCGCCGCCGCCGCTGGCCGTCCCCGATGGGTGCGAAGAGGATCGAGCGCCAGGCTCCCCCGGCCCACCGGCTTCGGTGCACCGGGCACCCGGTCACCTGCGCGGCGGACGTCTCCGCACCGACCCTCCCGGGCCCCCCTGTCGATTCGTCCTCCATTCCGGTCCGAGGATACGTGCCCCGCCTCCGCCGGTCGATGATCCCGCGCCGCCGACGGACCGATCCCGTGGACGCACCTCGCTGCAACCTTCCCACCGGCCCGACCCGCCAGTCGGGACCCTTTCCACCGACCCGACCTGCCAGTCGGGACCCTTTCCACCGACCCGACCTGCCAGCTGGGACCCTTTCCACCGACCCGACCTGCCAGTCGGGACCTTGGACCCTACGGACATGGGACCAAGTACCTCACTTAGCGTGATTATGTCAGCACTCATTGCAGTAATTGGGTCCCGGCCCTACGATGGGGGCGAGGCACCGCGCAGCACGAGATCGGGGCCTGCAGGAAATCAAGGCAAACCCTCCGTGAGGAGGGGACGCAAAACCACGGGGCTCACTGAGTCAGCCGGGTTGCCAGGGCAGGCACCGATTCGTGGCCTGCCGTGCGACTCCGGACCCAGCGGGTGGACGGAGATGCACCGATGGACCAGGGGCAGGGCGTACACCGCAAGGCAATGGGGCACGCGCGCCCGGGGCGGGCCCGCAGGGCCGCCATCGGCGTGGTCGCACTCGCGGCCGTCACGTCGATCGGAATCGGGGCGGCGACCCCACAGCTCCCGGCCTCTGCGGCGCAGGTCGGTGGGACCACCACTGTGGCGTCCCCGACCACGACGACGGCCGCCGGCCGTTCCCAGCCGGTGACCACCTCGACCACCACGGTCACCACGGACCCCGGGTCGATCACCTCGACCACGGTCACCACGGTGACGCCCACCACGTCCACGCCGTCCTCGACCTCGACCTCGACCTCGACCTCGACGACGGTGCCGCCCAAGCCGACCACGACGACCACGACGACCACCGTGCCGGTGTCTCCCACCTCGACGTCGACCAGCACGTCGACGCTCGCCCCGCCCGCTCCGGTGGTGCCGGCGGTGGCCGCCCCCCGGGCCGTCACCTTCGACTCGACCTGCAGCCGGCCGGCGACACCGGACCTCCAGACCTACCTCGACTCGCTGCCGGCCGGATCCACCTTCCGTTCGTCGACAACGGCGTGCTACCTGGTGCCGTACGGCATCCGGCTCACCCGTCCGATCACGGTGATCGGCGGCACCTTCTTCGACCCGACCGCGGACCGATCGGCGGGCACGCTCTACAACTCGCTGAAGCCGATCATCCTGATCAAGGACACCTCGCATGTCACGGTCCGAGAAGTGAGCGTCCTGGGCACCAACACCCTCGGGGACTTCCACGCCCGGCTGGTGGGCCAGGCCGGTATCAAGGTGATGTCCTCCACCGACGTCACCTTGACCGGCATCACGGCGAAGGACACCTTCGGCGACGGACTCGAGCTGGTTGCCGACTTCACCGGCCACATCAATCTGCCGGTCACCGGGCTCACCGTCGAGGGCTACACCACGATCAACGCCGGCAGGCAGGGCATCACACTCGCCGAGGTGGCGTCCTCGGTGCTCAACCACGTCAACGTCATCAATCCGGCCGACGACGGATTCGACTTCGAGTCCGATATCCCGGGCGTCGGGTCGAACAACGTGACCATCTCGAACTGCACCGACGAACACGGCTTCAACCTGATCGAATTCTTCTCGGGCCCCATCACGGTGACCAACTGCACCGGGTTCCACCATGTCACCCTCGGCAGCCTGCACAGCAATGCGCCGATCACCTTCGTCGGCGGGACCATGCTGTGCAGGCGGCGCAACCCCGTCCCGTGCATCAAGCAGGACGGCGGGTCGCTGACCTTCAGGGGCGTGTCCATCGACCGGATGCTCGGCCCCGGGCCGATCAGCGAGCTGGCCTGGTCCGTCCAGGGGGGCGGCTCGCTGGCCTTCATCCATTCCCCGGTCCAGACGCCGTTCGGTTCGGTGTTGCGCCCCGCCCAGGTGAAGTTCACCCCGTAGGCAGTTCCGAGCCGACTCCTCCCCCCGGGGTCGGAGCCGTTCCACCCGGAGCGTGTCGTCGTGGCCCGGCCGCCCACCGGGCCGGCCCCGTCGCTCAGCCGGCGGCCGATCCGTAGAACGCAGCGTCCCCGTAGCTGAAGATCCCGCCGTCGGCCGCGGCCAACCAGTAGCCGTTTCCTGAGGCCGTGCGGGCCATGCCGACGATGGGCTGCGCCAGCGGGGTGGCGCCGGCCGACCCGTGGAAGAGCGACCCGGCGAACGAGAAGATGCCGCCGTCGGAGGCCACCAGCCAGTAGCCCGTCCCGCCCACGGCCGACGCCATGCCGACGATCGGCCGGTTCAGGGGGTGGGACCCCATCGACCCGTAGAAGGGGGCGTCGCCGAAGGCGAAGATCCCGCCGTCGGTGGCGACGAGCCAGTACCCGTGCCCGTCAGGGGTCGGCGCCATCCCGACGATCGGGCGGTTCAGCAGCAGCGAGCCCGTCGAGCCGAAGAACCGGGCGTCACCGTAGGAGAAGATCCCGCCGTCGGCGGCCACGAGCCAGTACCCGTTCCCGTCCGGCGTGCGCGCCATGCCCACGATGGGCTGGTTCAGGTGGAGTGCGCCCGTCGACCCGAAGAACCGGGCGTCCCCGTAGCTGAAGATGCCGCCGTCCGAGGCGACCTCCCAGTAGCCCTGCCCGCTGGGCGTGGAGGTCATGCCCACCACGGGAGCAGCCAGGGGGTGGCCGAAGGTCGACCCGAGGAATGCGGCATCACCGAAGCCGACCAGCGAGCCGTCGGTACCGTTCAGCCAGTACCCCTTGCCGTCCGGGGTCGATGCGATCGACACGGCGGGGGTCGGGAGCGTGTTGGTCAGCGTGAACCAGTTCGACAGCAGGTTGACGCCGGCCGCGAACTGGTCGCCGGTGAGCACGACGTCCTGCGAGGTGCCCTTCAGCGTCATCGACGCCACCCGACCGCCCCACTCGCCGTAGCCGTTCCGGGACGTGATCGACACGGACACGAGGGACCCGAGCTGGGGCCACGTCGACTGGATCGTCGACACGGGGATCGAGGCCTTCCACGTGTGGTTCGGGTTGCAGGCCCCATTGACACCGGGCGGACAGACGGCGTCCCCGTCGTCGACCACGGCGCCGAAGTTGCCCGGCGCCGTGTAGCCGCCCGTCGACGACGAGTACTCGGTGGTCAGCGGGACGCCGTTGCCCCCCACCTCCATCACGTACCCGAGGGTCTGGAGAGTCGCCGCATCGGTCAGCGGGCCCTCGTTGGCCAGGCCCCGGTAGGTCTGGCAGGCCAGGTCGCAGGTGTCGGCGTAGCCGCCGTAGCTTCCCAGCGCCGCCATGACGTAGGAGCGAGCCGCCACCGCCTGGGCCTCGAGCTCCTGGAACCCCCGGGCCTGGCCCTGCGCCCCCGGGCCTCCCATCTGGCCCCAGTACGCGGGCGACTCGTTGGGCACGACGCCGGCCACGTACTCCTCCAGTGGCAGGTAGTTGACCGTCCGGGCGGCTCCGCTCGTGTTGTAGGTGGCCTCGAGCGAGCCGCGCACGGCGAGATTCCCCCCGACCAGGCACAGCTGCATCGCCAGCGTCGCCGAGTCGCTCTCGCCGATGGTCGAGTTGCGGGCCGGGACCGCCGTCGGGTTCACGACCCCGCCGGCGAACGGCGTCCACACCGGACCGGCGCACCCGGCAGCCGACGAGAGTGTCCAGGCGCCGCCCACTTGATGCATCCACACCGCCCGTCCTGCGGCGATGGCGACCCCGTCCACCGAATAGGGGCTGGCGGACGTCACGAACACGTCGTTCCCGTCGTT
Source organism: Acidimicrobiales bacterium (assembly GCA_017883025.1). Lineage (GTDB taxonomy): Bacteria > Actinomycetota > Acidimicrobiia > Acidimicrobiales > RAAP-2 > Bog-756. The sequence goes on from JADGOH010000029.1 coordinate 10,923, forward strand.
CTCGGTGAGCGCCACGCGCACGCCGAGCCCTTCCTGCTGCGGGGTCGTGAGCGCTTGGACCGCCCCCGAGTAGTAGTGCTGGACGATCTGCTGCCACGACCATCCGGAGTAGGCGTAGCCGAACGCGCCCCACTGCCCCATTCCCCGACCGTGGCCGTAGCCGTGGCCCGAGAGGGTGATGTTGGCCGACGGGTAGGCGGCGGCCACCCCGCCGGCGGCGGCCACCCCGACCCAGGATCCGAGCACGACGAGTGCGGCGAGTCCCATGCTGCGCAGTCCGCGCCCGGCGGTGCCGTGCCGCGCCGCACTGCCCGTCACACTCCAGCCTCGTCGCACCGACACGTCAGTCAACGATACGACCGACGCCACGGGTTGCGGTGGACACCCCCTGCACACGGTCCATCGTGTGACACCGGGCACCGCCCGCGGACGCACGACCCGACCACGCGGACGGCAGGGGGCCGGGCCGACGCGACGGTCGACTCAGTCCGGGCCGACGGGAGGGGCGAGCACCTGGGGCATCGACCCGAAGAACCCGGCGGACCCGAAGGCGAAGATCCCGCCGTCGGCGGCCACCATCCAGTAGCCGCGCCCGCGGGGCGCCGGGGCCATGCCCACGACGGGGAGTACCAGGTGCAGGCTGCCGGTGGAGCCCCAGAACGGCGCCGACCCGAAGCTGAACACGCCGCCGTCGGCCGCGGTCAGCCAGTAGCCCTGGGACCCGTTGGCGGCCATGGCGACGATCGGCTGGTTGAGCGGCTGGCCGCCCATCGAGCCGTAGAAGCCGGCGTCACCGAACGCGAAGATCCCCCCGTCGGCCGCCACCAGCCAGTAGCCGTGCCCGTCCGCCGTCGGCGTCATCGACACGACGGGCTGGTTGAGATGGAACCCGCCGGTCGAGCCGTAGAAGCCGGCGTCACCGAACGCGAAGATCCCCCCGTCGGATGCGACCTCCCAGTAGCCGTGCCCGCTGGCGGTGGCGGCGATCCCGACCACCGGACGCGCCAGCGGCTGGCCGCCCATCGAGCCGTAGAAGCCGGCATTACCGAAGGCGAAGATCCCCCCGTCGGACGCGACCTCCCAGTAGCCGCCCCCGCTGGCGGTGGCGGCCATGGCCACCACCGGGCGGGCGAGCGGATGGCCGCCCATCGAGCCGTGGAATCCGGCGTTGCCGAAGGCGAAGATCCCGCCGTCGGCCGCCGCGTTCCAGTATCCCTGGCCGCTCGGGGTGGCGGCCATGCCCACGATCGGCGAGTTGAGATGGCCGGGTGCGGCCCCGCTCAGCCATCCGGTGAGCTGCGGGTCGTGGTGGAACATGGGCCACGAGCGGAGGCCGAGGGTGTGGCCGGCCGAGCCCGCCACCACGTAGTGCTGCACGATGCCCTCGTTCCCGGCGCCGTAGCCGGCGATCGTGATCCCGATCGAGCCACCCGGGTCGATGGTCACCAGCGGCGAGTTCTGGAGGGCCACGGCACCGGCGCCCAGGGTGGCGACGTGCTGGGCGCTCTTGCCGTCGAAGATCTCGAGTCCAGAGGTGGTCGGGACGAGCACGTCGTTGTAGCCGCCACCGGTCAGGTCGGCCAGGGCCACGCCGCCGATGATCCGACCGGGCGTCGTGACCGGCCAGCCGGGGAGGGCGGCGCCGTTCGACCCGTTGAGTGCCCACACCTTGCCGTTCGTCCCGGTGTCGACGCCCTCGACGACCTGCTCGCTGCTGTTGCCGAGCACGTCACCGATGGCCGGGCTGGAGATGGTGTTGCCGCCCAGGTCGTCCCGCCAGGCGATGTTGCAGTGGGAGTCGGAGGCGAACAGGGCGTTCGTGTCCGACGCCCCCGGCCAGAACGAGCCGGTGCCGAAGGCGATGCCCACGGCCCCGCCGCCCAGGAAGTTCCCGACGGCCGTCGACGAGTCGACGGTCTGGTTGGTGTCGTAGTGGCAGATCAGGTTGCCACCGGCGCCCAGTACCCGCAGGTGGCCCCCGTTGGCGTACTGCTGCCCATTGGCGTTGCCGGCCGTCGAGTCCCCGCCCATGACGACCTCGGTCTGGCCGATGTTGTAGACGTCGGCCAGGGACGGGGTGGTGAACCCGCTGTCGGCGGTGAAGAACGGCCAGCCGGGGAGTGTGGCCCCGTTGCCCGCGTTGAGGGCGTAGGCGTTCTGCCCGAGTGACGGTGCCACGACGGCCTGGACCCCCTCGAGCGGTCCGACGGCCAGCGAGGCCTGCACGCCGTAGTTGGCGTTGGGGTCGGTCGCCGGCCGGGAGAACACGGTGCGTCCGGTGTTCGTCAGGCCGACGTAGCCGCCGGACCTGTTGGTGGCGGCATTGCCGGTGCCCACGTAGACGTAGTCGGTGCCCGAGCCGTCGGGGCTCGCCGCCGGGGTGGAGTCGACCGGGGCGCCCACGGGGACCGGCCATCCGCCGACCCCCGAGCCGTTGGACAGGTGGAAGGCGTAGACGCTTCCCGCCCGGTCGCCCACGACGACGGACGGGCCGCCGCCGTCCAGGGTGGCCACGTTGGGCGATCCCTGGGCGATCGGGCCGCCGGCGTCCGGCAGCACCTGCTGCCAGGCCAGGCTGATGCTCGACAGGCGGGGCACGGCGGCGGTGGACCGTCCGGGGACCACGGTGACCAGCACCGGTGCCAGTCCGACCAGCAGTGCGGCCAGGGTGGCGACCCGGGGGCCGAGCTTCCGCCGGGCACCTGGGCGGCGTCGGCCCGTCGGCCCGCCGATCCGTCCGCTCGACCGTGTGGTCGGGTGTGGTGCCGAACCGGCCCCGCGTGCCGCCCCGGTCGTCGATCGCTGATCCATGGTTCCCCTCGACTCGTGCCCGTGCCCGCGGACGCCACCCTCCCACGATTCCGTCAGGACGGGGACGCGGCGGGATGCCCTCCGGGGACTCTTCTGCGTGGGTATCGGCACGATCGGGACAAACCTGAACGGTTCGGGCGTGCCGGCTCCCACCCCGGGACCGTACCCGGCGGCGGCCGCATCACTCGGTACCCTGAGGCATGGCCTCCGACCGGACGACTCCGCGCCCGGGGTCCGACGCATCGTCGGGCGGCCCGCGTCCGGGCCGGATCGCCTCGGACCGCGCCGGGACGGTCGGGTGGGATCTGGCCGACCTGGTGCTCCCGTGGGTGGTGGGCGTGATGGCCCTGGTCGCCAGGCTCGCCACGGCGGCCACCGGACCCACGGACTGGGACTCCGCCCAGTACGCCGCCGCGGTCGCCCGGTTCGACGTCACCCATGGGCGCCCCCAGCCACCCGGCTACTTCCTCTACGTCGTGGCCGGCCGGCTGGTCCACGCGGCCGGAGCCGGCACCGTCGCCTCGCTCGTCCTGGTCTCGGCGGTGACCTCGGCGGCGGCCGCCGGCCTGATGGTCGTCGCCGGTCGGGACCTCGGGGGACGGTGGGTGGGCCTGGCCGCGGGCCTGCTGGTCGCCACATCGCCCTTCGTGTGGTTCAACGGCTCGATCGTGGCGACGTACTCGTTCGACCTCCTGGCCGCACCCCTGCTGATCCTCCTGGCGTGGCGGGCCCGGCCCCATTCGTGGCACGGGGCAGCGGCGCTCGTGTCCCTGGGACTGGTCGCCGGGTTCCGCCAGTCCGCCTTCCAGGCGTTCGCCGTGGTCGCCCTCATCGCCGTCGCCGGCTCCGTCCGACGGTTCCGGGAGGCGGTCGTGACGGTGGTGGCGGGCGTGGCAGCCGTGGCGGCGTGGTTCGTGCCCATGGCGCTCACCCAGCCGGGCGGTGTGTCGGCATGGGCCCGGGCGACCCGGATCGAGTCGCTCGGCGCCATCCGGGCGACGTCCGTGCTCGACCACGCCCCGGGAGGAGCCACCAACCTCGGCACGGCGGCCGCCTTCACGTCGCTGGCCCTCGCGCCCCTGGCCGCCCTGGCGCTGCTGTCCGCCTGCGTGCTCGGGATCCGGACGCTCGTGCGGGTGGCCCGCCGCCCGGTGGACGCCGTGCCGCCGACGGACGCCCGCGCCCTCCTCTTCGGCGAGGGTACCCGGCCGGCCGTCGTGGCGGCCGGCCCCACCCCGGAGGAAGGCGACACGGCACCCGCTCCCCCCGGCGTCGGGTCGACGTGGGCCCGCCCCTGGTACCAGTCGCGCACTGCGATCCTGGCCGCCGCCGTGGTCCCGCCACTGGCCATCGTCTTCCTGGTGCAGTTCGCCAAGGGTGGCTACCTCCTCGGCGCCCTGCCCGGCCTGGTCATCGCCCTCCTCCTCGTGCCTGCCGCGCTCCTGCGATCCCGGCCCGTCGAACCGGGGTCGCCCGCGCCGCGGGCGACCGTCGCCACCCGGGTGTGGCTGGCCGTGGCGTCCCTGGCCGTGGTCGCCATCACCGTCCTGGGTGCCCAACGCTTCCTCGCCGGGACCGGCGTGCTCCCGGGCGCCCCGTCCAGTACCGGGCACGGACTGTGGCTGACGCAGGCCCGCTACCAGGCGCCCTACCTGGACACCCGGTCGGCCATACGGTCGGCCGACGCCGTCGACGAGGCACTGGCCCGGCTGGCACCGGTCGTGCGACCGGGCCGTGACGTGGTCGTCATCGACTCCCTCGACGGCGGGATCTCCTTCTATCGCAACGCCGGATGGGAGCTCCCCCGCGACCGGGTCACCCTCGTCGTCCCGGGAGCGGCCGTCTACAACGAACAGTTCGGGTCGCTCTACTACACGGCGGCCCCGACGGTGCCGGTCGGTCCGGGCGGCTCCGTGTTCCTCATCGCACCGCCGAGCCTGCCCGGGCTGGCGCAGCTGGCCGGGCACGTCCAGGCCTTCCGTGTCCCGAACGCCGGGCCCGTCGCCGACTACCTGGTCTGGCGGATCAGCCCGGGTGCGACGATCCTCGGCGTCGGTGTCGTGGTCCAGCCCGGCGCCCGACCGCTCGGCTCGGCGGTGGTCGGCTGACCGGGTCGGTCACTCCGCGAGGGTGACCGGTCCTGCACGAGCCGACCGGCGTGCGGTCCTGGCCACGACCGACTCGACGAACGCCGCATAGCGGTCGATCACGTGGGGCCACCGGAAGCGCCCGTCGACGTAGGCCCGGCCACGGTGGCCGAGCGCGTCCCGGAACGGGCCGTCGTCGACGAGCCGGTCGACGGCGACCTCGAACTCGCCATAGCCGTCGAAGGTGAGCCCGCCGCCCGAGCGTCGGCAGTGCTCGACGGTGGCCGCGCAGCCGGCGTTGACCAGCACCGGCGTCCGGGCGCTCCAGGCCTCGGCCACGACCAACGAGAACGCCTCCCACGCGGAGGGCGACACCAGTGCGGCCGCCCCGGCCAGGAGCGCCCACTTCGCCTCGTCCGACACGGGGCCGAGCACCTCCACGTCGGGGTGCGGCCCCGGGGCGTCGACCACCGGGCCCGCCAGCACCAGGCGCAGGGGTCCGGGACGCCGCTCCTTGAAGCGGGCGAAGTACCGGGCCAGGAGGGTCGTGCCCTTGTGGCTGTCGACCCTCCCGAGGCAGAGCAGGTACGGGTCGTCCGGCACCCGTGCGCCCGGGTCCCCAGCGTCATCCGGTTCCCCGACGGGACCCGCCCCGGCGACCGGCCCCTCGGCCGCGGGGTCGTCGACGCCGAGGCCGAGCAGGAGCTGCTGGTGGCTGGCCACCGGGAACGTCCGCTCGACCAGGTGCCGCTCCGCCTCGGTCTGGAAGACCAGGGCGTCGGCCGCGTCGAACACCCGGGGGAAGACCGGGAGGTGGAGGGCCGGCTCGTCGTGGGCGGCGGGATGGAGGATGGTGGGCGCCGCCACCCGGTCGATCACCCGGACCGTCGGGTAGTAGAGGTACGGGTAGAAGATCAGCGCGTCCGCCTCCCATCCGGCTGCGGCATCGGCCAGGGCGGGGGTGACCGGTCCCTGCAGGTCGATCCACCGCTCGGCGTCGGCCGGCGATGCGGCGGCGGGGTCGGCGAGGAGTGCGGCGGAGAGCGGGTGGAAGGATGGGTCGCGGCCGGCGGCGGACCGGAAGCGGACGACCCGCACCCCGTTGACCCACGTCTCGCCCTCGGGATACACGTCCTCCCAGGTGACGAAGTCCTCGGCGCAGGAGGTGAGCACGTCGACCTCCCAGCCCCGCAGGGCGACGAGGTGCTCGGCCAGGAGGCGGGCCGCCGTCTCGGCGCCCCCGATGATGGCCGGCCCGTACCGGGGGACGACGAAGGCGACCCTCACTGCACCCGTCCCTCCGACGTCCCCCGGGCACGGGTCCGGCGGCGTCCTGCGGCGTGCGTCATGCGGCGCAGGCGGCCTCGAGGGCGGCGACGAACCCGTCCTGCACCCGGGGCAGGGCGAACCAGTCGACCCGTTCGGCGGCGGCTGCGGCCAGCTCCTCGCGCAGCCGGGCGTCGTCGATCACCCGGTGGATGGCCGCGGCCACCCGTGCCGGCTCCTTGTCGGGCAGGATCAGCCCGGCCTGCTCCACCGTCCCGGGCACGGCCGTGCTCTCCCAGGACACGATCGGCAGCCGGTGGTACATCGACTCGAGCAGCGGGACGCAGAAGCCTTCGTGGTTCGACAGGCACAGGAAGACGTCACAGCCGGCGTAGTACGCGATCAGCTCCTCGTGGGTGACCGACCCGGCCATCTCGACGGCGTCGGCCAGGCCCAGCTCGTCGGCGAACCGCAGCACGGCGTCGCGGTACTCCTCGCTGATGGCGCCGCCGACGATGTGCAGTCGGGCCGAGGGGTCGTAGAGGCGACGGTAGGCGGCCAGCGCCTTGACCAGGTCGTGCTGGCCCTTGTGCGGCGAGACCTTGCCGACGAACAGCAGGTCGGCACCGCCGCCGGCCCGCTGACGGGCCAGCCGGGCGGACAGAGCCGGGTCGGGCGAGCCGGTGAAGTCCTCGGGGTCGATCAGCAGCGGGATGGTGGTCGTCGACCGGTAGCCGGCGTCGCGCAGCTCGCGCTCGTTGAAGCCCGAGTCGGCGATGGCGAACTCGGTGACCGGGGCCAGGTCGCGCAGCTGGGCCCTGCCCCACCGGACCTCCTCCCCCACGGCCGGGATCCAGGCCTCGAGCAGGTCGGCCGGGGTGATGTTGTGGTAGTTCACGAACTTGCGCTCGGGCCGGTCGCGGAAGATGTCGGCCACCCCGCTCCCGATCGACAGGTGGTACAGGAGGACCCGGCCCGACGAGGGCTTGTCGCCGATGCGGGTGATGGGCGAGCCGTCGTCCAGGCGGTCGGGCGAGGCGTTGCCGTAATAGATGTCGGACTGGTACCCACGCGAACGCAGCAGGTCCCGCAGCTGCATCACGTGTCCGCCGATGGCGTCCCTGCTGGCCAGCGTGGGAATGACCTGGTCGATACGGGTGACGGCGGTCACGCCGTCGACTCCTCCCAACCCGGGATCGCCAGAGGCGAGAACTCGGCGCCCACCGCCGGGACCTCGCCGGTGCGGTCGGCCGAGCGGAGCCGGAAGCTGACGTCGAGGGGCAGCCGGACCCGGCCGGTGGACCGACCGGGGTTGGCCACCTCGAACTTGGTCACCTGGTCCTTCCAGTCGAAGATGGCCGTCTCCGTGGCACTGCGGACGCCCACGCTCACCGAGTAGGTGCCGTCGAGCAACGGCACCTCTGGGAAGTGGAACCGCACGATACCGCCGCCCTCGGGGACCTCGAGGGCGCACATCGGGTCGTCGGGGTCCGAGGCGAAGACGAGCTCGTTGGAATCGTCGTGGATGGCGATCGTGGCCATGGCGTTCGGGACCGGGGCGAGGCTGTCGAGGTCGGCGGTGATGGTCAGCGACTCCCCCGGGTACAGGTGGAGTCGGTCGCCGCTGCCGCCGTGCTCGGCGTGGACGGTGCCGATGGCGAGGACGTTGCCCTCGATGCCGCCGGACTCGGAGCCCTCGAGGGTGCCGACCCCGAGCAGGTCGGCGAGGAAGACCCGGATGCCCTCGCCCGGCTCGTCGATGGTGATCACCTTGCCGTGGTTCATCACCATGACCCGCTCGCAGTTCTGGCGCATGGTGTCGGTGGCGTGGCTCACGACGACGATGGTCCGGCCCTCGCGCTGGAACCGCTTCACGTGGTCCATGCACTTGCGCTGGAACGATGCGTCGCCGACGGCCAGGACCTCGTCGACCAGCAGCACGTCGGGCTCGACGTTGACGGCCACGGCGAACCCGAGCCGGACGTACATGCCCGACGAGTAGAACTTGACCTGGTTGTCGATGAAGTCCTCGAGCTCGGCGAACGCCACGATCTCGTCGAAGCGCTTCTCGATCTCGGAGCGGGAGAGCCCGAGCAGCGAGCCGTTCAGGTAGATGTTGTCGCGCCCCGACAGCTCGGGCTGGAACCCGGCGCCGAGTTCGAGCATGGCGGCCAGGCTGCCGCGCACCCGGATCTCGCCCGCGGTCGGCTTGAGGATCCCGGCGACGCACTTCAGGAGGGTCGACTTGCCGCATCCGTTGCGGCCGAGGATTCCGAACGTCTCGCCCTGCATGATGTCGACGTTGACGTCCTGCAGCGCCCAGAACGGGGTGTACGGCATCTTGCCGCCGTGGATCACCCGCTCCTTGAGCGAGGTGTGCTTCTCGCTGTAGAGCTTGAACTGCTTGGAGATCTCACGGATCTCGATGGCGACGGTCATGACTCAGAGCTCCTCGGCGAAGTTGCCCTCGAGGCGGCCGAATACGATCAGCGCCAGGAGGAAGAGCACGGTGCTGACGGCGAGCACGACGCCGAGGAGTGCTGCGTACTGCCCGGGCCCCCAGGTGGGGAGGATGTGATAGAGCTTGCCCTGGTAGGTGTACTGCGTCTTCCCGTAGATCGTCCGCTGGAACGTCATCACGATCGGGGTGACCGGGTTGGCCAGGAACAGGTACTTCAACCAGGCCAACGACGGGTGGTTGGCCACCTGCGTCGCGATCTGCCCGTACGTGTAGACGATCGGCGTACCCCAGAACCACGCCATCAGGAGCACCTCGGTGAGGTGCTGGGTGTCCCGCAGGTACACGTTGACCGCCGACAGGAAGATCGACACGGCCCCGGTGAACACGATCAGCGTCACCAGCGCCAGCGGGAGCAGCGGCGCATAGGACCAGTCGGGGACGACACCGGTCAGGAGCAGCGCCAGGATCAGCACCACCACCTGGATGACGAACATCACCATGGCCACGCCCACCACCGAGAGCGCCAGCAGCTCGCGGGGGAAGGCCACCTTCTTGACGATGCCCGCCTTTCCCACGACCACCGAGGTCGCCGCCATGGCCGAGCCGTTGAACAGGTTCCACACGAGCAATCCGGCGAACAGCCAGATGGCGAAGTTGGGCTGGCCGTTCTTGGCGATGATCTTGAAGACCACGTAGTAGATGATCAACACCAGGGCCGGGTTGAGCATCGACCACAGGTAGCCGAGCACCGAGTTCTTGTACTTGACCTTGAGCTCGGTCCGGGTGAGGAGGACCAACAGGTCGCG
>JADGOH010000125.1 GCA_017883025.1 Acidimicrobiales bacterium
CAGCCGCCTCGACGGACGTGGTGGCGGTGGCTTCCCGCTCGCCCGCAAGGTCGAGACGGCCCGCTTCTCCGGGGGCCGGCCGCTGCTGGTCGTCAACGCGGGCGAGAGTGAGCCGGCCAGTCGAAAGGACCGGACCCTGTGCGCCGAACGCCCCCATCTGGTGTTGGACGGCGCTGCGCTGGTGGCCGCCGCCCTCGGCGTGGACGAGGTGGTGATCCACCTCCACCGGGCGCCCGACTCACCCGCCCCGGTGCTGACGGCCGCGATCGTCGAGCGACTCCACCGAGGGCTCGCCGATCCCCGGTGGCGAGTCTCGTCGGGTCCCGACAGGTACGTCGCAGGCGAGTCGTCCGCGGTCGCCTCGTTCGTCGACGGCGGCCAGGCCCGGCCGATGTTCACCACGCTCCCGCTCGCGGTCGAGGGTCCGTCCGGTCGGCCCACCGTCGTCTCCAACGCCGAGACGGTGGCGCACCTGGCCGTCATCGCCCGCGTCGGGCCCGACGAGTGGGCCGCCCACGGTGACCCGTCCTCACCGGGCCCCCGCCTCGTGACCGTCACCGGGGCGGTGACTCACCCGGGTCGCGTGCTCGAGCTCCACGGTCCGGTGACCATCGGGGACGTGCTGGTTGCCGACGCCATCGTCGCCCCGCCAGCCGCCGTGCTGGTCGGCGGGTTCGCCGGGACCTGGGTACTGGGGGAGGAGGCCTGGCAGACCCCGTGGACGAGGGAGGCTCTGGGGTGCGTGGAGGCCGGGCCCGGGTGCGGCCTGCTCGGCGTGCTCCCCCACGGCGCCTGCGCGCTCGTGGAGACGGCACGCATCGTCCGCTACCTGGCCGGGGAGTCGGCCGGTCAGTGCGGGACGTGCGTGGCCGGGCTGCCGCGCCTGGCCGGGGGCTGCGAGGCCCTGGCCGCCGGCACCCTTCGACGCCGGGGCGCCCGCAGGCTGGCCGCCCTCGGCGGGACCGTGCACGGCAGTGGTGCGTGCGGTCACCCGGACGCCGTCGTGCAGCTGATCCGCTCCACGCTCTCGGTCTTCGAGGACGACGTCATCGGGCATCTCGCCGGCCACCCGTGCCGGGGGTCGGACCATCCCCCCGTGTTCGCCGTGCCCGAGATGGAGCTCACCATCGGCCGGAACGACCTGCGGGAGTGGGCATGAGCGCCGACATCCGGATCGACCCGATCCTCTGCCGAGGGCACGCCATCTGCGCGCTCTTCTACTCGGACGGTGTGGACCTCGACCAGTGGGGATTCGGCAAGGTCGTCCTGGCCGTGGCGGAGTCGCCCCGGGACGTCCGGCGGGCCCATCGTGCCGCCGCCGCCTGCCCAAACGGGGCCCTCGTGGTCCGCGAGCGCCAGGTGGGCCCCACCGGCACCTGACCGGGCCCTTGTGCGGGCGGCGTCCGGGTGATGGACTGGGTACACGTCCGCCGGACCGGTCGCCTACCCGACCGTGGGCCCCACCCGAACGGCACGCTCTGAGCCCGTGGCTCACCTCCTCCCCGACTCCCCCGAGGAGTGCCTGTGGGCAAGTTGGTGGGCCTCTGCGCCCTCGTCGTCGCCGTTCTCGTCCTGGGCGTCGCCACCCTGGCCGCCGCCGTCGGCGGTGGGACCCCGGCGCCCGCCGGCGGCCCCGTCACCGGCCCCCGGAGTGCGCCGGAGCCGGCACTGCCTGCGGGCTGGGCCGCCCTCGACCAGGCCGCAGCCGCCACCTGCCCGGGCCTCCCATGGTCGGTGCTCGCCGCCATCGGCACGGTCGAGTCCGACAGCGGGCGGTCGACCGCGCCCGGCGTGGCGTCCGGAGCCAACCCGGCAGGAGCAGAGGGGCCGATGCAGTTCGAACCGGCCACCTTCGCGGCCTACGCCACCGTCGGGCCGGGAGGCGCCACGCCGGCATCGCCGTACGACGCGGTGGACGCGGTGTACACGGCGGCGGCCCTGCTGTGCGCCGACGGCGCCGGGTCGGCGGGCGGGCTGCGGGCCGCCGTGTTCGCCTACAACCACGCCGACGTGTACGTCGACACGGTCCTCACCCTGTCCCTCGCGTTCGCCGTGGACCCCGCGGTGGACGGTGCCGTCGCGGCCGTGCTCGCCTTTGCCGCCGGTGCGCTCGGGGCCCCCTACCTGTGGGGCGGCGACGGTCCCGGGGGCTTCGACTGCTCGGGGCTCTCGCGTGCGGCGTACGCGACGGCCGGTGTGGTGCTCCCCCGGGTCGCCCAGGGTCAGTTCGACGCCGGGCCGCCGGTGCTCGACGGGACCACGGTGCGGCCCGGCGATCTCGTGTACTTCGGGTCCGGGCCGACGGGCGTCGACCACGTCGGGATCTACGTCGGCTCCGGCCTCATGGTCGACGCGCCCCACTCGGGGGCAGTCGTGCGCCTGGAACCCGCCGACTGGGCCGGGTTCGTCGGGGCCACCCGTCCGGGCTGACGCCCGACCGGGGAAGCACGGCGTGGGACGGGGGTCCGGGGCACCGGGTCATCCCGGGCCCGACGATCGCCTCCCGAATCCGCCGAGCATCCGGGCCCAGGCTCGGTCCGACAGCCCGACCCGGCGCTTGACCCAGTCGTAGGACCGCACGAGCTCCTTGTCGAGCCAGATCACGACGGACTTCGCCCCGTCGCCCGGCCGGGCCCGATACTCGGTCGACCGGGCCACCGGGGCGTCCTCGACCGTGTAGTAGTAGATGGCGAGTGACTGCCGTGCGCGTCCCGGCGGGCAGCGCAACGGGTCCGGATGACCGTGCCACGTGTCGGCGCCGGTGGTGAACACCACGGCCCGGTTGGCCAGCGGTGCCACGACCTCCACCCGGGTGCGCATGTCGCGGCTCCACAACTCGAGGTCGCCGCCGTACTCGGGGAGCCAGTCCTCGTTGAGGTACACCAACAGGTTCACCCGTCGGTGCCAGTGCCGGCGGTGCGGATGCACGGTGAAGTCCGCATGGATGTTGAGGAACCCGCCCGACCTCGTCTGGTGCAGGCCCGCACCTTCGAGGGACGGGTCGGCCACGAGTCCCTCGATCCCGGTCAGTTCGCCCAGGAACCGGAGGAACCGCGGCGAGGTCATCTCCTCCCACACGGCCCGCAGCGTGGGGCCCCACGTCGACGGGTCCGTGTTGGCGAACTTCCGCTCGTTGGCGTGGACGTAGTTGACCCAGTGCTCGCGATCGACCGGCGGCACCTCGAGCACGGCGGCGTGCGCCACGTCCGGGCGGAGGAACCCGTCGAGGGCGACGTGCGGGAAGGGCGGCGCCGTCGCATAGCGCGTACGCAATTCGGGGAGCTGTCGGGCGAGGGCGTCCAGGTCCAGGACCTGCTCCACCGCCGCGCCCGATCCGTGGTCGGTCGACATCCCTCCGCTCATGGCTACCCCTCACTCGTGCCGCCACCGCTCCGCAGTCCTGTGAGTGTGGGGCCCGGGGATGCACCAGTTCCAGGGTCGAAAGTCCCGATCCGGGAGCGAATTGGGTGCCGGGACCAGCCCGGCGGCCGGCTCAGGCCCCGGCCAGGTGCCGCCGGCCCTCGGCATACGTCAGCCAGAGACCCTCGTCGAAGTCGTAGAGCTTGCAGGCCCGGGAGTTCGCCACGAAGTCGCGGAACCGGAGCGGCTTGTCGATCACGGTCCCGGGGAACGCGGCCTCGATGGCCGAGGCCGCCTCCTCCAGGTGGTACATCGGGACCCGCATGTCCACGTGGTGCGGGACGTGGACCATGATCCAGTGGAAGAAGAAGTTGAACCCCTTCGGTGCACGCAGGACCGTGGTGCCCTCCATCTGGGCCTTGAACTTGTTCCACTCCGCCTTCTTCCACCACCGGATGTCGGGGGCGATGTGGTGGACGTGGACCATGGTGCCGATGAACGAGGCGAAGCCGAGGAACGGGAGGACCACCGTGCGGGCGTCGAGCCAGACGATGCCGGCGATCGAGTCGCCGGCGGCGACGCCGATCATCGTGAACAGAGCGAGCATCCCGGCGATGAACGCGGTGACGATCCAGCGGTCCCGGCGGATCGCCTTCACCCAGCGGGCCGGATTCGGGCCCACCATCATCTTCTTCCACCACACCTGGTGGATGTAGTAGGCGCCGGCGCCGGCCCACGACCACTCGGCCCGGTGGAGGGTCTGACGCCACCAGCCCAGCTCGGCGAACTGCTCCGGTGTGGTCGGGTGCCAGACGAAGTCGTAGCCCTGGCGGACCGTGTAGGGGTGGTGCACCCGGTTGTGGCCCAGGATCCACCCCTCGTAGACGTGGAAGCTGGGCAGGAACGCCAGGTGGGCGACCGTCGAGTTCATCCGCTTGGAGGAGAACAGTGCGCCGTGGGCGGCGTCGTGGCCGACGACGAAGAGGGCCGAGACCACCAGTCCCATGACCACCTCGAGCGCCAACACGGCGAACACGTTGCTGACGAGGACCAGGGCCACGAGGAGCCCGACGTACATGACGGCGTCCCGGGCGAAGTAGGCCATTCCCCGCCACGTCGGATTGTCGTACACCGAGTCGGGCAGAGCGTCGATCACCGGCTTGAGGGTGGTGGGCGGCGCCCCGGCAACCACCGTGACAGTGGAGCCTGCGGGGGTGAGGGACACGTGTGCTCTTCTCGTTCGGGACGAGGACGCTACTCCCCTTCGTGCCTCCAGTCTACCGGGTCCGGGTCCCCGTCACCGGTCGACCGCAGTGGATCGCGGGCGGTCACCCATGGTGGATCAGGAACGTGACCAGGAGCGAGAACGCGACGACGGCCACCACGCCGAGCACCACCCACAGGGCGGCCCGGCCGACGCGGCCACCGCCGCCCGACAGCCCTCGGAGGAACATCGCCTCCCGCTGGAGCGACCCCGCGGGGCTGAACGGGTCGGCCTCGAACCCCGACCCGGCGTCGGGCCACATCACCGGCGGCACCGGATCCCCCGCCGGTGCCGTCGGGACGGGCCCGTTGTCGCTCTGTCCGCCGGACCGCTCCACCCGCCTGCGACTGCCGCTCGATCCCACGCCACCATCCTCGCGCCGAATCCGGGTTCCCGGTCGTGTCCCATCGCGCATCACCGGACGATCGACGGTCGCAGACGACGTGGAGGACCGTCCCCGGGTGCCCCGCCCGGGTCGGGGCCCTATCGCACGGGAGGCGACGGGATCAGAGCACCGGGGACACGAAGTGGTAGCGCCAGGCATGGACGGGACCGTCGTCGGCGAGCACGTAGACCCCGCCCCGGACCTCGATCTCGATCCGTGGCGGGAACGTCTCCAGCCGGGCCCCGGACGGGCCGCCCTCACACGGGATCATCACCTGGCCGCCGGGGCGCATCGGGTCGGCCCCGAACCGCTCCCGGTACCACTCCACCGAGTGGCGCGCCCCGTCGTCCGGCGGCGGACCGGCGCGGCTCACGAGGGGACGGTGCCGGGGTTCAGCGGGCGTCGCGCCACATGGTGGTGACGGTGGGCCCCCCGTCGGGAAGGTCGAAGGCGCCGTGGTCGGCGAACCCGACCGACCGGTACCGCGCCAGGTTGGCCGCGTTGGTCGACTCGAGGAAGGCGGGCCGGCCCTCGGTGTCGACCCGGGCCAGGTTGTCGGCCAGCAGCGCCATGCCGATCCCCCGACCGCGGCAGTCCGGCCGGGTGCCGAACAGGCTGAGGTAGTAGTGGTCCGGCGCCGCCGGGTGCGCCCGCATGAACCGCTCCCCCAGCGTGTCGATCCGGCTGACGTCGCCATCGAGGAGCTCGTGGAGGAGTGGCCCGATCCGGGCTTCCTGGGGTGCAGCCAGCTCGGGCATCCCCGGGGGGATCCACAGCGTGGCCGCCTCGGCCCCCGGCGTCATCCACACCCAGCCGTAGTCGACGCCCCCTTCGAGCAGGAGCGACCATACGGCGAACAGCTGCTCCTCACGGCGGGCGGGATCGGTCAGGACCCACGACCAGGCCGGGTCGTCCATGAATGCACCGGCGAGCGTGGCGGCCACCGCGGGGAGGTCGTCCGGACCGGCGGGTCGTGCGTCCATCCCTGCAGTCTGCCCCACGACGCGAATGCCTACCGCAGGGCGAGCTCGCCGGGAGCGATCGGCGCCGGCAGTGACGTCTGGCCCATCAGGTGACGGTCGACGGCTGCGGCCGCCGACCGTCCCTCGGCGATGGCCCACACGATCAGGCTCTGACCCCTGGTCATGTCGCCGCACACGAAGACGGAGTCCACGTTGGTCGACCAGTCGCCGTCAGCAGCCACACTGCCGCGGGCGTCGAGCTCGAGGCCGAGGTCGGCGACGACGCCGTCGGGCTCGGCGCCGAGGAAGCCCATGGCCAGGAGCACCAGCTGGCACGGGAGTTCGAACTCGCTGCCGTCGACCGGGGTGAACGATGGGCGCCCGTCGGCGCCGGTGGTCACCTCGACCTCGTGGCCCCGCAGGCCGGCGACCGCACCGGACCCGTCGTCCACGAACTCGTCGGTGGTGACCGAGAAGATGCGCTCGCCGCCCTCCTCGAGGGCCGACGACGTGCGGAGGATCAGCGGCCAGGTGGGCCACGGGTTGTCCCCGGGACGGGTCAGGGGCGGCTCCGGCATGATCTCCAGCTGATGGACGCTGAGAGCCCCCTGCCGGTGTGCGGTGCCCAGACAGTCGGCTCCGGTGTCGCCGCCACCGATGATGACCACGTGCTTGCCCTCGGCCGTGATCGGGGACGCGGGCAGCGTGCCCTCCTGGACCATGTTGGACGGCTTCAGGTAGTCCATGGCCCGGTGGATCCCGTCGAGCCCGCGCCCGGGCACGGGCAGGTCCCGGGGCAGGGTCGCCCCGCCCGCCAGCACCACGGCGTCGTAGTCGGCCACGAGGTCGGCCGACGGTACGACCGTCGCACCGTCGGCCACGGCACGCCCCACGGTGGGCGACGGTGCGCCCACGGACACGCCGCACCGGAACTCGACTCCCTCGGCCTCGAGCTGGGCCAGTCGGCGGTCGAGGACGGACTTCTCCATCTTGAACTCGGGGATGCCGTAGCGGAGGAGCCCACCGGGGCGCTCGGCGCGTTCGTAGACGACCACGGTGTGCCCGGCACGGCACAACTGCTGTGCGGCGGCAAGCCCTGCCGGTCCCGATCCGACCACAGCCACCCGCTTGCCGGTCGGTGCACTCGGGCGCACCGCCTCTACCCAACCTTCGGACCAGGCGCGCTCGATGATCTCGTACTCGATGCGCTCGATGGCGACCGGGTCGGCGTTGATGCCGAGCACGCACGCCCCCTCGCACGGCGCCGGGCACAGCCGCCCGGTGAACTCGGGGAAGTTGTTCGTGGCGTGCAGGCGCTCGATCGCCTCCGACCAGTCGTCCCGGTAGACGAGGTCGTTCCACTCGGGGATGAGGTTGCCGAGCGGGCAGCCCTCGTGGCAGAAGGGGATGCCGCAGTCCATGCAGCGCGCGCCCTGGCGTGAGGCGGCCTCGGCCTCGAAGGGCTCGTAGACCTCCTTCCAGTCGCGGACCCGCACCGGCACCGGCCTGCGGGCCGGGAGTTCCCGGTCGAACTTCAAGAACCCGGTCACGTCACCCACGGGACACCTCCATGACCGCCTCGTCCACCGAACGGCCCTCGGCCACGGCCCGCTCGGTCGCCTCCAGGACCCTCCGGTAGTCCCTGGGCATCACCGTCACGAACTGCTCGCACTCGTTCGTCCAGTCGGCCAGCAGGCGGGCGGCCACCTCGGACCCCGTCTCCTGCTCATGCAGGTGGACCCGGTCGCGCAGCCACAGCCGGTCGTCGTGGCTCAGCGGCTCGAGGTCGACCATCTCGTTGTTGTAGACCCGGGCCAGCTCGCCGTGGGGGTCGTAGACGTAGGCGATGCCGCCAGACATGCCGGCGCCGAAGTTGCGCCCGGTCGGTCCGAGCACCACGACGCGCCCGCCGGTCATGTACTCGCACGCGTGGTCACCCACGCCTTCCACGACGGCGATGGCGCCCGAGTTGCGGACGCAGAACCGCTCCCCGACCTGGCCCCGAAGGAAGACCTCGCCGGAGGTGGCCCCGTAGAGAATCACATTGCCGGCGATGATGTTGTCCTCTGCGGCGAACGGGGCGTCCTCGGCCGGGCGCACCACGATGCGGCCGCCGGACAGCCCCTTGCCCAGGTAGTCGTTGGTATCACCGAGGAGGCGCATGGTGACGCCCTTCGGCACGAAGGCGCCGAAGCTCTGGCCCGCGGAGCCCCGGAAGGTCAGGTCGATGGTGCCCTCGGGCAGTCCGGCGCCACCGTGCCGCCTGGTGATCTCGTAGCCGAGGAGCGTCCCCACCGTGCGGTTCACGTTGGTGACGGCCACCTCGGCGGCGACGCGGGTGCCGTCCTCGATGGCCGGACGGCATCGCTCGAGGAAGGCGTGGTCGAGGGCCTTGTCGAGGCCGTGGTCCTGATCGGCGACACGGTGGCGCAGCGCGCCCTCGGGAGCATCGGGCGGCTGGAGGATGGGAGCGAGGTCGAGCCCCGACGCCTTCCAGTGGTCGACGGCGGCCGCGGCGTCCAGCAGGTCCACCCGGCCGACCGCCTCCTGGAGCGTGCGCAGTCCGAGCGCGGCCAGGTACTCCCGGACCTCCTCGGCGATGTACTCGAAGAACGTCTCGACGAACTCCGGCGTGCCCGTGAACCGCTCGCGCAGCACCGGGTTCTGGGTGGCGATCCCGACGGGGCACGTGTCGAGGTGGCAGACGCGCATCATGATGCAGCCCGACACCACGAGCGGCGCGGTGGCGAAGCCGAACTCCTCCGCCCCGAGCAGCGCGCCGACCACGACGTCGCGGCCGGTCTTCATCTGCCCGTCGACCTGGACCACGATCCGGTCGCGGAGGTCGTTGGCCATCAGGGTCTGCTGCGTCTCCGCCAGTCCGAGCTCCCACGGGATGCCGGTGTGCTTCTGGGAGGTGAGCGGCGTGGCGCCGGTCCCGCCGTCATGGCCGGAGATGAGCACGACATCGCTGTGGGCTTTCGCAACCCCAGCCGCCACTGTGCCGACGCCAACTTCGGCGACGAGCTTGACG
>JADGOH010000126.1 GCA_017883025.1 Acidimicrobiales bacterium
CGACAGCGACGGTTCAGATCTTGCGGACCTGGCTGGCCTGCAGGCCCTTCTGGCCCTGCTTGGTCTCGAACTCCACACGCTGGCCCTCCGCGAGGTCGCGGAAGCCCTCCATCTGGATCTCCGACTGATGGACGAAGAGGTCATCCCCGCCGCCGTCAGGAGTGATGAATCCGAAGCCTTTTTCGGCGTTGAACCACTTGACTGCACCTACACCCATAACTGAGTCTCCTTGAAATTCACGCACGAAAACGCGGGGATCCACTTCGAAGCCCTACCTACATGGACCCGCGTGATAGGGCCCATGTGGGTCCCACACTAGGCGCGACACGTCCCCGGCGCTGACCGAACCGCCTCGCGGGTGCCTCGTGGCCCGCCAGTCCCCCATCCTCCGGCCCTCCACCGGATAGCCGCAGCCGCGACCGGGAGGCACGGACGGCCCCGGTCCGGCCGGGCGCCGCTGCTACCGTCTGCGCCCATGGCCCCCGCCCGCCGACCAGCCGGGCCCGCCCGGGCGCCCGTGCTGGCAGTCCTGGTCGTCGTCGGCCTGGCCACCGCCGCCTGCGGGTCGTCCGGCACGTCGGCAACCGCACCCCCGACCACGGCCGCTCCGCCGCTCGTCGCGCCCCCGCCACCGGTCACCTGGTCGACCTGTCCGACGCACGCCGACGTGCAGTGCGGCTCCGTGCCCGTCCCGCTCGACTACGCGCACCCGTCGACCGGCACGCTGCAGATCGCGGTGAGCCGGATCGCCGCGACCGGCGGGTCGGACTCCGGCGGGACGCTCGTCGTCAACCCGGGCGGACCGGGCGAGTCCGGCAACCAGATCCTGCCCATCGAGTACCCGCTGTTCCCGGCCGCGGTCCGCGCCACGATGGACGTCGTCAGCTTCGACCCCCGGGGCACCGGGTCCAGCAGTCCACTCCGGTGCGGCACGAGCCTCGCCGGGGTGACGAGCGCGGTCCCGGTACCGCAACGCGCCGGCCAGCCGCTGCCCGGCACCCCCGTGTTCGGGAGGATCCCTGTGGCGTGCACGCTGGCGGCGCCGGCCCTCACCCCCCAGGTCGACACCGTCGACACCGCCCGGGACATGGACCGGGTCCGCCAGGCGCTGGGGCTCGGCGCGATCAGCTTCTACGGGCTCTCCTACGGGACGGTCCTCGGGACCGTCTATGCCTCGCTCTTCCCCCACCGGGTGCGGGCCATGGTCCTCGACGGGGCCGTCGACCTCTATGCACCCCTGGCCGCGCAGGCCACCGAGCAGGCCCCCGCCGCCGAGCGCGCGCTCGCCCACCTGCTGGCCGGGTGCGGGTCGCAGGGCACCTGCCCGCTGGGCACCGACCCGGCCCGGTACTACGCACGGCTGGAGGCCTCGATGGCCGCCCACCCGCTGCCCGCCCCGGGCAACGGGGACACCGCGCCGGTCACCGTCGGGGACCTGGCCACGGCGTCGCTGTTCGCCGTCAGCGTGCCCGGGTTCACCCCGCTCTACGAGTCCGCCCTCGTGTCCGCATCCCACGGGGACGGCAGCGCCCTTCGATCGCTGGCCCTCGAGTTCGTCGTCGACGTCGACGGCGCCCCGCTGGTCGACGCGCAGTGGGCCATCGCCTGCAACGACACCACCGGCCACCCCGGGGCGGTGTCGGCGGGCAACCTGGCCCGGACGCTGGCCGACCGCTACCCGCTGGTCGGCGGATTCGCGGTCAACTACAACCTGGGCGGGTGCATCGCCTGGCCCGACGGCCGGCGCCCGGTGACAGCCCTGCACCCGGCCGGGGCGCCACCCGTGCTGGTCATCGGCAACACCGGCGACCCCAACACGCCGCTCGTCGGGGCCAAGCACCTGGCCGCTGCCTACCCGCACGCCAGCCAGCTGACCTGGGTCGGCTGGGGACACACGTGGCTGCTCAGCGGGGCCACCGATGCCTGTATGCAGGCCGACGTGTCCCGCTACCTGACCGCCGGGGACCTGCCGGCGCCGGGAACCGTCTGCCGCTGACCGAGCTTGACCGGATGCCCGGTCAGGCGGTTCCGGCGACGCGTTCCAGGTGCAGCGCCCGACGGGGACACTCGGCCGCGGCCCGGGCGGCCAGGTCCACCAGGTGGGGGCCGACCGGGCGGCCGTCGACGATCGGGTAGCCCCACTCGTCCAGGGTGACCCGTTCGGGCAGGAGCTCGGCGCAGAAGCCGAAGGCGTCGCACGCCACCGGGTCGACCCGGAGCCGCACCTGGACGGTGGCGGCCCGGCTCATGCGGCACCCGCCCGGGACGCCCCGGCGACGGGGAACCGGAGGACGGTCGGCGCGGCGTGTCCGGTGCACGGGTGCCCGGCGGTGTGGACCCGGAGGTCGTCGGCGAACACGGTGAGCGCCGAGCGCACCAGCCGGACCACGCCGTCGGGGTGCCGGCAGGCGCCTCGGCCCATGACGGCGTCACAGCGCTGCTCGAGTCGGCCGACCACGGCGGGATCGCCCCGGCCGGCGGCCAGCAGCTCGAGATCGTCGGCCATGGCCGGCAGCCCGAAGACGCACGGTCCGCACTGGCCCGCGCTCTCCCCCGCCATGTAGCGGGCGATCCGGGCCGTCTCGGCGATGCCGCACGACGACGTGGCGAGGACGACCACGATGCCGACGCCGAGCGTCGCCCCCGCCGCGGCCAGAGGACCGGGCGCGTAGGCCACCGAGGCATGCGCCGGGTCGAGCCAGGCCCCGCCGTAGCCACCGAGCAGGATCCCGGCCACCGGACCGGTCGGGTCGACCCGGGCGACGAGCTCGGCGACCGGGGTCCCGAGCTCGACCTCGAACACGCCGGGCGTGCGCACCGCACCCGACACGGTGACCAGCGTCGACCCCGGCGCCTCGGACGTGCCCAGCTCCCGGAACCACGCCGCGCCGTGGCGGACGATCAGCGCCACCTGGGCCAGCGTCTCGGCGTTGTGGAGCAGGACCGGGCGACGGCGAACCTGCAGCGGGACGGACTTGTCCACCCGCAATGCCGGACGGGCGTCGCCGCGTGTCAGCCAGGACACCAGCGCCGACTCCTCCCCTGTGACGTAGCGGGCCGGCGGCCGCACGACCGACACCGGGCGACCACCGCCGGCACGGGCCCGCTCGGCCAGGGCCCGCTCCACGACACGGGCCGACGAGTCCCGGTCGTCGGCCACGCAGACCACGATCTCCCGGGCGCCCGAGAGCGCAGCGACGACCTCGGCGCCGTCCAGGACCAGGTGGGGGGACCACGCCAGCAGGGCGCGGTCCTTGGCGCTGGCCGGCTCACCCTCCATGGCGTTGACGACCACGAGCGGGCGGCGGCCCGACCGGGTCACGGCGTCCCACTTGGCGGCGGCCGGGAACCCACCCCCGCCCCGGCCGGTGAGGCCGGAGGCGGCCATCTCACGCCAGACGGCGTGGCTCCAGTCCCGGTCGTCCCGGCGGGGGACGGCCAGTGGGCCGTGGAGGGCGAGGTGGGTGGACAGCCCGGGGTCGGCCGGGCCGTCGGGGCCGGTGCGGAGCAGGCGCTCGGTGCGGTCCAGGGTGGCGGTGGTCATCGGGGGTCCCTCTCCAGGAGTCCGGTGGCGGTCGGGGTCGTCGAGTGCGCGACATGGTTCGTGGGCCCGGGCGTGGTGGGTCGGGCGGCGACGGAGGTCGGCGGGCGGTGCCGGACCGGGACAGCCGTGGTGACGGCGCCGAGCCGGGCCTCCTCCTCCCGGGTCGTCCGGTGGTAGCCGATGCGCCACGCCAGGGCACACAGGACGGCGATGGTGCTCACCGCGGCGACGGCGTCCATCCACAACTGGCCGGCGTCGGTACCGGCGCCGAGGGCGTGGGCGAGCGCGAACGGCCAGCAGGCGTAGGCCAGCCAGTGCAGCCCGCGCCAGGTCCGGGCGGCGATCCGCTGACGCAGGGCACTCGAGATGGCCACGGCCAGCAGGAGGTCGACGGCGATGGTGCCGAGCCCCGTCCAGAACGTCTTGAACGTGGAGGTGAACGGCACCACGGTCGCCAGCAGGCCCACGTGGACGTAGGTGTCGACCACGGCGGTCAGGACGTGCAGGCCGAGGAAGACGAGGGCGAACAGCGTCGCCCGTTTGTGGAGGTCGACCTGGGCGAAGGCCGGCCAGCGCCGCGTGCGGACACGGGAGGCCGACAGCATGCCGAGCACGGTCGTGACCGTGAGGAGGACGAGTGCGACGACGCCGGTGGCCCGGATGGTGTACCAGACGGTCGTGGACAACGAAGTGGAGGCGGCGGCGAGCATCAGACGGCCCCGATCCCCGCGGTGCGCGGCACGGGCCAGCCGCCGACGAGCTCGACCGACCCGTCCGAGGCGACCAGCCGGGCGGCGATGCCGTGGGCGGCCAGGTTGCCGGGGGCGTCGTCGCCCCAGACGATCGACGCCGTCGACCAGCCGTTGGCCTCGAGGCAGGTGGGGGCGAGTACGGACACCAGGGCCCAGGTCGACGGGGCGACCTCACCGGTCCACGGGTCGATGATGTGGTGGACCCGCCGGCCGTCCCGGCTCCACGTACGAGCCGTGGTGCCCGAGGAGGCCAGCCCACCGGAGCGCAGCACGACGATCTCGTCGGCGGCGGACGGTGCCGTGGCCGAGCTGAGCGCCACACCCACACCCCAGCCATCCGTGGGCGCCGCTCCGGCCACGGCGACGTCTCCGCCGAGGTTGACCAGGACGCCGCAGTCGAGCGCCTCGGCGATGCGGCGTGCCGAGCGGTCGGCAGCAAAGGCCTTGCCCGTCGAGCCCAGGTCGACGTGGACGCCGACGGGGATCGAGACCGTCCGGGCCGACGGGTCGAGCCGGACCTGCCACCAGCCGGGGGCGGGCTCGGGCGGGGACGCCGGGCGGTCGTGCTCGATGGCGATGGCGTCGAAGTCCCGGTCGTAGCCGAGCTCGACGAGGGCGGACCCGATGGTGGGGTCGACGATGCCGGCCGTGCGGGCCGCGACGGCAGCGGCGGCCTCGAGGGCGGCGAACAGCAGAGAGCTCACCGGCGTCGGGCGACCCTGGCCGAGTCGCTCGACCAGACGGAGCTCCGAGTCGCTACGGAACCGGCTGCACGCCTCGTCGAGGTCGGCGAGGTCGGCGGCCAGCAGGCCGAGGGCCGCGTCCGCCAGGTCGACGTCCTCGACGACGACCGTGGCCGACGTCCCGATGGCGCGCATGGTCCGGACGGCTGGCGCCGGTCGGAGTGTGGCGGGGGCGTTCATGACTGGCCCGAGGTGGTAGTGGCCGCCGGCCTGGCCGTGGTAGGCGTAGTCGTCGCCGTCGATGTGGTCGGCGTGGTGGTGGCGGCCGCCGCGCTCGCGGTCGAGGAGGAGGCGGAAGCGCCCGACGTCGTGACGGGCGTCGTGGCCGCTGTGCCGCTGGTCGCCGTCGAGCCGGCCGTCGCCGTCGAACCGGTGGTCGCCGCCGTGGCCGTGGCGTGTGTCGGTGTCGCGGCGGCGATGGCGACCCCGATGCCCGCGGCGGCCACCGTGGCGGTCACCCCCATGGCGACGGTGGCACGGCGGATGCGCACGAGCGCCTCGTCCCGGGATCGGACGGCACCGTCGTGGCGGGGACGCTGTCGGGGCTGGGGGGCCATGGCTTCACCTCTCGTTGACGGGCACTGGTCGGGATCGACCGGTGCGACCTGATGGAGCCAGTTCACCGGTCCGACCGTGGGGTCACCTTCGGTCCACCTGAGCGTCTGCTGTGAATGTCGGGACTCCGACCGGTCGCGGTCCTCGGCCCTGTGGGACGGCACCCCGTTGCTCTCAGCCGGCTCACAGCCGGATCACACCTGTGGGTCAGACCCGGGCGCGAAGCTGGCATCACTGGCAGACCAGAGCGGGCGCCCGCCCGACCCGAGGAGACCCCGTGGAGCCCACCCGAAACCAACGCATCCTGGTCGTGGACGACGAACCGTCGATCGTCGACGCCGTCGCCACCTCCCTCCGCTACGAGGGCTTCGACGTGACCGAGGCCGTCAACGGCCGGCTGGCCCTGGCCGCCGCCCAGGACAACCCGCCCGACCTCATCGTGCTCGACGTGATGCTGCCCGACCTCGACGGCCTCGAGGTGACCCGGAGGCTCCGGGCCGACGGCATCCGGGTGCCCGTCCTCTTCCTGACCGCCCGCGACGCCGTCGAGGACAAGGTGGCGGGCCTGACCGTCGGCGGCGACGACTACGTCACCAAGCCCTTCGCCCTCGCCGAGGTGGTCGCCCGGGTCCACGCAATCCTCCGGAGGGTGGGTGCCGAGCCCGAGGAAGGCGGCATCCTCAGGTTCGCCGACATCGAGATGGACGAGAGCGCCCACGAGGTCACCCGGGGCGGCCAGGTCATCCCCCTGACGGCCACGGAGTTCAACCTGCTCCGCTTCTTCCTGCTCAACCCCCGCCACGTGCTGTCCAAGTCGCAGATCCTCGACCACGTGTGGCACTACGACTTCGGCGGGGACGGCAACGTCGTCGAGACCTACGTCAGCTACCTGCGCAAGAAGCTGGAGGTGGCGGGCCCGCCGGTCATCCACACGGTGCGCCTCGTCGGGTACGCGCTCCGCGAGCCGGCGGCCGCCTGACCGTGTCGCTCCGCGCCCGACTCCTCGTCGCGGTCGGCGTCATCGCCATCGCCGCCCTGGCGATCGCCGACGTCGTCACCTACTCCGCACTGGAGTCGTTCCTCTACCAACGCGTCGACCAGCAGCTGGCAGCCGGGCACGGAATCTACGAGCACGCCATCGACCAGGGGTACACCATTCCGTGCGTCGGTGGCCCGAACCAGGTGCAGCCGAACACCGGCCCGAACGGCACCGGTCGAGGTCCCGACGGTCCCTCCAATGCCATCCAGAGCCTGGCCGTGCAGGTCCGGACCACCTCGGGAGCGCTCGTCGGCGGGACGGGCTGCCCCACGTACGTCGACGGCCACGCGTACACCCCGGCCATCACCGGACCCATCACCGGGTTCACCTCGGCGCCCGACGGCACCCAGGTGACCTCGTTCGACGCCCCGTCCGCCCAGGCCGACGGCCCCACCTTCCGCGTCCGGGCCTCGACCCTGGCCAACGGCGACCTCCTGATCCTGGCCCAGCCACTGGGTGACACCCAGAGCACGCTGCAGCGGCTGCTCACGATCGAGCTGATCGTCACCGGAGGCGCCGTGCTCGTCGCCCTGGCCGCCGGCTTCTGGCTGGTGCGGCTCGGGCTCAAGCCGCTCCGCGACATGGAGACCGCCGCCGAGTCGATCGCAGCGGGCAACCTCACGGAGCGGGTCCCCGGGGAGAACGACAAGACCGAGGTCGGCCGGCTCGCCCGCACCCTCAACGTGATGCTGTCCCGGATCGAGTCGGCCTTCGGCGCCCGTATCGCGTCCGAGCAGCGCCTGCGCGAGTCGGACGCCCGGCTCCGCCGGTTCGTTGCCGACGCCTCCCACGAGCTGCGCACGCCGATCGCAGCGGTGTCCGCCTACGCCGAGCTCTTCGGCCGAGGAGCCTCGGAGCAGAAGGAGGACCTGGAGCGGCTGATGCGCGGCATCGTCACCGAGACCGGCCGCATGGAGCGCCTCGTGTCCGACCTGCTCCTGCTGGCCCGGCTCGACGAGGGCCGGCCCATGGAGATGCAGGCGGTCGACGTCGTGGCGCTGTGCGCCGAGGCGGTCAACACGGCCCGGACGGTGGGGCCGACGTGGCCGGTGCGGTTCACGGCGACCCGACCGATCGAGGTGTTGGGGGACGCCACCAGCCTGCGACAGGTCGTCGACAACCTGTTGGGCAACGTGCGGGCCCACACCCCCGAGGGCACCTCCACCGTGGTGTCGGTCGACGTCGACGCCACCGGCGCGGTCATCGAGGTGGCCGACTCCGGCCCCGGCATGACGCCCGACCAGGTGGCCCACGTGTTCGAGCGCTTCTACCGCTCCGATCCGAGTCGTTCCCGTCTCCACGGCGGCGCCGGGTTGGGCCTGTCGATCGTGTCGGCCATCGTGGCCGCCCACGGCGGCACGGTGTCGGCCCGCAGCCTCGGGGGCCAGGGCACCACGTTCACGGTGCGGCTGCCGGTGACGTCATCGCCCGGCGCCGTGCCTCCGTCGGGCGGTCGGGCCACGGCGTCGACAGCACCGCCCGCCATGCCGACAGGGACGTCGCCGGAGTCGCCCGCCGCCGGGTGACGGGACCGGCGCGCTCCCCGGCCGGGCCGGGATCGACGGTGGCCGCCACCCACGGGACCGTGACGGCCACCGGTGTGCCGAGCAGTGAGCACCTCGTCATGTGGCGTCCTTCGTCCAGGAGCCGGGGACCCGGACAGCTCCGCGACGCACGCCACGCGGGCTCCGTGACGCCGAGCTGACGACGTCACGCCTGGGAGGTCACGGATTCACAGGTGGGCCACAGGTCGTTCCCACGGTGATCCGAGGCGCCGACTCAACAGTGACCCCATGCATCCGACGCCACCCCCCCGCCCCCGGCCGGACGACGCGGACTCCGCCCCCCAGCTGGAGATCGTCATCCCGGTCTACAACGAGGCCCAGCAGCTGGCGGCGAGCGTGACCGCCCTGCGCAC
>JADGOH010000127.1 GCA_017883025.1 Acidimicrobiales bacterium
TCGCGGAGAAGCGCCCCCCGTCCTGGCAGGAGCCGTCGGGAGCCGACGGGACCGCCTGACGGCAGCACCGGACGCGGCCCTCGTGGCCGGGTCCGGGACACACCACATCGAGACACCAGCACACACACGACAGACCGAGGAGCATCCACACCAATGACGAAGCGAGCACTGATCACCGGCGTGACCGGCCAGGACGGCTCCTACCTGGCCGAGCTCCTGCTCGACCAGGGCTACGAGGTCAGCGGGATGGTCCGGCGTTCGAGCACCATCAACTTCGAGCGGATCGCCCACATCCAGGACCGCATCAACCTGGTGGCCGGTGATCTCCTCGACGAGGTGTCGATGATCAACATCCTGAAGGAGATCCGGCCGCAGGAGGTCTACAACCTGGCGGCGCAGTCCTTCGTCCAGACGTCGTGGAACCAGCCGGTCCTCACCGGTGAGACCACCGCCCTTGGTGTGACACGGGTACTCGACGCGGTGCGGACCGTGGACCCCGAGATCCGCTTCTACCAGGCGAGCTCGTCGGAGATGTTCGGGAAGGTGCAGGAGGTCCCGCAGGTAGAGACCACGCCCTTCTACCCGCGCAGCCCATACGGCGTGGCCAAGGTCTACGGCCACTGGATCACGGTGAACTACCGCGAGAGCTACGACCTCCACGCCTCGTCGGGCATCCTCTTCAACCACGAGTCCCCCCGCCGCGGCCTCGAGTTCGTGACCCGCAAGGTGACCCACGGCGTCGCCCGGATCGCCGCCGGCATCGACAAGACGCTGGCGCTGGGCAATCTCGACGCCGAGCGCGACTGGGGTTTCGCCAAGGATTATGTCCGGGCCATGTGGCTCATGCTCCAGCAGGACCAGCCCGACGACTACGTGGTCGCCACCGGCGAGACGCACTCGGTCAAGGAGCTGGTCGAACTGTCCTTTGCCGCCGCCGACCTCGACTGGGAGGAGCACGTCGTCATCGACGAGCGCTTCCTGCGGCCGGCCGAGGTCGACCTGCTCATCGGCGACCCGGGCAAGGCCGAGAAGACCCTGGGTTGGACCCGCGAGGTCGAGTTCCCGCAGCTGGTCCAGATGATGGTCGAGGCCGACCTGGCCCTGGTGAAGAGCCAGCGGGCCTAGCGGTTGGACGTGGCCGGACTGGCGGCGATCCAC
Source organism: Acidimicrobiales bacterium (assembly GCA_017883025.1). GTDB lineage: Bacteria > Actinomycetota > Acidimicrobiia > Acidimicrobiales > RAAP-2 > Bog-756. The sequence continues at coordinate 1,159 of JADGOH010000127.1, forward strand.
GCCGACCCGCTCGGTCTCCTGGTCGCCTTCGGCGCCGGGATGCTGTCGTTCCTGTCGCCGTGCGTGCTGCCGCTCGTCCCGGCCTACCTGTCGATGGTCTCGGGCCTGACGGCGGCCGAGCTGAGCGAGCTCGCCCCCGCTCCCGTCCGTGACCCCGGGGCGGTCGCCGCCCCGATCGCCGAGCCGGTGGGGGCACGGGGAGCCGGCCCGTCCCCGACGGGGGAGGCTGTCCCGATGCCTGGGCCTTCGCTCGCGCCGGAGACGGCGCGGGCACGGCCGGCCGCCCCGGACCCCGAGGAACTCCGTCGTCACCGCAGCCGGCTGCTGCGGGGGATCCTCGCCTTCATCGCCGGGTTCACCGTGGTCTTCACCATCCTCGGCGCCTCGGCGTCGTCGATCGGTCGGCTCTTCCTCACCCACCAGCACGTGCTCGAAACGGTGTCGGGCATCCTGATCGTGGTGTTCGGCGCGGCGCTGATCGCCATGGCCGCCGGGGTCGCCCTGCCGATGGTCCTGTCCGGCGAGCGGCGCTTCCTGGTGCGCCCCTCGGTGCTCGGCGCCTGGGCCCCGCCGGTGATGGGGATGGCCTTCGCCTTCGCCTGGACCCCGTGCATCGGCCCCGTGCTGGGCAGCGTGCTGGCGCTGGCCGCGGGCACGGGGGGCTCGGCCACCGGGGGGATCGCCCTCCTCCTGGCCTACTCCCTCGGCCTGGGTGTCCCGTTCCTGCTCAGTGGCCTGGCGTTCGGCCGGATGACCGACCTCCTGGCCCGGGTCCGGAGCCGGCTGCGCATCGTCGACCTGGTCGGCGGGATCATCCTGGTGGCCTTCGGGGTGCTGCTCCTGACCGGCAACGTCGACGTCCTGTCGGCCCACATCTCGAACTGGCTGCGTGACCTGCACCTGAACCGCCTGTCCACCAGCTGACGGCCGGCCGGCCCCCTGCCGCCCGCGTTCGGCGGCAGGCCCCCCGTCTGGCTACTGCCCGCCCGTCCCCGTAGCATTGGGCGAAGCCCATGGCCCCCGCAGCTCCCTCCCCCTCTGCAGTGTCCCTCCGTGACGCGGTCGCGCTCTCGGGTCGGTTCCCGCTGCTCGCCGGGGTCGACCTCGAGGTGGCCGTGGGGGAGACCGTCCTGGTCGAGGGCCCGAACGGCGCCGGCAAGACCAGCCTCCTGCGGGTGTGCGCCGGCCTCGTCCCCTTGTCGGCCGGGCGGCTGACCGTGCTCGGGCTCGACCCCGGGCGGCACCGGACCGCCGTGCGCCGCCGGGTCGGACTGCTGTCCCACGCCTCCCACCTCTACGACGATCTGACCGTCGGGGAGAACGTGCGCTTCGCCGTGCGGGCCGCCGCCGGCGATCCGGCCCGCATCGGCCCGGCGTGCGAGCGCTGGGGGCTCACCGGACGCCTGGCCCGGACCCCGGCGGCCAAGCTCTCCGCCGGCCAGCGCCGCCGGGTCGCGCTCGCCGTGCTGACGGCACGGTGGCCCGAGGTGTGGCTGCTCGACGAGCCCCACGCCGGTCTCGACGCCGCCGCGCGGGCCTTGCTCGACGAGGCCGTGGCGGAGGCATCGGCGGCACGGGTCACCATTCTGATCGCCAGCCACGAGTCGGGGTCGGTCGAGGGGCTGGCCGACCGGGCCGTCACCGTGACCGGTGGACGGGTGACGGGCGAGCGGGTACTCCGCCCGACATCGACGGGGGACGCCCCCGCGGGCGATCCGCGCGGTCCGTCTGCGGCGACACCGAGCACCGGGCAGGTGGCCCATGTGGCGTGACGCCGCCCTGGTGGCCGGCAAGGACCTCCGCATCGAGGGCCGCTCCCGCGTGGGGCTGTCCCAGGTGGCGCCCTTCGGCATCGTGGCCCTGGCCCTCTTCGCCTTCGCCCTCGGTCCGGACCGGGCCATCATGGCCAAGGGCGCACCGGGCCTGTTCTGGGTCGCAGTCCTCTTCTGCACCGTCCTCGCCGTACAGCGCAGCGTCTCGGTCGAGTCGGCGGACGGAGCGCGGGACGGGCTGCGCCTGTCGGGGATCGACCCGGCCGGGCTCTTCCTGGGCAAGGCGGCGGCAATCGGCGCCCAACTTGTGGTCCTGGAGGCCCTGCTGGCTGCCGGCGTGGTCGTGCTCTACGGGGCCCGGATCCAGGTGCCGTGGCTGGTCGTCGTGTCCTGCGCCCTGGGTACCGTCGGCCTCGCCACCACCGGCACCCTCTACGGCGCGCTGTCGTCGGGCCTGCGGGTGCGCGAGACGCTGCTGCCGTTCCTCCTCCTGCCCATCGTCGCCCCGGTACTGCTCGCCGGCACCCGCATCTGGCAGGCGGCGATGCTGGGCGGCACCCCCTCGGACGGTTCCCAATGGCTGCGGCTCCTCGTCGTCTTCGACGCCGTGTACCTGGCCATCGGCGTGATCCTGTTCGGCCCGATCCTGGAGACGGCATGACCGACCTCGCCCACTCTGCCGATCCGGCCGCCGGCGTCGCCCATCCGCCGGCGACCACGGCGTCGAACGGCAGTGTGACCCCGCCGCCGGCGCAGTCCGCCCGCTCCCGGGCGACCGAGCGGGTCATCGGCCTCCTCGCCCTGGTGGGCACGGTGGCCACGGTGTGGCTCGGGCTGTGGGTGACCCCGCCGGACAGGACCCAGGGCGACCTCGTCCGCCTGGTCTATGTCCATCCGGGGGTGGCCTGGGTGGCGCTCTATCTGGCGTTCGGACTGGCCGCGGTGTCGAGTGTGCTCTATCTGTGGCCCCGGACCCGCTCCCTGTTCTGGGACCGCCTGGCTGCCGCCTCCGTCGAGGTCGGGGTGGTGTTCAACGTCTGCACCCTGGTGTCCGGCTCGATCTGGGGCAAGCCGACCTGGGGCGTGTGGTGGGCGTGGGATGCCCGGCTGACGCTGACCGCCGTGCTCCTCGTGCTCTTCCTGGGCTACCTGGCGCTGCGCCGGATCCCCGCGGAGCCCGAGGTCCGCGCCCGCCGGAGCGCGTTCGTGGCGCTGTTCGCCGTGGTCGACGTGCCGCTCGTCCACTTCTCGGTCAACTGGTGGAACACGCTCCATCAGGGCGCCACCGTGCTGAACCCGGGCCTGAAGCTCAAGATCCACGGTTCCATGGCGTGGACCCTCCTTCTCGGCTTCGTGGCGCTCACACTGGTGTTCGTGTGGATGCTGCTCGTGCGCTACCGGATCGGCGTGCTCGAGGACTGGCTGGACGCCAACGAACTGGGTGCCGCCCTGGCCGAGCGACGGTCGGAGGGATCGGCCGGCAACGAGGGAGCGCCGGTCGACGGGGGACCGGGCGCCGCGGGACCTGGTGACGGACCGTCGGGTGACGGGGCGTCGGATCGACGGGTCGAGGTGGCCTGATGCGCTACGTCGTCGCCGGCTACGTGGTGATCCTCACCGTCCTCGCCCTCTACGCCGTGCAGCTCGCCTGGCGCCACCGGCGGCTCACGCGGGCTGTCGCCCGTGTGGCTTCCGCCGGGGGTCCGACCCACCCCGGGGCACCCACCACCCCCTCGGGCGCCGAGCGGTCGTCGTGACCACCGCTCCTCCCGCACCGTCCGGGGTCGGCCCCGGGGATCCCGCCGCCGGCCCGCCGCCCGCGGACCGTCCTCCGGTCGCCGTCACCCGTCCCCGTCACACCGCCCGCTACGTGGTGGTCGGCCTCGTGCTGGTCGGCGCCCTCGCGTTCCTGCTGGCGAAGGGGCTGGGCACCGCCCTCGACTTCTACCTGCCGGCAGACCAGGCGGCCGCACAGAAGGCCCAGTTGGGGGACAAGACCTTCAACCTCGAGGGCGTGGTCGAGCCCGGCTCGATCCACTCGACGGCCTCCGGCGTCGACTTCGTGGTCACGACCGGGGCCACCCGTGTCACCGTGCACAACACCGGGAGCCCGCCCCAGCTGTTCCAGTCGAACATCCCGGTGATCGCCGTGGGCCACTTCTCGGGCGACGTGTTCGCCTCCGACCAGATCCTGGTGAAGCATTCGTCGACCTACATCGCCCAGCACCCGTCACGCGTGACCTCGCCCAACGGGAGCAAGCAGTGATGGCCGGGGTGCCGGGCCCGGTCCGCGGCAGCCGGTGAACGGGACCCTCGGGCACACCGGCGTCCTGCTGGGGTTTGCCGCCGCCGTCGTGGGGATCGTGGTCCTCGCGGTGGGCCTGGCGCGGGGCCGGTCGCAGTCGCTGCGCGGCGGGCGGATCTACGCGCCGCTCATCCTGCTGGGCGGGGTGGTCGCCGTGGTCGCCATGCAGCGTGCGCTGGTCACCCACGACTTCTCCCTCACGTATGTGGCCGACAACAACAGCCGGTCCACGCCGCTGATCTACTCGATCACCGGCATGTGGTCGGCCCTGGCCGGCTCCATCCTGCTCTGGGGCGTCATCCTCGGTGGCTACGCCACGGCCATGGTGTGGCGCTTCCGGTCGCGGGCCGACGACCAACTGGTGGCCTGGGCCACGCTCGTGATGTACGCCGTGGCCGCCTTCTTCTTCGCGCTCATGCTGGGCCCCGCCGACCCCTTCACCCACGTCACCGGCGCTGTGCCCCTCGACGGGCTGGGTCCCAACGTGCTCCTCCAGGACAACCCGCTGGTGCTGTTCCACCCACCGATGCTGTACCTGGGCCTCGTCGGGTTCACCCTTCCGTACTCCTTCGCCGTCGCCTCGTTGGTGACCGGTCGGGTCGACGAGGACTGGCAGGGGGAGACCCGGCGCTGGACGCTCTTCGCCTGGACGTTCCTCACCGTCGGGATCGTCCTCGGTGCGTGGTGGTCCTATCAGGTGCTCGGCTGGGGCGGGTTCTGGGCCTGGGACCCCGTCGAGAACGCCTCGTTGCTGCCGTGGCTCGTGGGCACGGCCTACCTGCACTCGGTCATGGTCCAGCAGCGCCGTGGCCTGCTCCGCGTGTGGAACCTGTCGCTGGTCATCGCCACCTTCAGTCTCACCATCCTCGGGACGTTCCTCACCCGCTCGGGCGTGATCCAGTCCGTGCACTCGTTCTCCACCTCGGCCATCGGCCCGCTCCTGCTGGGCTTCTTCGGCCTGGTGCTCGCCGTAGGGGTCGGGCTCATCGCCTGGCGGGGGGACCGGCTCCGGTCCCCGGGGGGCATCGATTCCCCCGTGAGCCGCGAGGGCGCCTTCCTGGCCAACAACCTGCTGTTCGTCCTCTTCACCTTCGTCGTCCTGCTCGGAACGGTGTTCCCGCTCCTCTACGAAGCGCTCAACAGCGGGTCGCAGGTGTCGGTGGGCGCCCCGTACTTCAACCGGCTCGTGATTCCACTCGGACTGGGGCTGCTGTTCCTGATGGCGGTGGCGCCGGCGCTCCCGTGGCGCAAGTCCTCCGCCGAGGTGATGCGCCACCGCCTCGCCGTGCCCGCCGTCCTGGGCGTCCTGGTGGTGGTGGCCTGCGTGCTGGGCGGCATCACCGGCATCGAGCCCCTGCTCGCCTTCGGACTCGGCGCGTTTGCCGCCGCCTCGGCCGGACGGGCACTGGTGCTGTCGGTCCGGGCCGCCTGGCGCACCGCCACGGCGGCAGGGCAGCCGCCGGGACGGGCCGCGCTGGCCGGGTGGCGTGGCCTCGTGGGGCGGGCCAACGGCGGCATGATCGTGCACATCGGTGTGGTGGTCATCGCCGTCGGCCTGGCCGGTGCGACGGCGTTCGGCCACCGGGGCACCGTCGTGCTCGTCCAGGGTCGGACCGGGTCGTTCGCCGGGCACACCGTCGAGTTCGTCGGTACCCGCACGGTGCGGACGCCGTCCCACGTGAGCAAGCAGGCGCTGCTGCGGGTCGACGGCGGCGCGCTCTTCACGCCGGCGATCAGCCGGTTCGGGACAGGCGGCCAGGCCGTCGGGACGCCGTCTGTCGACTCGAGCCTGACGGCCGACGTGTACCTCACCATCAATTCGATCCCCGACAAGGGCGGGCCGTGGACGTTCGGCGTCGTGGTGCAGCCGCTGGTCATGTGGCTGTGGGTCGGCGGCGGCCTGGTAGTGGTGGGCTCGGTCCTGTCGGCGATCCCGGGCCGACGCCGCCGACCGACCGACCCGGTGTCCGCACCGGTGGCCGGCACCGCGCCAGCGGTGGACCCGACGGTGGACGGTGACGGGGACGGCGCCGCAGTCGCCGGCGTGCCGGCGGGCGGCGCGGTCGTCGGCGGTGCAGGGAGGGAAGGCGCGGCGTCGGGCGGGGCAACGGCGGACGGGGCAGGGGAGGATCGCCCGGATGCCGAGGAGCGGCCACCGGCCGAGCGCGAGCCGGTGGGGGCGGGAGATACCCCGTGACGACGCCGGTCGCCGCGGGTCCGACCCCGACCGCGCCGGAACCGGTGTCCGGTGCGCCGGCCGGCGTGCCGACGCCCCCGAGCCGGCACACCGCCCGGTGGATCGGCATCGGCGTCCTCGTGGTCGCCGCCGGACTCGTTGCCGTGCTCGCTACCCGCCCGCCGGCGTCGGTGGCCGAGGTCCAGAGCCCACTGGTGGGGCATGCGGCACCGCCGGTCCGCGGCGTCACTGTCGACGGCCACGTCTACGCCCTTCCCCGGGCGCCCGGTGCCTACACGGTGGTCAACTTCTTCGCGAGCTGGTGCGAGCCGTGCCAGCAGGAGGGTCCCGAACTCGTGAAGTTCGCCTTCCAGCACCAGCAGGCCGGTGACGCACAGCTCGTGGGCGTCGTCTTCGACGACACGACGCCGGCGGCCCGCTCGTACCAGGCCACGTTGGGGGCCACCTGGCCCACACTGGCGGACCCGAAGGGGAACCTCGCGCTCAGCTTCGGCGTGCGGGCACCGCCCTCGACGTTCCTCATCGCGCCAGACGGTCGGGTGGTGGCCTACATCGTCGCCCCGGTGACCGCGGCGGACCTCGATGCGCTCATCGCCCGGGCGGAGGCGTCGGGCGCATGAGCCGCCGGCACTTCCCCCTCTGGACCCTGCTCGGGGTCGTCCTGGTCGTCGCCCTGCTGGTCGGGAGCGGCGTGTTCTCGTCGACGCCGCCCACCGCCGCGCAGCGGGCGACAGCCATCGAGTCGGTCATCCGGTGCCCGAGCTGCGAGGACCTGTCGGTCGCCGTCTCGACCGCGCCCACCGCCGTCACCGTCCGGGCCACGGTCGCGCACCTGATCGCCCAGGGCCAGAGCGACCAGCAGGTCAAGGACTACCTCGTCGCCCGCTACGGCTCGGCCATCGTGCTGGACCCGCCGACGAGCGGCTGGTCTGTGCTGGTCTGGGTTCTGCCCCTGGTGGTCGGCGCCCTGGCCGTGGGCGGTCTCGTGGCAGTGCTCGTCCGCCACAGGCGCCGGGACGACGGGGACCTGGACGCGGACGTCCGCGGGGGCACGGCCGACCCGGTGGCCATCGAGGAACGCCGACGATTCCTCGCCCAGTCGTTGGCCGACGCCGATGCCGAGTACCTCGTCGGGGATCTGTCGGACGCCGATTACCTGGCCCTGCGCCAGCGCGACCTGGCCCGACTGACCGCGCTCGGCCCGTCGCCGACCGAGGCCGCGGCCGCGGCGCCGGCGACGGCGGTGGACACCGACGCCCGGCCCGACGGGGACGGTGCCCCCGATGGCGCGCCCGAGCTGGCTGCCGCGGCAACGGCGCCGACGACCGCGTCGCACCGACACGACCGAAACAAGTGGTTCCTGTTCGCCGCCCTCGGCTGCTTCGTGGCCGCACTGGCCGTGGCCGTTCCGCTCTTCGCCTCGAACCGCCTGCCCGGCCAGACCTCGACGGGTTCGGTGAGCCTGAGTCCCAGCCAGCAGCTCGCCCGGTCGCTCGAGCAGGCGGCAGCCGTGGAGAATCAGGGACAGCTCGGCCTGGCCGCCCAGCTCTACCAGTCGGTCCTGACCGAGCACCCGGACAACGAGGTGGCGCTGGCCCAGCTCGGGTGGCTGGAGTACCGGATCGGCAGCCAGGGGTCGAGCGCCACGCTGCTCACCGACGCCCGGACGAA
>JADGOH010000128.1 GCA_017883025.1 Acidimicrobiales bacterium
ACTGGCTCCCCGACGCCGTGGTGGCGTGGGGTGAGCCCACCGACTCGCCGTTGTGGGCCGGCCGCGCACTCGGCTTCGCCTACGTCTGCCGGGGCTACGCGTGTCAGGTGCCAGCCGCCGACGTCGCCACCCTGGCCGGCCAGCTGGCGGGCGCCTGGGCCTAGAGGTCCCCGGAAGGCCACCTGCTAGACAGAACCCCGTGATGGCCGCCCACTCCGCCCGGACCCCGCGCAGCGGCACGGCACGTGACGTGGCCCGGGCCGTCAGGCACCGAGACCAGATCGCCGTGGAGGGCGGGACCTCCCTCACCCTCCTCGTCCTGGCCTGCCACGAGGAGGACACGACCGGGGTCGACCTGGCCTCGGGAGCGCTGGTCCGGGTGCGGGTGGACTGGCCCGACCAGCACGGCCCCGACCTCGCCCCCTTCGACGTGGTCGAGACGCAGCTGGCCAGCGAGCCCGAGCGCGACGACCTGGCCCAACCCGAGGCGGTCACCGCCACCGGGCTGCCCCGCCACCTCGGCACCCTCCACGGGCGCACCGTCCGGCACCTGCTCCACCAATTGGCCGCCCCAGTGGAAGATCACGTATTGGGCTTCCCGGGGGCATCGGCCCCGTACTGGGAGTTCAAGGGCTTCCGCCCCTCGTTGGCGCTGATCGAGCCCACCAAGGGGCCCGTGCTCTTCCGCCGGATCGGCGACCGGTCGGCGTGGGTCCGGTTCGGCTGGGGCAGGAGCGACAACTGGCTGCCGGTGGAGGACCCCCAGCTCGAGCGGGCCCTCGACGTCGCCCGTCGGGACCGGCTCCAGGGCAAGGACCTCGCCTCGGCCCTGGGCTTCAAGCCCCACTACCTGGTCGCCGCGGTGAGCACACCCCGTGACGGCCACTGCTACAAGACGGTACGGGCCTTCCTGCCCCGCAGCTGACGGTGCCGGCTCAGGCCGGCGGGCCACCCGGGCGGAGGCTGGTGAACCGCCCGGTCACCGGGACGGCGTTGAAGCTCATCCCCTCCGCCTCGATCCACGCATGGGACGTCTCACCGTCTCCGATCAGTCCGAGGTGGAGCTCGGGGCGGTGACGCCGCAGGAACCACCCGGTGACCAGGGCCCGGCGCAGGCAGGTGCCGTCGTAGATCCACCGGTCGAGTGCCCAGGTGGCCGCCCAGTAGTCGCGCTGCTCCCGAGGCGTGAGCGCGGCCACGTTGGCCTCGTCGTCCGCCCGGGTGGCCGGCGCCGATCCGGTGGCGAGGGGCACACGGAACCGGCGCGCCACCTGCTCCAGATCGCCGGTCCGGAGCCCGACCTCGACGGCCAGCACGGCGCCGACCGCCTTCGCGACGGCCACCATCCGTCCCGGCGGGAGGCGCAGCCACGCCCGGAGCACGTGGAGCGACCCCGACCCGGTGGGCCGGCGGGGCCGACTGGCCCGGTCGGCGTGGAGTCCGGCGATGGCGGTGACCACCGAGGCCACGTCCGCCTCCGCCCGGCTCGACGGGAGGCCGTAGCGGGTCGACAGCACCTGGGCCGCGGGGCCGGTGGCGCCGAACTCGACCAGGAGGTCGACGATGTCCGACGCGCTCCCCTCCAGTCTGAGGTAGGTGCCGCTCGGCACATGGAGCACGACCAGTTCCCCGGACGGGGCGACGGCCTCGACGCAGTGGTGGCGCAGCTGCTCGACCGCGTGGGCGACGTCGTGCTCGGATCGGGTCGCAGCACCCGATGGCGTCGCCGGTCGGCGAGGCATCACTCCTCGACGTTCGGACACCACGGGCCACACCGGACCACGTGGGGGCTCACGCCACCTCGTCGAGCAGGGCGCGACGCTCGAGATCGGCGATGAAGGCGGAGGCGTCGGCGCGACCGAGCGCCTCGGAGATGCCGAAGGTCTCGACCAGGAGTGCGCCGAGTTCATCGACCGAAACTGGCTCGACGAGCGCCAACCAGAGGACGCGCCCGGAGCCGTTCAGACTCAGGTACTCGCCCGACCCGACGTCGAGCGCGATCACCTCGCCGTCGACGTCACGCCAGGAGACGGCGGCGTCGCGGAGTCGGTACCGACCGAATTCGGCCTCAGGCGAAGTCACTCGTACCCCGCCTGAGGCCTGTCGGTCAGGAAACGCCGGTGACTGTTCCGCCGGGGACCGGGATCGACACGCCGTTGATCACGATCACGTCGCCCGTACCTGCGGACTTGTGGATCGTGCTCTGCGTGAGGTCCTGGACCGATCCCAGAGTGGTCACCTTGGGAGTCTCGTAAGCCGACATGCCGCCTCCTCGTTTGTTCGTCCCGCTTCTCGGGACCTGGTTAGAGTAAGCCTTCCGACCAGGTCGTGCAATCGATGACACGCTATGTTCACGGAGGGGAAACATACTGGCGATGTCCACCACTGTGAGCGACAATTCGGGCAATTCAGCGGCTTCCGAACGCGGCGGGACACCGGCCGGAGGGGTCTACGGCCTGCGGCTCGACGTGGCCGACCACTACGTCGACCGGACCCTCCTGGTCGATGCGCCGGCCTCCTGGCCGGAGTGGTCGATCGGCTGGGAGCCCCTCGACCCCACCGACGGGCGAGCCGAACCGGTGATCGAGTCCTGGTCACCCGACCACTCGGTGCTGGCCGCCCAACCGAGCGGTTTCATCAGCGTGGACCGGGCCGCGGCCCACACGACGCTCCACCTGGCGGACGCCCCGTCCCCGGCCACCCTCCTCCACCCCTACCTGGCATCGACCGCCGTGGTGGCCGGACACTGGATGGGCCGCGCCCCGTTCCATGCGGGCGCCTTCGCCCTCCACGGGCGGGTGTGGGGGGTGCTGGGCGACCGCGAGATGGGGAAGAGCTCGCTGCTCATGTCCCTCCACCGCGCCGGCGTCAGCGTCCTGGCCGACGACGTCCTGGTCATCGAGGGCACCACCGGGTTCGCCGGGCCACGCTGCCTGGACCTGCGTCGGAGCGCGGCCGAGCGGTTCGACGGCGGCACCTACCTGGGCGTGGTCGGCACCCGGGAGCGCTGGCGCGTCACCCTGCCGCCCGTGCCGTCCCACCTGCCGCTCGGGGGATGGATCCAGCTCGACTGGACAGACGACCTGGAGGTCGGACGGCCCGACGCCGCGTCCCGCCTCCGCGCCCTGTTGACCAACTGCGGACTGACCGCCCCCGGGGTCCCCACCCCGGGCCTGCTCGACCTCGTGACCTACCCGATGGTCCGGCTGGGGCGCCCCCGGCGCTGGGATCGGGCCGACGAGGCACTCGACCGCCTCCTCGAGGCGGTCGCCGCGCTGCCGTCCCCCTGATCCGGACCGGCCGGCCCGGTCACGGCGGTCGGAGGGATCTCAGGCGGTGACGACGGGATGGCCCTGGTCGTGCAACCACGCCGCCTGGAGCAGCGTGGTCGACACCAGATGCGGGCTGTCGGCGAGCCAGTGCCGGCGGAGCGCATCGGGGTCGACCAGGACCCGGTCCACGCCCTCGCCCGACCACTCCTCGGCGAACGTGCGGGCCGTCCCCGTCCAGAGGGGATCGGTGAAGCCCGCCTTGGTGCGGCGCTCGATCAACTCGGCGGGCAGGAGGTCGCCGAACACCTGGCGCATCAGCTCCGTGCGGTCACCCAGCCCGCGGAAGCCTCCCGACGAGCCGAGTGCATCGAGCACCGTCGGCTCGACGAACGGGTGCACCACCGCCACGTCGTGGAACGAGCCCAG
>JADGOH010000129.1 GCA_017883025.1 Acidimicrobiales bacterium
CCGCCCCCGCCAGGGAGAGGCGGCCCTCCTGGTCACCGGAGAGGAGTTCCGGTTCGAGGCCGCTGGCATCGGCCGCAGCCGCCAGGAATTCCGGACCGTTGGCCGCGTCGCGGGCCGCCGACGTCGCTGCCAGTCGGCCGCGGTCCACCCCGTGTGCGTCCATCACCGAGCGGAACTCCTCCAGCACCGCCAGGCAGCGGTCGATGGCCTCGGGGGCCAGTCGCCCGGTGGCGTCGACCCCCTGGCCGAGCCGGGTGATGCGCATCAGCCGCTCGAGCGCCCGGCCGGCACCGTCGACCACCAGCAGCCGGGTCGAGTTGGTCCCGCAGTCGATGGCGGCCACCGCGGCTCGGTCGGTCATGCCCTCTTGCTAGCACGCGAGCAGTGGGCCCGTTCCCCCCGCCGGCGGTCAGAGGGGACCGGCCGTGCTCCCCCAGAGCGCGTAGCGCGCCGTGCTGACCGTGGGTGGACCGAAGGCCGCGGTAAAGACCTGGACGACCGCGGTCGCCCCCTTCTCCTGCCGGTCGACGAGCAGCAGCCGCACGTCGTTGCGGGCCGCGACCACCCGGGCGGTGGCGACCAGCTCGGGCGAGACCGGCACCGGTGGAAGGTACGCGTTGTAGGCCTCCTGGCCCTCGAGGAACCGGTCGAGTCCGGCCGGGACCATCTCGTCGGGCATGCCCGTGGGCAGCCCGGACGGGTCGGGATGCTCCGAGTACCCGCCCACCAGCCGGAACCGGTACCCGGCGTCTACCTGCCACACCATCGGCTCGGCGAAGAGCGGTGAGGCGATCGGGTACGAGATGGTGACGGGGTTGCCCGGCGGAATGGCGTCGCTCACGACCGCCGGCAGTCCCAGCGCCGGCTGCGACGGGTTGGGCCAGGTCGGCAGTTGGGTGACGACGACGACAGCCAGCACCACGAACGCGACGGTGCCGCCGACCAGCGTCCCCTGCCGACTCGACCCGCGGTGGTGCCGGTGGACGTGCGCGGCGCCCCGCCGCACGTCGTCGATGCCGAAGGCCACGATGGCGCCGAGGCAGGCCGCCGTCTCCATCGAGATCCGTACGGGCAGGAGGTTGTTCAGCAGCGGGAGGTGCTGGAGGACCAGGAACGGGAGCGGGATCCCGGTCCGGTGGCCGCCGACCGACAGGTGGGGGCCCAGGGAGAGCACGACGGCCCCCGCCCAGACCACGACGGCGAGCTGCATGCGTGCGCTCCGTCGGGACCGCCAGGCCAGCACGGCGGCGGCCAGCAGCAACGGGATGCCGATGTAGCCACCGGCCTCGGAGGCGTTGCTCAACGGGACGCCGGCGAAGTGGATCCCGAGGTGCACCCGCTGCAGGGGCCCAGGGGCCAGCAGGCTCATCACGTCGTTGTAGTAGGGGTTGTCCACCGCCTGCGCCGTCCCGGTGTAGTGCTGTGGGCCGGCGAACATCATCCAGATCGGGTACGCCAGGAGCACGGCGGCCACGCCGACGGCGATCGCGAGCGACTCGGAAACGGCGCGGGCCGCCTCGCGGACGTGCGCCCGGTACCGCACGGCGACGCAGACGACCGCCCAGGCGGTCACGATGGCGACACTCGTCATCACTTCCGGCTCGGTGAGGAACTGTGCGACCACCAGGAGACCCAGTTGGATCCCCAGGCGGACCGGTGCGCCCTGCCGCCGCAGGATCGAGGCCATCGTCAGCGCGATGAACGGGGGGATCGGCAGGAACATCAGGACCAGGTGGCCGAGGCTCTGGCCCACGGCGTAGGGCGAGAACCCGTAGATGAGCCCGCCGACGGCGGCGGCCACCGGCCAGACCCCCCATCTGCGCAGCACGATGAACGCCGCCGTGGCCGAGGCCGGCATGGCCAGGATCATCATCACGTTGGCCCGGGCGATGGGTCCGAGGAACAGGGCGAGGGGCGTGGTCAGGAGGCCGAGGAAGGGCGCCTCGGTGTTCTGGGCGAGGTCGACCCCGTGGGGGACGAGGATCGCATCGGAAAACAGCGGGTTCAGCCCGTGCGCGAGGGCGTGGGGAACCCAGGCGAGGAACCACATGGCCAGCACCGAGTCCGAGGCCGACCCGAACAGCCGGTCCGACGTCCACGGCAGCACCGGCCAGAAGGCCGCCAGTCCGAGCACCAGGTAGCCCAGGACGACCGCCGTCGAGAAGGCCCAGGCGTGACGCGGGCCCCGGGTGACGGTCCCACCGTCGTCGAGGTCCCCCACTCGTTGGGCCTCGGTGAGGTCGATGGTGGTCATGGAGCCTTTCTCGAGCGGTCGCCCCGCCGGGCCACGGGTGGTCGTCCGGTGTCGCCTCGCCGCCGAGGACGACCGGGTGCGAGGCGAATTTACCCGCGATCCGACGTCGGGAGGGGACGCCGGGACGGCGTCCGCCGGGCCCGGACGGGCGCCGTCAGGCCGGGTGGAGCCCGATCCGGCGGGCCGTCCACTCCCCCACCGGGTCGTCGGCGCCGGTCAGCCACCAGGCCAGATGGGCATGGAGGCACTTGACGCCCTCGCGGGTGCCTCCGACCCCGCCGGACGGACGGGGCCCGGCACGGCCGGGGTCGATGAGCGCATCCCGCTCGGCGGCATAGGCAGCGTGGGCGGCGGCGAGGCGATCGGCCGGGACGGCCGCCTCGGCCTCCCGCACGCCACCGGTCGACTCGAGCCGGCTGACCACCTCGCGCAGGAACGGGTCGCACAGCCAGTAGCGGGTGGGCATCGGGGTGCCGTCGTCGAGGAACGGGGCGTTGGCGATCACGGCCGGCCGACCGTCGGCGTCGCGCACCACCACCTCGAAGGCACCGGCCGGGGTGCGCCCGAGCAGCTCGGCCACCACGGACGCGTCGTCGGACGCCGAGCCGTCGTCGCCCGGGCCGGGCGCTCCGGTCGCGACGTCGTCGCGGCTCACTTCCAGAATTCGAGCGAGCCGGTGATGCGATCCCAGAAGCCCGCGGGAGCGTGGGCGGCACCGGCCGGCGCCGAGGTGCCCGTCGAGGACGTCCCCTTGGGCGCGGTCGGCACCTTGGGCAGGCCCGGGTCCGGCGACATGTTGGGCGCCTGCGCCGGCGACACCAGGGGCTGGCTCGCCGGGTCCCCCACTGTCGGGGCGCCCGGCGTGGTCGTCGACCTCCCGGCCGGCGGGAGGATCACAAAGAGGGAGTGGCCCGGGGCGACCAGCTGGTAGTTCTGCTGCGCCAGGCGCTTGACCTCGGCGTTGGATTCCAACTGCTGGCGCTGCTCGGCGAGCAGGGCGTTCTGGTGCTTGAGCTGGGACAGCTGCGCGGCAGCGGACGACAGTTGCCGGTGCTGGCCGTACAGGACGGTCAGGGGGAAGCTGGTGGCCAGGATGACGAGCGCCACCCCGGCGGCCACCGCGACGCGCACCCGGTTCCGACGGGTCTCGATGGCGGCGCGCTCAGCCGGCGTGCGCACGGCGGACGCGGCGCCCGGGGAGCCCTGGCGCGCCGACGGCTTCGCCGAGGTCGTGGGTCGGGCCGACACCGTCGGGCGGCGGGCCGTCGCCGACCGGGTGGCGGCACGGGTCGCCGAGGCGGCCGAGCGCTTCGGTGCCGTGCGCTTCGTGGCGGTGGACGCCGAGCGACGGGTCCGGCTCGTGGTGGTCGCCCGCCCGGTGGGCCGGCGGGACGGGGTGGCCGTGCGGGCCGGCTTCACCTTGGCGTGGAGCCGTCCGCTCACGTGACCCCACCCCAGGACGACAGGGCCGCCCCACCGCGGAAGGCGGCCGACTCCCCGAGCTGCTCCTCGATGCGCAGCAACTGGTTGTACTTGGCGACCCGGTCCGACCGGGCCGGCGCGCCCGTCTTGATCTGGCCGCAGTTGGTGGCGACGGCGAGGTCGGCGATCGTGGTGTCCTCGGTCTCCCCCGAGCGGTGCGACATGACGCAGGCATAGGAGCTCCGGGTGGCGAGGTCCATGGTCTGGAGCGTCTCGGTCAGCGAGCCGATCTGGTTCACCTTCACGAGCACCGCATTGGCCGTGCCGACGTCGATGCCGCGGCGGAGCCGCTCCTCGTTGGTGACGAACAGGTCGTCACCCACGAGCTGGACCCGGGGCCCGAGGGCCGACGTCAGCGCCGCCCACCCGTCCCAGTCGTCCTCGGCCATGCCGTCCTCGAGGGAGACGATCGGGTAGCGGCCCACGAGGTCGACCCAGTAGGCGACCATCTCGTCAGACGACAGGGTCCGGCCCTCGCCGGCCAGCACGTAGGCGCCGTCCCGGTAGAGCTCGCTGGTGGCCGGGTCCATGGCGATGGCGATGTCCTCACCGGGAACCCGTCCGGCCGCCTCGATGGCCTCGACCAGGATGCGCACGGCATCCTCGTTGGAGTCGAGGTTCGGGGCGAAGCCGCCCTCGTCGCCTACCGCGGTGGACAGGCCGCGGTCGTGCAGCACGCCGGCCAGCGCGTGGTAGGTCTCGACGCCCCAGCGCAGCGCCTCGGAGAACGAGGCGGCCCCGACCGGCATGATCATGAACTCCTGCAGGTCGATGGAGTTGTCGGCGTGCACGCCGCCGTTGACGACGTTCATCATCGGCACCGGCAACACGTGTGCGTTGGCGCCTCCGACGTACCGGTAGAGCGGCAGGTCGAGCTCGTCGGCGGCGGCCCGTGCCGTGGCCAGCGACACGCCGAGGATGGCGTTGGCTCCGAGCCGGCCCTTGTTCGGGGTCCCGTCGGCGTCGATCATGGCGAGGTCCACCGAGCGTTGGTCGAGGGCGTCGAATCCCTCGAGGAAGTCGGCGATCTCGCCGTTCACGGCACCGACGGCGGCCAGGACGCCCTTACCCCGATAGCGGTCGCCCCCGTCACGCAACTCGACGGCCTCGTAGGCGCCGGTGCTGGCGCCCGACGGGACGATCGCCCGGCCGGTCGCACCGGAGTCGAGGACGACCTCGACCTCGACGGTGGGGTTGCCACGGGAGTCGAGGACCTCCCGGCCGATTACCTGTTCGATCAAGCTCACTGTGCGGGGTCGCTCCTGCTCGCGGTGTCGGAAACGCTACCACCCGGCGCCCTGTCCACCAGGGCATTCACGGCGCGTCCGCGTGGACGCGGGTGATCGCCGCGCCGGGGTGCGGGGCGGTTCAGCCGCGGGCCTCGACCTCGGCGCGGAACGCCCCGGACCGCGCCAGGAGGGCGGTCTCCGGATCCACCCCGAGCGCCCGGGCGACACCCACGGCGTCGAACAGCAGGTCCCCCACGGCCACGGCCCGTGCCCGTGCCCCGCCCTCCCCGTCGGCCACGTCGTCGACGGCGGACGGCCCGTCGTCGACCCGCCCCAGGGCGGCCGCTGCCGCCGCCACCCGGGCGGCCTGGTCGGCCAGTCCGGGCAGCACCATGCCGATGGCGGCCGCCTTGCGCTGGAGCTTGGCGGCGAGCGCCAGCGACGGCAGCGCGGCGGGGATGCCCTCCGTCACGCTCGAGCGGCCCTTCTCGGCCTTCTTGAGGGCCTCCCAATTGACCGCCACGTCGTCCGCCGTCTCCGCCGTGACGTCGCCGAACACGTGCGGGTGTCGGGAAACCAGCTTGTCGTGGACACCGCGGGCCACATCGGCCAGGGTGAACCGGCCCGCCTCGGCGGCCAGCGTGGCGTGGAAGTAGACCTGGAAGAGCAGGTCGCCGAGCTCCTCCTCGAGATCGGCCACGGCGGCGGCCTCCCGCCGGTCCACGTCGGGCCCGTCGGCGCCGACGGCGAGCGCGGCGTCGATCGCGGCCAGGGCGTCGATGGACTCCAGCACCTCGTAGGACTCCTCCAACAGGTGCCGGCCGAGTGACGCGTGGGTCTGGCGCCGGTCCCACGGGCAGCGCTCGCGCAATGTGCGGACCAGTTCGTCGAGCGCCACCAGCTCGGCGGCCACCGGCGCGGCCAGCCGCGGCACCCACACCGAGGTGAGGTGGTCGGGCTCCAACGAGCGGTCGAGGTCCTCCCAGGCCACCTCCTCCACCCGTTCGTCAGGCAGCCCGAGGTGGTGGAGCACGACCACGGGCTCCTCAGGTGCCACATCGACCGACAGCTTGACATCGGAGAGGACCTGGCGGCTCCAGCACTGGGCGACCAGCAGCGGGCCCCGCTCCCCGGCGGCGTCCACCGCGAACTGCTCGGCGTCCACCAGCCGCACCGCCGTCGCCACCGGGTCGATGCCGAGCCGTGCAAAGGCCAGGTCGAGGAAGGACACCGACGCATGCACCTCGACCGCCACCCCGCCCGACGCGACCCGGGGGTCGCCGGAGAGCAGCACCACCGTCCGCTCGGCCACGTTCGGCGACCCGGGGACGGCGTACACCACGGGCCCGTCGGCGGCAGCTGCCACCAGGTCGTTGACGATGGCCCGGTAGACGTCCTCGAAGGTGTCCGCGGCCTCGTAGTGGTGGTCGAAGGACCGTGCGTCGGGGACGACGGCCGCCGCGGGGTGACGGGTCGTCCGCACGAACACCTGGCCGCCACCGCGGAGCAGGTCGAGCGTGCCCGAGGTCAACAGCTCCGGGCCGGCCGGCCCCAGGCCGACCACGTCGATGCGGGGCCCGCCGGTCACCGGCGCCTCAGCCGCCGGTTGACGTCGACGCACCCGTACCGGTGGTGCCGGTGGTGCCGGTGGTGCCGGTGCTGCCGGGCAGGACGTAGGACGGCTCGAGGTACCGGGCCG
The DNA here is from genome assembly GCA_017883025.1 of Acidimicrobiales bacterium. GTDB lineage: Bacteria > Actinomycetota > Acidimicrobiia > Acidimicrobiales > RAAP-2 > Bog-756. The sequence continues at coordinate 6,665 of JADGOH010000129.1, forward strand.
GCGGGGACGCCGGCGGGGTGATGCGCACACCCGTCCAGGTGCCGTACTGGGGATTGACCACGATCGTGGCGCGGTGGGCGTAGGTGAGCAGCTCGGTGGTCACCCGCTTCGTGTTCGCCGCGGTGTGGAGCAGGTCGTCGCGGATGACCGACGCCGCCTCGGCGACCGGCACCACGGTCTGGCTGGTGACCTCGTAGACGACCCACGTGCCACCCGACGTCTGGATCGGGGTGACGGGCTGTCCGACCGTGACCGAGCTGACCTGGAGGGCCGACAGCACCCGGGAATCGGTGAAGTTGCAGCCGAGCTGGCCGCCGTTGGCCGCCGTCTGGGCGTCCACCGACGACGCCGTGGCCACTGCGGCGAACGACTGGCCGGCCTTGAGCTTGGCGATCACCGCTTCGGCGTCGGCCCGGCTGGCCGTGGCGATGTCGCTCACGCAGTCGATGACGAACAGCGGGCGGTTGGCGGCGTAGAAGTTGACCACGGCGGCGTTCGACAGGTCTGCACCCCGGGCCAGGAGCCTGTTGTCGACCGCCTGGTTGGCGATCTCCGAATTCCGCACCGACGCCGGCAGCGACGCCAGCAGCTGTTGGCCGGTGATGGCGCTCCCGTCCGCCTTCTGGCACGCCGAGAGGGAGCCGGCTGCCGTGGCCTGCTGGACGAGCGACGTGATCCGCCCGTCGAGTGCCGACGTGTAGTTGTTCCGGGCGGTGGCGACGTCGGCGCCCGTCAGGTGGACACCGTGGGCCGCCGCGAACTGGGCGGCGACCAGGTTGCCCACCTCGCTGCTCAGCACGGCGCCGGCAAACCCGGTCGGGTACGTGGCGCCCCCGTTCTCGACGGTGACGGCCTGGCCGCTGCGCAGCTCGAGCAGGCACGCTCCGGCCGCCGACGCCGAGAGTGCGTGCATCTGGTCGTTGAGCGAGGCCACCGAGATGGTGTCCCCGTTGACCGAGGCGGCCGTCGGGGTCACCTCACACGCAGACGCCAGGGCGCCCAGTGCGACGACGGCGACGACTGCGACCAGGCCTGCGGGGATGCGCTTCACGGCGGCGATGCTATCGGCCGCGCCGGACGGGTCCCGGGCACCGGCCCGGGTGCATCCATCCGCCACGGCCCACGCAGGGGCCCGTGCACGGGCACCGGCTCAGTCGGCCGGGACCAGCTCGCGCAGCAGGGCCACCAGGGCCGCCGCGTACCCGCCGGTCGACGGGTCGGGCGCGATCGGGAACGACAGGCGCTGCGCCTCGGGCTGGTAGGCGCCACCCGGGGCCAGGCGCCGCAGACGGACCTCGGCCGAGGCCGGCAGGGTGATCGGCGTGAGCTTGGCCACGGCCCGCCCGCCGGGTCCCCCACGGGGGCCGGCCCCCTCGCCCGTGAACCGGGGCACCGACACGGCGAGGTCGTCCACGCCGAGCCGCAGGCACTCCACCCGGAGCAGGGCCACGTCGAGCAGGGCCGACGCCGGGGCGGGCAGGGGCCCGAACCGGTCCTCCCACTCGGCCCGCACGTCGGCCACCTCGGCCACCGTCCGCACCGCCGACAGCCGCCGGTAGGCCTCGAGCCGCACGTCCTCCGCCTCCACGTAGTCGGGCGGGACGTGGGCGGCGTCGGGCAGGTCGACCGAGAGCTCGACGGGCTGCGGGCGGGCCTCGCCCTTCAGCTCCGACACGGCCTCGGACACCATCTGGACGTACAGGTCGTACCCGATGGCGGCGATGTGGCCCGACTGGTCACGCCCGAGCAGGTTGCCCGCCCCCCGGATCTGGAGGTCCCGCAGGGCGATCTTGAACCCCGAGCCCAGCTCGGTGTGGTCCCCGATGGTGCGCAGGCGCTCGTAGGCCGTCTCCGACAGCACCCGGTCGGCCGGGTGGAACAGGTAGGCGTAGGCCCGCATTCCCGCCCGGCCGACCCGGCCCCGCAGCTGGTGCAGCTGGCCGAGGCCGAGCAGGTCGGCCCGGTCGACCACCAGGGTGTTCACCGTCGGCATGTCGATGCCCGACTCGACGATGGTGGTGCACACCAGCACGTCGTAGGCGCCCTGCCAGAAGTCGAGGACGACCTGCTCGAGCGTGCCCTCGTCCATCTGGCCGTGGGCCACCGCCACCCGGGCCTCGGGGGCCATGGCCCGGACCCGCTGGGCCGTCGCCTCGATGTCCTGGACCCGGTTGTGGACGTAGAACACCTGGCCCTCGCGGAGGAGCTCGCGCCGGATTGCCTCGGAGGCGGCGGCCTCCTCGAACTCGCCCACGTGGGTGAGGATCGGTCGGCGGGCGGCCGGCGGGGTGTTGACCATCGACAGGTCCCGGATACCGGTCAGGGCCATCTCGAGGGTGCGCGGGATCGGGCTGGCCGTCAGGGTCAGGACGTCGACCCCCTCGGCCATGGCCTTGATCGACTCCTTGTGGGAGACCCCGAACCGCTGCTCCTCGTCGACGACGAGGATGCCCAGCTTCTTGAAGGTGACGTCCCGGCCGAGTAGGCGGTGGGTGCCCACCACCACATCGATCGAACCGTCGGCCAGGCCGGCCAGGACCTCGGACGCCTGGGCGTTGGTCAGGAAGCGGCTGAGCAGGGCCACCTTCACCGGGAACGGCGCGAACCGGTCGGCGAACGTCTGGGCGTGCTGGCTGGCCAGCAGCGTGGTGGGCACCAGCACGGCGGCCTGGTACCCGTCCTGGACGCCCTTGAACACGGCGCGGATGGCGACCTCCGTCTTGCCGAAGCCGACGTCGCCGCAGACCAGGCGGTCCATGGGCTGGGGCCGCTCCATGTCGGCCTTGACCTCCTCGATGGCCCGCAGCTGGTCGGAGGTCTCCACGAAGGGGAACGAGGACTCGAGCTCGCCCTGCCACGGGGTGTCCGGGCCGAAGGCGTGCCCCGGGATCTCCAGGCGCCGACGGTAGAGGGCGACGAGCTCCTCGGCGATCTCGTGCACGGCGGCCCGGGCCTTGGACCGGGCCTTCTGCCACTCGGAGCCGCCGAGCCGGCTGACCGTCGGCGAGTCGCCCCCGGCGTACGGGGTGAGGAGCTCGATCTGGTCCGTCGGCAGGTAGAGGCGGTCGCCGCCCCGGTACTCGAGCAGCAGGTAGTCGCGGGTGGCGCCGCCCATCGTGCGGGTGACCATGCCGCCGTACCGGGCCACGCCGTGCTGGCGGTGGACCACGTAGTTGCCCGGGGCCAGGTCGTCGAAGAAGCCGTCGACCGGGCGGGCCCGCGTGCGGGCCTGGCGGTGGGGCCGCATCCGCCCGGTCACGTCGGACTCGGTCAGGACGGCGACCTTGCACCCGGGGAGGACGAACCCCCGGTCGACCGCGGCCGCCACGATCCGGGCACCGGGCACCCCGAGGTCGTCGGCGGGTGCGGCCACGGGCACCAGCAGGCCCTCCTCGGCCAGCAGGCCCGACAGCCGGTCGGCACCGCCGGTCGACGTCGTGCACAGCACTACCGCGTAGCCCGACTCGGTGAGGGCGCGGACCTGTCCGGCCATGCGGGTGCCGTCGCCCAGGATGGGCTCCCAGCCCCGGCTCTCGACCTGGGGGACGTCGGGACCCTCGGCCGAGGGCACCAGGGAGACGACGGGCGCGTCGGTTCCGGTGAGGAGGCGGTCGAAGGGGGCGTGCAGCCGCGGGGCGTCGCCCCCGGCCTCGAGCCCCCAGGTGTCGGCCAGCGCGTCGGCCAGGGCCGACTCCTCGTCCAGCAGCTCCGACGCCCGGTCCCGGACCCTGCGGGGCTCGACCAGGACGACCTGGGCGTCACCGTCGAGCAGGTCGGGGAGGAGCTCCTCGCCGTCGACCAGCCACGGCAGCCACGACTCCATGCCGTCGAACTGCTCGCCGTGGGCGATGCGGTCCCACTGGTGGCGGCCCCACGGCGCCGTGGCCACCAGCCCCGCCGCCCGGGTGCGCATCGCCTCGTCGGGAACCAGCTCGCGGCACCCGAACAACTCGACGGTGTCGAGGTCGTCGGTGGAGCGCTGGTCGGCCACGTCGAACCGGGTCAGCCGGTCGACCTCGTCGCCCCACAGGTCGATGCGCACCGGCTCGTCGGCGGTCGAGGGGAACACGTCGACGATGCCGCCGCGGACGGCGAGCTCGCCGCGGTGCTCGACCAGCGTCTCGCGCCGGTAGCCGAGGCCGACGAGCTCGGCGACCAGGTCGTCCACGACCACCCGGTCACCCTGCGCCACCACGACGGGCCGGGACGCGGTCCGCCACGGCCCGAGGCGCTGGAGGACGGCCTTGACCGGTGCCACCACGATGTCGGGCACCGGGACGCCGCTCCCGCCCCCGAGGGCCCACAGCAGCCGCAGGCGCCGGCCCATCGTGTGGGTCTCGGGGCTGACCCGCTCGAAGGGGAGGGTCTCCCACGCCGGGAACAGCTCGACCACGGGAGGCCGGCCGCCGGCCCCGTCCGCGCCCGAGGCCGCACCCTGGGCGAACGCCTCGAGGTCGTGGGCCAGCTGGGCGGCGGCGGCCCCGGTCGGCGTGACCACCAGCACGGGGCGCTTCGAGCCGAGCCGGACCATGCCGGCCAGGACGAAGGCCTGCGCCGGCGTGGAGACGGCCAGGGTGGCGCCACGCGCCCCCACGACCTTCGTCATGGCGGGCTCGTTGCGGAGCAGTGCGGGGAGCGAGCGGAGACTCACCCGGTCAGGGTACCGGCGCCCGGACGGGGTCCAGGACGGCTGGCGGACCGCCCCCGCCGGTCACTTCGGCCGGCGGGGCTCCCAGCGGAAGCGCCGGGCGGTGACGAACAACGCGCCGACGGCCCACGCCAGCATCACCACCAGGTCGCCGACCTGGAGGCCCGACCCCGGTCCTCCCTCGAACGCCGACACCAGGGCCCGGATCATGTGGAAGATGGGGAACCAGTCGGCAATCCGGCCGAGGACCGAGCCCTGGGCGAGCGGGTAGAAGACGCCGGAGATGAACACCACCGGGAAGTAGA
>JADGOH010000130.1 GCA_017883025.1 Acidimicrobiales bacterium
GTGCGCCCCGGCGGGTGCTCCGGGTTCAGCTACGAGATGTTCTTCGACGCCGACGTGGCCGAGGACGATGTGGTCCGCGAGTTCGGCACCGTCAAGGTGGTCGTGGACCAGACCAGCGCCGATCTGCTGAAGGGCTCGACCCTCGACTACAGCGACGGGCTGCAGGGCGCAGGATTCCACGTGACGAATCCGAACGCCTCCCGCACCTGCGGCTGTGGCTCCTCGTTCAGCTGATCCACTGATCCCCTGATCCGGCTCCGCGTCAACGGCGCCGACGTCGAGGTCGCCGACGACGGCGCGACCCTGCTCGACGTCCTGCGAGAACAGCTCTCGCTGCACTCGCTGAAGGACGGCTGCAGCCCCCAGGGGCAGTGCGGCTGCTGCACCGTCTGGGTCGACGGCTCCCCCCGGGTGGCCTGCGTTACCCCGGTCAGGCGGTTGGACGGACGGGACGTCACCACCCTGGAGGGCCTGCCCGGGCCCGACCGCTCCGCCTGGGCCGGCGCCCTGGTGTCGAGTGGCGGCAGCCAGTGCGGGTTCTGCACCCCGGGCATCGTGATGCGTCTGGCCGCGCTGGAGGGGCCGGTCTCCGATGACCGGCTCGACCAGTCGCTGCTGGCCCACCTGTGCCGGTGCACCGGATGGCAGACCATCCGTGAGGCCGCCCATGCCGTCCTGGACGCCACCGCGGCCCCCCGGCCGGGTGCACGCGATCTCGACGCCGCCGCCGCCCGTGCCGCGCTCGAGGGCGGAGTGCCCCAGCGGGTGGGACCGGACGTCGTCCTGGGCGACGCGGGGTTCGCCGACGACGACGCTCCCGCCGCCGCCCTGGTCGCCGTCCCGGACGGCGACGGCGACTACGCGGTCGCCGACACCGTTGCAGCGGCACGCACTGCCGCCGGCAAGGTCCAGGGCCGCAGCACCACCGTGCCCCTGGGCCACCCGGTGGCGCTCCCCGCCGGCGACTGGGCCCTCACCCTGGCCACCACCTGGGTCGAGCCCGCCTATGTGGAGCCCGACGCGTCGTGGTGCATCCCGGGTGGTGAACCCGCCTCCCCCTACCGGAACGGCGGGGCCTTCGGGGGCAAACGGCACTCGCCCGTGGTGGACGACGCCCGTCGCCTGGCCGACGAACTCGACCGACCCGTCCGGGTGCTGTGGTCACGTGAGGATGTCGTGCGCCGGAGTCCGAAACGACCGCCGGTGGGCGCGGGGATCGCCGCCGACGGCACCGGTGTGCTGCGGGTCGGCATCTCCGGGGGTCCGGTCGACGACGACCGTTGGGCCGCCGTGGTCCGGTCGGTCGGCGCAGTGGCCCCCGGCCTCACGCTCGAGCAGGTGCCGGTGGACGGCCCGCCGGTCTCGTTCGACCTGCGCGCCGCGGTGTGGGCCGAGGCCGCGGTTCTGGCCGCCGCCGTCCGACTCGCCCCCGAGGGCCGGTCCGGCGACCGCGTACCGGTGGTCGGCATTCCGGTCGAGGTGGTCGGCCCCGGTGGCGGTCGGGCCGTGGTGTGCTGCGGGCCGGACGGCGCACTCGACATCGAGGTGGCGGCCGGCCCGGTGCTCGACGCGGTGGTGCTGCGTTCGTACGCCATCGGGGCTGCCCACCAGGCGCTCGGCTGGGTGGGCTCCGAAGGGATCGCCGTGGACCCCGACGGCCAGGTCCAGGACCTGACCGTGCGGTCCTTCGGCATCCTCCAGGCACGGGCGATGCCGGCTGTGACGGTGCGGTGCGGGGACGGGGAAGGATCGACACCGGTCAACGGGTCCGACGCCGTCTTCGCTGCGGTGGCCGCCGCCCGGTGGCTGGCCGACGGGCTCGCCCCCTCGTGGCCCACCGACCGGTCCGGTGCCGGACGGCGCTGAGGCATCCACCCAGGGTGCCCGCGTAGGCTGGCGCCGGAGCACCATCCCACCCGTACGTGACCCCACGACCCCCACGCGAGGAGCCCGCATGAGCACGCCCGTCGGTCCCTACTCCCCGATCGTCCGTGCCGGCTCGTGGCTGGTCTGCTCCGGTCAGCTCGGCCTGGCCCCCGGGGCCGACGACGGGGCCCCGGCCCTGGTGGACGGGGGGCCGGGACCGCAGCTGACCCAGGCGGTGGCCAACGCCGCCGCGCTACTGGCCGGCCACGGTGCCCACCTGACCGACGTGGTGAAGACCACGGTGTTCGCCACCGACGCCGCCGACTTCCCCGTGGTCAACGAGGCCTACGTGGCCGCATTCGGCAACCACCGGCCGGCCCGTTCCATGGTGGCGGTCTCGGCGCTCCCCATGGGGGCCGCCGTCGAGATCGAGGTCTGGGCACGGCGCGACCCGTCCTGAGTGGCCGAAGCCGGGCACCGGCCGCTCGACCGCCGGTGCGACCGGTCAGGGGGTCCAGCTGGTCTGGCCGAAGCGGTAGCCCACCGACCGGACGGTCTGGATGAGGTGGGCGTGCTCCTCGCCGAGCTTGGCCCGGAGCCGCCGGACGTGGACGTCGACCGTCCGGGCGCCCCCGTAGTACTCGTAGCCCCAGACCCGGCTGAGCAGGGTCTCCCGGGTGAACACCTTGCCGGGCCGGGCGGCCAGGAACCGGAGCAGCTCGTACTCCATGTAGGTCAGGTCGAGCACGCGGCCGGACACCGCGGCCTGGTAGGTCTCGAGATTGAGCACCAACGGCCCGTGCTCGAGGAGGTCGGGCCGCAGCCCCCGTCCGGTGCGCCAGAACAGGTGGGCCAGTCGGGCGGCCAGCTCGTCGGGATTGACCGGATCGAGGCACAGGTCGTCGAAGAGGTCCTCGCGCAGCTCGAGCTCGCCCAGCTGATCGGTGGGCACCACGACCAGCACCGGGGCGAGGGGGACCTCGCGGGCCCGCAGGTGGCGGCACAGGGCGAACGCCGCGGTCGGGTCCGACCCGCTGCAGATGACCGCACCCGACCATCCGTCCTCGGGCTCCTCGGACTCGACGGACTCGGACCGGTCGATGCCGCGCCACGGGTAGCCGGCCCGCTCGAGGACGGCGGTCACCGCGGTGGGCGGTGACGCGGGGAAGCACAGCAGTGGCTCCA
>JADGOH010000131.1 GCA_017883025.1 Acidimicrobiales bacterium
CCGCCAGTTCGTGCGCCACGGCCACGTCCAGGTGAAGGGCAAGCGGGTCACCATCCCGAGCTACCGGCTGCGTCAGGGCGACACCGTCACCCTCAAGACGTCGTCGCGCGAGATCTTCCACGTGCAGCGCAACATGGACACGCTCGACCGCTCGCTGCCCCCGTGGCTCGAGACGGTGGGGGACCGCTTCGAGGTCAAGGTGTTCTCGCTCCCGTTGCGCGAGCACATCGACGAGCCCGTGCAGGAGCAGCTGATCGTCGAGCTCTACTCCAAGTAGCACGTGCCGGCGCACGCCGGCCGTCCCACCGCACCACCGACCGAACCCGAACCGCACCCGAACCTGCGCCCCACCTGCCGAGGAGCCATACACGCATGCTCATCATCCAGCGCCCCACCGTCGAAGCAATCGGTGAAGAAGAGGACAACCGCCAGAAGTTCGCGGTCGGTCCGCTCGACCCCGGATTCGGGCACACGCTCGGCAACTCGCTCCGGCGCACGCTGCTGTCGTCGATCCCGGGTGCCGCCATCACCCAGGTCCGGTTCGACGAGGCCCTCCACGAGTTCACGACCCTGCCGGGCGTGAAGGAGGACGTCACCGACATCATCCTCAACCTGAAGGACCTGCTGTTCAAGGTCCACAGCGACGAGCCGGTGACCATCCGCCTCGACAAGCGCGGTGCCGGTGCGGCCACCGCGGGTGACCTGCAGCTGACGGCCGACGTCGAGGTCCTGAGCCCCGACCAGCACATCGCCTCCCTCAACTCGAAGGGCCACATCGCCGTGGACCTGACCGTCGAGCGGGGCCGCGGCTACCTGTCGGCCGACAAGAACAAGGGCACCGGCGCGATCGGGGTCATCCCCGTCGACGCCATCTTCTCGCCCGTTCGCCGGGTGGCCTTCACCGTGGAGCCCGTCCGAGTCGAGCAGTCCACCGACTTCGACCGCCTGGTCATCGAGATCGAGACCGACGGTTCCCTGACCCCCCGCGAGGCCCTCGCCTCGGCCGGCGACACGCTCCGCACCCTGGTCAGCCTGGTGGCGGACCTCGAGGAGGAGCCGATGGGCCTCGAGCTCGGCGAGTACGGCACCGTGACCACCGGTTCGCCCGACCTCGACCTGCGCATCGAGGACCTCGATCTCACCGAGCGTCCCCGCAACTGCCTCAAGCGGGCACAGATCAACACGATCGGCGAGCTGGTGGACCGGACCCTCGACGATCTCCTCAACATCACCAACTTCGGGCAGAAGTCGCTCGACGAGGTGCTCCAGAAGCTCGACGAGCGGGGCCTGTCCCTGCGCGTGAAGGACTGAGGTCCCCCCATGCTCGGCACTCCCAAGAAGGGCCGCCGGTTCGGCGGCAGCTCCGCACACCAGAAGGCGATGATGGGCAATCTGGTCGCCTCGCTGATCGCCGCGGAGTACCTCGTCACCACCGAGGCCAAGGCCAAGGCCCTGCGTCCGGTGGCCGAGAAGGTCATCACGGCCGCGGCCAAGGGCGGCGTCGCCCGCCAGCGGAACGTCGTGGCCTTCATCCGGGACAAGGACATGGCCCACAAGCTGTTCGACGAGATCGGCCCCCGCTACGCGGAGCGGCCGGGCGGCTACACGCGCATCCTCAAGCTGGGCAACCGTCAAGGCGACAACGCCCCGATGGCCCGCATCGAACTGGTGTGAGCACGCCCCCCGATCCCGGGGGGAGTGACACTGTCGTGCCCGACGACCATCGGGAGGACACCGTCCGGTGGCGCCTCAAGGTCGCCTACGACGGCTCGGGCTTCCACGGCTTCGCCGTCCAGGAGGGTCTCACCACCGTGGCCGGCACGCTGGCCGCCGCACTCTCCCGGACCGCCCGCACCCCCGTGACCCTGACCTGCGCCGGTCGGACCGACGCCGGCGTGCACGCCCTCGACCAGGTCGTCCACTTCGACGTGCCCGCCGACCGGTCCGCCGCCCTCGACCCGGCCGCCCTGGTCAAGTCATGCAACAGCCAGACCGGTCCGTCCATCGTGGTGCGCTCCGCCGAACCCGCCCCGGCGGGTTTCGACGCCCGCCACTCCGCCACGGCCCGCCGCTACCGCTACCTGGTGGTCAACGCGCCGGTCGCCGACCCCCTCCTGGCCGGGCTGGCCTGGCACGTGGCCGAACCGCTCGACGTGCGGGCCATGTCCGCCGCCGCCGACGCCCTGCTGGGCGAGCACGACTTCCGGGCCTTCTGCCGCAGGGTGCCGGGCACCTCGGCCGAGGACCCGATCCCGCGCCGGGTCCGGGACGCCAGGTGGACGAGGCTCGACGGGCGACCCACCGGTGCCCGGACGGCCGGCACCTCCGACCTGGCCGCCGGCGACGCCTCCACCGGCCCGTCGCTGGCGCCCGTCGTCGGCGACCTCCTCGCCTTCGAAATCGAGGCGAATGCGTTCTGCCACCAGATGGTCCGCTCCCTGGTCGGGACACTGGTCGACGTGGGCCGGGGCCGCAAACGGCCCTCGGACATGCTCGTCATCCTGCGTTCCGCCGACCGGTCCCGAGCGGGCCAGCCGGCGCCCCCCCGGGGACTGACCCTGATGGCGGTCCGGTACTGACGGCGGCTTGCCCACCGACCCCCATCCGACCTAGTGTGGGAGGTCGCCGGGTCGGGCCCCGGCCGGCTCGGGGCGCAGTCCCGCCGGTCGCCCACCCCCGAGGCCCCGCACCCGCAGGTGCCCGGACACCCAGCACCATCGACCAAGGAATCCCGTTGCGCACGTACACCCCGAAGCCCGCTGACATCACACGCGCCTGGCACATCGTCGACGCCGACGGCCTGGTGCTCGGCCGCCTGGCCACCGAGGTGGCCGCCATCCTGCGTGGCAAGCACAAGCCGACGTTCGCCCCCCACGTCGACACGGGCGACCACGTCATCGTGGTCAACGCCGACAAGATCGTCCTGACCTCGGGCAAGGCCGACGCCAAGATGTCCTACCGCCACTCCGGCTACCCGGGCGGCCTGACGGCCACCACCTACGCCGACCTGCTGATCGACCGGGCCGACGACGTCGTGCGCGATGCCATCCGAGGCATGCTCCCGAAGAACCGGCTCGGCCGCCAGATGGCCACCAAGCTGAAGGTCTACCGCGGCGAGGAGCACCCCCACGCCGCCCAGTCCCCAGTCCCCATGGAGATCCCCGGGGCGCGCCGCACGGCGTCCGCCCGCAGCGGCGCGTAGTCGACGCGCCGGACCGATCACCCCCACGCGATCCCGCACCGAGCGAAGGAACCACCAGTGACTGCCCCCATCTGCCAGACCACCGGACGCCGCAAGCAGGCGGTCGCACGGGTCCGCTTCCGCCCCGGCCAGGGCGCCATCACCTGCAACGGGCACACCTTCGAGGAGTACTTCACCTCGGCCACCCACCGGATGATCGTCACCGAGCCCCTCCGCCTCACCGAGACGACGGAGTCGTGGGACATCGACGTCACCATCGACGGCGGCGGGGTGTCCGGCCAGGCCGGCGCCTTCCGCCTCGGCATCGCCCGGGCGCTGTGCGAGCTCGACCCCGACCTGCGCGGCGCCCTCAAGAAGGCCGGATTCCTCACCCGTGACGCACGGGAGAAGGAGTCCAAGAAGTACGGCCTGAAGAAGGCCCGCAAGGCGCCCCAGTACTCGAAGCGGTAGGCCCGGTGACCCGAACCTGGTTCGGCACCGACGGGGTACGGGGCAGTGCCAACACCGAGCTCACCCCCGAGCTGGTCCTGGCTCTCGGCCGCGCCGTGGCGCGGACTATCACCGCCACCGCCTTCCTGATCGGCCGGGACACCCGCCGGTCGGGCCCCATGCTGCAGTCCGCCCTGTCGGCGGGCCTGGCCAGCGAGGGTGCCGACGTCGTCGACGTGGGCATCCTGCCCACCCCGGCCCTCGCCTGGCTGTCGACGAAGCGCGACCTTCCGGCCGTGGTCATCTCGGCGTCGCACAACCCGTTCCAGGACAACGGCATCAAGCTGTTCGGCGCCGGCGGCACCAAGCTGAGCCCCGCGGTCGAGCTGGCCATCGAGGAGGAGCTGCACCGGGTCCTCGACCCGTCGTTGAAGGGGCCCCGTCCGCTCGAGGGCCACGGGGTGGGCACCGTCCGGTCCGAGCCCGACCTCGGCGACGGCTATGTGGAGTACCTGCTCGGAACGCTGGACGGCCGCAGGCTGGACGGCCTGCGTATCGTGGTCGACAGTGCCAACGGCAGCGCCTCGGCCCTGGCCGCCGGTCTGTTCGAAGGGGCGGGCGCCGACGTGGTCGCCATCGGGTGCGACCCCGACGGGACCAACATCAACGCCGGGTGCGGCTCCACCGCCACCGAACTGCTGTCGAGCGCCGTCGTGGAGCACGGCGCCCAGCTCGGGCTCGCCCTCGACGGCGACGCCGACCGGCTCCTGGCGGTGGACGAGACCGGCTCGCTGGTGGACGGGGACGCGCTGCTGGCGCTGTTCGCCCGGGACCTGGCCGACCGCGGCCAGCTGGCCGGCAACACGGTCGTCGTGACGGTGATGACCAACCTCGGCTTCCGCCGGGCGATGGACGGACGTGGGATCCACGTGAAGGAGACCGACGTCGGCGACCGCCACGTGCTGGCTGCGATCGACCAGGAGGGCTTCTCGCTCGGTGGCGAGCAGTCCGGCCACATCATCTTCCGCCGCCTGGCCACCACCGGCGACGGGCTGCTCACCGGGCTGGTCCTGGCCGACCTCCTGGCGAGGACCGGATCGTCGCTGGTCGAGCTGCTCGAGGGGCTGATCCAGCCCGTGCCCCAGACCCTGGTGAACGTCAAGGGCGTGGACACCTCGCTCTTCGCGCACGTCGACGCCATCGGCATGGCGATCGGGCAGGAGCAGGCGGCCATGGGGGACACCGGTCGGGTACTCGTCCGCCCGAGCGGGACCGAACCGGTCGTGCGGGTCATGGTGGAGTGCACCGAGCCGGGGGTCGCCGAGGCGACGGCTGCTCGCCTCCATGCCCTGATCGGGCACGAGCTGCTGGTCGCGGCCGCCACCCGCGAGGCGGAGGCGCTGGCCGCCGCCGACGCCTTGGCGCTCGAGCTCGACCCCGGCGTCTGAGCCGGGGCCCCGCTGCCCGGGCCGGGGCAGGGTCCGCTCAGCCGTTCCCCCGTCGGTGTCCGACCGTGCCGTCGCCTGGGATTCGATCCACCGAGCGCCCCACGGCCACCGTCGACCCCCCGGGGGGCGTTCCGGACGCGGGTGGGACGGGTAGCGTGGGCGTCCATGTGCGGCATCATCGGCATCACCACGGGGTCCGGGCCCCAGGAAGCTGACCGGCAGGTTCTGGACGTCCTGGTCGAGGGACTCGCCCGCCTGGAGTACCGGGGCTACGACTCGGCCGGGCTGGCCATGGTGGGCCCGTCGGCCGACGACCGGATGTGGCGGGTCCGGGCCGCCAACGGCACCCGGTCCCTCGACGACCTGGTCAAGCGCACCGAGGACGCGCCGCGACGCCCCTCGGCGGGCATCGGCCACACCCGCTGGGCCACCCACGGCCGGCCCAGCGAGGGCAACGCCCACCCCCACGCCGACTGCACGGGACGGCTCGCACTGGTCCACAACGGCATCATCGAGAACCACGTCGAGCTGTCCGACGAGCTCATCGCCGCCGGACACCACCTCGAGTCGGAGACCGACACCGAGGTCCTGGCGCACCTCATCGAGTCCCACCTGGCGGCGCACCCGGTCGAGGGCCTGACCGGTGCCGTGCGGGCCGCGCTGGGGCGGGTGCGAGGTGCGTTCGCCCTGGCCGTCGTCCACGCCGACGACCCCGACGTGATCGTCGGGGCCCGGCGGGTCTCGCCGTTGATCATGGGCGTGGCCGAAGGTGCCGCCTTCCTGGCCTCGGACATCCCGGCCATCCTGGGGCTCACCCATGACTTCTTCATCCTCGACGACGACCGGGTGGCCGAGCTGCGGCCCGGGACGATCTCGGTGACCGACCTCGACGGCGCGCCGGTCGAGCCCGTCCCACTGCACGTCGACTGGGACCTCGATGCCGCCCGCAAGGACGGTTTCGACGATTACATGTCCAAGGAGATGTACGAGCAGCCGAAGGCCGTCGCCGACACCCTGCTCGACCGGCTCCTGCCTGACGGCACGCTGGTGCTCGACGAGGTGCGGCTCACCAACGAGGAGTTCCGCTCGATCACCAAGGTCTTCGTCGTGGCATGCGGCAGCAGCTATCACGCCGGCCTCATGGCCAAGTACGCCATCGAGCAGTGGGCCCGGCTGCCGGTCGAGATCGACATCGCCAGCGAGTTCCGGTACCGGAACCCGGTGGTCGACGAGCACACCCTGATCATCGGGGTGAGCCAGTCGGGCGAGACCGTCGACACCTTCCAGGCCATCCGTGAGGGCAAGGCGCTGGGGGCCCGGGTGCTGGTCATCTCCAACGTGGTCGACTCGTCGATGGCCCGTGACGCCGACGCCGTCCTCTACACCCGGGCCGGGCCCGAGATCGGCGTGGCCTCCACCAAGACCCACGTGGCTCAGATCGCCGCCCTCGAGATCCTCGCCCTCTATCTGGCCCAGGCCCGCGGGACGCTGTCGCCCGCCGATGCCCGGGGCCTGCTGGCCGCCATGGGGTCGCTGCCCGACAAGGTGGCCACCGCCGTCGGCCGCGCCGCCGACGTGCAGGCAGTGGCCGAGCAGTTCAAGGACTCGCCGAGCTTCATCTTCCTCGGGCGACACGTCGGGTATCCGGTCGCGCTCGAAGGCGCGCTGAAGCTGAAGGAGATCTCCTACCTGCGGGCCGAGGGATTCCCGGCGGGCGAGCTGAAGCACGGCCCCATCGCCCTGGTCGAGCCGGGCACGGTGGTCGTCGGGGTGGCCACCCGCACCCCGGTGTGGGAGAAGATGATCGCCAACATCGCCGAGGTGAAGAGCCGTGGCGCCTCGGTCGTGCTCGTGGCCAACGACGGCGACGACGAGACGGCCCGCCACGCCGACGCCGTGCTGTGGGTCCCGTCCACCGAGCACCTCTTCTCGCCGATCATCGACGTGGTGCCCATGCAGCTGTTCGCCTACTCACTGGCCCGCCTGCACGGCCTCGACGTCGACCGCCCCCGCAACCTGGCGAAGACGGTCACCGTCGAGTGACCGCCCGCCCCGCCGCCGACCCGGCCACCGAGGCGGCGCGGGACCTGGCGGCCCGGATGCCCGTCGCGCCTGGTGGGCCCGGGGCGGGCCAGGGCGTTGTGGGGATCGGCATCGACGCCGTCGACCTCGACCGGTTCCGCACCGTGCTCGACCGCCGGCCCCGCCTGGCCCGGCGCCTGTTCACGGACGGCGAGCTCGCCTACGCCGCCCTGGCGCCCGACCCGTTGCCGCGCTTGGCCACCCGGTTCGCGGCCAAGGAGGCGGTCATGAAGGCACTCGGGGTCGGGCTGTGGTCGTTCCGACTGACGGACGTGGAGGTGGCCAGGGACGGCCTGGAGGCCCCAACCGTCCTACTGCATGACGGGGCGGCCGACCTGGCGGTGGCACGCGGCGCGGCGCGGTGGCACCTGTCCCTCACCCATACCGACACGGTTGCGCTGGCCGTGGTGGTGGCCGACGGGGGCGACCGGCACGTCGCCCCGGCGGCGGCGGTCTAGGCGTGCGTCCGGTCCTGACCACGGCGGACATGCGGGCCGTCGACGCCGCCGCGCTCGTCACCACGCCCCTCGACGTGCTGGTCGAGCGGGCCGGCACGGCGGTGGCGCTGGCCGCGCTCGATCTGATGGGCGGCGCCTACGGGCGCCGGGTGGTGCTGATCTGCGGCAAGGGCAACAACGGTGCCGACGGTCGCGTGGCCGCCCGCCTGCTCGCCCGTCGGGGTGCCCGGGTGCGGGTCGTCGCTCCCGACGGGACCGACGCGGTCGGGTTCGACGGAACCCACGTCGACCTGGTGGTCGACGCCGCCTTCGGTACGGGGTTCCGCGGCGCCTACGACGCGCCCGACGTCGCCCCGGGCATCCCCGTCCTGGCGGTCGACATCCCGTCGGGCGTGGCGGGCGACACGGGCTGGGCCCCGGGCCGTGTGCTGCCCGCCGTGCGCACCGTGACCTTCGTCGCCCCGAAGCCCGGCTTGCTGCAGGGCGACGGTGCCCGGCTGGCCGGCGACGTCGAGGTGGTCGACATCGGCCTGCCGGTGGGTGACCACCGGATCGGGCTGGTGGAGGATGCGGACGTCGCCGCGGGGCTGCCGCACCGTGACCGCTCGGGCAACAAGTGGTCGGCGGCCGTCGCCGTGGTGGCCGGATCCCCGGGCATGACCGGGGCCGCCGGTCTGTGCGCCCGGGCCGCCTACCGGTCCGGGGCCGGCATGGTCCGCCTCGGGGTGCCCGGCGGCGACCCGGCGCAGGTGCCGGCCACCGAGGCCGTGGGCGTGGATCTGCCGGCGACCGGATGGGCCGGGCCCGCACTGGCCGCCGCCGACCGGTGTCGGGCCGTGGTGGTCGGCCCCGGGCTCGGGCGGGCCGCGGGCACGGGGGACGAGGTGCGGCATCTGCTCGCCGGCGTGACGGTGCCGACGGTGGTCGACGCCGACGGGCTCCACGCGCTGGGCCGGATCGACGCCCGGTCGGTCGAGGTGGGGGCCCCGGTGGTCCTGACGCCGCACGATGGGGAGTACGAACGACTGCTCGGGGTGGCCCCCGGACCGGACCGGGTGGCAGCCGCACGGCGGCTGGCCACGGCCACCGGCGCGGTGACCCTGCTCAAGGGCCCGACGACGGCGGTCGCCGACCCGTCGGGACAGGCCCTGCTGGCGTGCACCGGGACACCGGCGCTGGCCTCGGCCGGTACCGGCGACGTCCTGTCCGGCGTCATCGGCGCCTTCCTGGCCCGCGGGGTTGCGCCACTCGAGGCCGCCGCCCTCGGCGCCCACGTGCACGGCCTGGCGGGGGCGCTGGGCCACCGGGCGGGGCTGCTCGCGGGCGACCTGCCCGAGCTGGTGGCCCGGGTCCTGGACGCCCTGGGGTGACGCGGCGGGCGGTCCGGGCCGCAGGGCCGGGCAGTACCATGCGCCGGTGGCCCCCGGACCCCGACTCGCCGCGTTGGCCGACCTGGCCGCCGGGTGCACCCGCTGTCCGCTGGCGGCCACCCGCACCCAGGTCGTCTTCGGCGTGGGCGACCCCGACGCCGACCTGATGTTCGTGGGCGAGGCGCCCGGTCGCGACGAGGACCTCCGGGGCGAGCCGTTCGTCGGCCGGTCCGGCCGGCTGCTCGACCGGCTCCTGGACGAGGAGCTCGGGATCGACCGCAGCGCCGTCTACATCGCCAACGTGGTGAAGTGCCGGCCGCCCGACAACCGGGACCCCCGGCCCGACGAGATCGCCGCCTGCCGGCCCTACCTCGCCGAGCAGGTCGAGCTCATCGCCCCGACGGTGGTGGTCACCCTGGGCAACTTCGCCACCAAGCTGCTGCTCGACACCGACCAGGGGATCACCGCGATGCGGGGCGCCGCCTACCCGGTCGGGGGCGTCCAGTACGTGCCCACCTTCCACCCGGCGGCCGCCCTGCGGGGCGGCGGCGTGGTGCTGGCCCAGATGCGGGCCGACTTCGTGCGGGCCAAGCAGCTGATCGGCCTCGCCCCGTGACCGCCACCCTCGAACTGGCCTCGGACTCGGCCGAGTCCACCCAAGCGCTGGCCGCCGCCGTGGCCACCCGGTGCGTCCCCGGTGACGTCCTGCTGCTGTCCGGTGACCTCGGGGCGGGCAAGACGACCTTCGCCCAGGGGTTCGGCCGGGCGCTCGGGATCGACGAGCCGGTGACCAGTCCCACCTTCACGCTGGTGCGCCAGTACGAGGTGGCGGCCGGTCCCGGCGGGATCCGGGTCCTGCTGCACGCCGACGTGTACCGGCTGGAGCACCTGGCCGAGGTGGCCGACCTCGGGCTCGGCCAGCTGGTCGAGGACGCCGGCGTGGCGCTGGTCGAGTGGGGCGAGGCGGCTGAGCCGGTCCTGGGTGCCGGGGCCCTGCGCGTGCGCCTCAAGGCCGACCCGGACGACGACGACCGCCGCACTGTGGCCGTCTCGGCCGAGGGCACGGCGTGGGTGGGCCGGTGGGCCGAGCTGGAGGTCGTGCTGGCCCCGTGGACGACGTCGGGGCGAGCGGGTTCGTGACCCTCCTGGCACTCGAGACCGCCACCGACCTGGTGGGCGCAGCCCTCCTCCGCTCCGACGGCGCCCTCGCCGAGCGCACCCATGTGGGTGGCCGGGCCCACGGCGAGCTGCTGGCGCCTGCCATCGAGGAGGTCTGCGCCCTGTCCGGGTGCACGCTCGCCGACGTCGACGCGCTCGCTGTCGACGTCGGGCCCGGGCTGTTCACCGGACTGCGGGTCGGTGTGGCCACGGCAAAGGCGCTCGGGCAGTCGCTCGGCCTCGGGATCGTCGGCGTGACCAGCCTCGACATCCTGGCCGCCGGCGCCCTCGAGGTGGGTGGCCCGGAACGGGCGGCGCGGGTGGTGGCGGTCGTGGACGCCCGGCGCCGTGAGGTCTTCGCCGCCGCCTACGAGTTCGGCGGCCCGTCCGGTCCCGGCGGCGACCAGGCCGTCCCGGCCGCCGTGCGCCACGACCGGTCCGAGGCGCTCTCGCCCGACGAGCTGGCCACCTGGCTCGACGGCCTGGTCGCCGACGGACCCGTCCTGGTCGTCGGCAACGGCGCCGTCCGCTACCTCGACCTGCTCGCCCCGCGTCCCGGTGTCGATACCGGGCTGGCCGGCGAGGTGGCGGCCCCGTCGCCGGCGACTCTCGCCCGCCTGGCTGCGAGACGGATCGGTGCGGGGACCGAGCCCACTGCAGCCGGCGACGTGGTGCCCGACTACCGACGCCACGCCGACGCCCGCATCAACTGGGAGGAGCGGGCCCCGCAGCGGACGCCACCCCCCGCCGACGGCACGTGACCGTCCCGCCCGACACGCCGGGTCCCGACGGCCCGCTGCACGTGGTCGTCGCCCCGATGCGCAGCCGTGACCTGAAGGCCGTCATGCGCATCGAGGACGCCATCTTCGACGAGCCGTGGTCGAAGCGCCTGTTCGAGGAGGAGCTCGCCCAGCGCACGTCGCGGGCGTACCGGGCCGCGTGGGTCGGCGACCGGCTCGTCGGCTACGCCGGGCAGATGTCGGTCGACGACGAGGCCCACGTGAACAACATCGGCGTGGACCCGACGTGGCAGGGCAGGCGTCTCGGGACCGTGCTGCTGTGCGACCTGGTGCGCACCGCGCTCGCCCGCGGCTCGGCCCACCTGACGCTCGAGGTCCTGGTGGGCAACGAGCCGGCCATCGCCATGTACCGGCGGTTCGGCATGGCGCCGGTCGGCGTGCGGCCGAACTACTACCCGAACGGCGGGGACGCCCTGATCATGTGGGTGCGGGACATCGACACCGGCGAGTACGCCGAGCGGCTGTCGGCCGTCGAGGCGTCGCTGACTCCCGGGGTCACCGTCGAGCGTCGGGCCTGAGGTCGGTAGGGTCGTCCCCGTGACCGGCGCTGCCTCCACCACGACCGCCGCCGCGGCAGCAGGGGATCGCCCGATCAGACGCGTCCTCGGCATCGAGACGTCGTGCGACGAGACGGCCGCCGCCGTCGTCGAGGACGGCACCACGATCGTCTCCTCGGTCGTCAGCAGCCAGATCGACCTCCACGCCCGCTACGGCGGGGTGGTGCCGGAGCTGGCCGGGCGGGCCCACGTGGAGCTGCTGACCCCGGTGCTGGCCGACGCCCTCGAGCAGGCCGGCTCCGACCACACCGGCCGGGGCATCGACGGCATCGCGGTGACCCACGGACCTGGCCTCATCGGGTCGCTGCTGGTCGGCGTGGCCGAGGCCAAGGCGCTGTCGATGGTCTGGGGCGTCCCTCTGGTCGGGGTCAACCACCTGGAGGCCCACCTCTTCGCCTCGCTGCTCGAGCAGCCCGATCTGGGCTGGCCGCTGGTCGTGCTGCTGGTGTCGGGCGGGCACACGATGCTGATCGAGGTCACCGCGCCCGGTGAGTACCGGCTGATGGGCGGCACCATCGACGACGCCGCCGGCGAGGCGTTCGACAAGGTGGCCCGGTTCATCGGCCTCGGCTACCCGGGCGGGCCGGCCATCGACAGGATCTCCGCCCAGGGGGACCCGACGGCCTACGCGTTCCCGCGGTCGATGCCGGGCGACGGCTACGACTTCTCGTTCAGCGGCCTGAAGACGTCGGTCGTGAACCGGGTGCGCAAGGAGCCGGACGCCTCGACCGCCGACGTGGCCGCCTCGTTCCAGGAAGCGGTGGTGGACGTGCTGGTCACCCGGGCCCGGGCCGCGGCGGCCGACGTGGGCGCCCGGGCGCTGTGCCTCGCCGGCGGGGTGGCGGCCAATTCGTTGCTGCGGGCGCGTGTGGAGCAGGTCTGCGCCGACGACGGCATCGGGGCGTTCCTGCCCAGTCGGGCACTCTGCACCGACAACGCCGCCATGGTGGCGGCCGCCGGGCACTGGCGGCTGCACCACGGGGACCGGAGCCGGCTCGACCTCGCGGCCGACGCCAACCTGCGGCTCGTCTCCACCGTCTGACCCCGTCCCCGAGCGTCCCCGGCCCCGTCGTCCCCACCCGGACGGGCGGTGGCCTGACGAGCGACGGCCCGCGTTGGCACTCTCGGCCCGCGGTTGCCAACCGGGGCAGGGCCGGTTACCATTGGCACTCGCATCCTTCGACTGCTAAACGTGCCACAGGAGGCCCGAACCATGAGTCTGCACCCCCTCGACGACCGCATCGTCGTCCAGCCCGGCGAGTCCGAGGAGACCACCGCCTCCGGTCTGGTCATCCCCGACACCGCCAAGGAGAAGCCCCAGCAGGGCGAGGTCCTCGCCGTCGGCCCCGGCCGTCGCTCCGAGACCACCGGCGAGCTGATCCCGCTCGACATCAAGGTCGGCGACACCGTCGTCTACTCGAAGTACGGCGGCACCGAGATCAGCGCCGACGGCAAGGACCTGCTCATCCTCTCGAGCCGCGACATCCTCGCCAAGGTGACCAAGTAATGGCCAAGATCCTCAAGTTCGACGAGTCCGCCCGGCGCGGCCTCGAGGCCGGCGTCAACAAGCTGGCCGACGTGGTCAAGGTGACGCTGGGGCCGAAGGGCCGCAACGTCGTGATCGAGAAGAAGTTCGGGGCCCCCACCATCACGAACGACGGCGTGTCCATCGCCCGTGAGGTGGAGCTCGAGGACCCCTTCGAGAACATGGGCGCGCAGCTCGTGAAGGAGGTCGCCACCAAGACGAACGACGTCGCCGGCGACGGCACCACCACCGCCACCGTGCTGGCCCAGGCCCTCATCCGCCAGGGGCTGCGCAACGTAGCTGCCGGCGCCAACCCGCTCGGCCTCCGCAAGGGCATCGACAAGGCCGTCGCCGCCGCCGTGGCGTCGATCAAGAAGCAGGCCAAGGAGATCGACTCGAAGACGGAGATCGCCCAGGTGGCCTCCATCTCCGCCGCCGACGCCGCCATCGGCGAGGTCCTGGCCGATGCCATCGACCGCGTGGGCAAGGACGGGACCGTTACTGTCGAAGAGTCCAACACGTTTGGCATCGACCTCGAGTTCACCGAGGGCATGCAGTTCGACAAGGGCTACCTGTCCCCATACTTCGTGACCGACGCCGAGCGTCAAGAGGCCGTCCTCGACGACCCGCTGATCATCTTCGTCAACCAGAAGATCAGCGCCGTCCACGACATGGTCCCCGTCCTCGAGAAGGTGATGCAGACCGGCA
>JADGOH010000030.1 GCA_017883025.1 Acidimicrobiales bacterium
GCCGAGCAGCTGGCCCGGGTGGGCCGGGTCGACCTGCGGGTCGAGGTGGAGGACGTGGGTGGCGCCCCCGGCGGACTCGGGTGGCGCACACGGGTCGCCTTCGGGGTCGACCGCGACGGCACGGTCGGCCTCCGGCGGCACCGGAGCCACGATCTGGAGCCGGTGCGGGACTGCCCGATCGCCACCGACGGTGTCAACGGTGCCGACGTCGGCTCGGTCCGGTGGACCGGCGCACGACAGCTCGAGGTCCTCGCCTCGCCGGACGGCGGTTCCCCGGTGGTCCTCGTCGAAACGGGCAAGCAGCGGCTCGACGGGCTGCCCGACCTCGACGTCGGGCTGGTGTGGAAGGGGCGGACCCTGCGCGGCCCCGACCACGTCGTGTTCGAGGTCCACGGTCACCGGTTCACCGTCCACGCCGGCGTCTTCTGGCAGGTGCACCCGAGGGCAGCGGAGGTGCTGACGCGAGCGGTCCTCGACGGGCTCGGCCCCCGGCCGGGCGAACGGGTGGCCGACCTGTACGCAGGGGCCGGTCTGTTCACGGTGGCCCTGGCCCGGGCCGTCGGCCCCACCGGCGTGGTCACCGCAGTCGAGCGCAGCGGGCCGGCCGTGGCCGACCTGACCCGCAACACCGAGGGGCTGGGCCAGGTCGAGGTGGTCCGGGGCGACGTGCGGCCCGGACTGGTCGCCCGGCGCCTGGGACGCCCCGACCTCGTGGTGCTCGACCCGGCTCGTGCCGGTGCCGGCCGGGAGGTCGTGGAGGCGCTGTGCGGCCTCGACCCGGCGCCCCGCCGCATCGCCTACGTCTCGTGCGAGCCCGCACCGTTCGCCCGGGACCTCAGACAACTGCTGACCGCCGGGTGGCGCCTCGGGTCGCTGCGCGCCTTCGACCTGTTCCCGATGACGGAGCACGTGGAGCTGGTCGGAATCCTCGAGCGCCCCACGGCCTGACGGCCGGCGGTCGGGCCTTCCGGCGACGCTGGACCGGCGGGGGCCGCTGGTACTGTCGGCCCGGTGCGCGCACGGTCCCTCGGTGTCCTCCTCGTCGCCGGACTGGCCGCCGCCGGGTGTTCCGGCGGGTCGACCGCGTCCACAACCTCTACCACCCGGGCGCCGCAGCCGGCCGGTCGCGTGCCGTCCCCGATCTCGGTCCAGGTGTGCGCCCACGAGGCCCAGAAGGAGATGGCGAACGCCCTGGGTCAGACGGCGACGGTCTCCACGCCGACCTGGGTCGGCCATCGCTACTCGTGCATATACGCCTACCCGAACGACACGCCGACGGGGTCGTTCGCCGTCTCGGTCCAGGAGCTCTCGAGCCGGTCCGAGACCACCGCCTACTTCGACGGGCTGGCGGCTTCGATGGGCAGGGTCCGTGCCCTCGGGACGCTGGGCGAGGAGGCCTTCCAGACGACCGACGGCTCGGTGGTGGTCCGCAAGGACTGGAAGGTGCTGCTCGTCGACAACGCTGGTCTGCCGGCCCAGTTCGGGATCCCGCCGACGAGCGCGTCCGCGGTGGCCGTGACGGTGGCCGACGTCATCCTCGGTTGTTGGGCCGGCGACTGAGGCACCGGGCGGGGCGGTCGGGCCGGCGACTGCGGCACCGGGCGGAGTGTGTGTTTCGCGATCAGGCCTTGTACGTGCCGTGCACCGTGCCGAGGATCGCCAGGCACATCTCGTCCGATGACCCGTCGGCCCACACGGTGTAGTGCGGGGGGAGCTTGCGCAACTGCGGCAGCTCCTGGGCCAGGGTGGGGTCGTAGGTGCAGGTGATCCCCACGGTGTCGCCCGGGTGGGTCACCACCGGGTGGGGAAGGGTGTACGTCTTCTGGTAGTCGAAGTTGTAGTTGGTGACGTTCAGCAGGGTCTGGGCCGCGGGCGTGCCGGGGTTGAGCACGACCTGCATGGCCCGGCCGGTGAGGTGCATGTGCGCGGTGACCTGCAGGATGGTGTCGTTCCCGCCGGTCGGCAGTGTGCAGCTGGTCGAGGTGCCCTCGGGCGGGCTGATCGGGTTGCGGCCGCACAGCAGCTCGAGGATGTTGTCGAACATGGCCTGGGACGCCCCGAACCGCTGCTTCACGCTGGCCAGCTGGGCGGTGCGGCTGCACAGGGGCCCGGTCACCCCCGTGGGGCACGGGACGTCCGGGGGCGCCACCACGAAGCTGAGGGTCAACGGCTGCAGGGGCGTCGACGCCGGGACGGTGTGGAGCACCAGCTTGGACCGGACCGGCTTGTCCCCGCGGAGCAGGTTGTAGTGGATCTGCATGACCACGAGGCTCCCGGCCGGGAGCTGCGCACCGGTGCCCGTGGGCATGACCTCGGCGCCGTGTCCCGGAGCCCACGCCGTCAGCCACGGGGTGTTGGAGATCTCGTGCTGGAGTCGGGCGCCGCTCGGGTGGGCGCCGCCTCCGGTCAGGCTGGGGACGGAGTGGGGGAGGGCCGACTCGCCGAAGCACGTCCAGCCCTTGCCGTTCCTGTCGTCGGCCCGCGCCGTCGCCGCCAGGCTCGGCGGGATCAGGAAGAGGATCGCGTGGTGGACCTCGATGCTGTTCGGGACGAACTGTGCCGACACGATGAACGAACTCTTCGAGACGTGGGGGTTGACCAACGTGCAGTGGTAGTCGTCGGTCGCCCCCTTCGGGGCCTTCGGCGTGTAGGCCGCGCCCTGCAGGGCGATGGTGGTCTGCCGGGGTGCCGACGCGCCCGCGCCGGTCGCGACCGCTCCGACGCTAAGTCCGGTGGCCACGAGGATGCCGACGAGGGTGAGACGGACGAAGCGCGGGGACATGCCGGGCAGGCTACTCGGCGACCCCTGGTGACGCCGTGTCACGCAACCGGGGTTGCAACCGTCGGTCGCAGAGGGGTGCCGGCAGCGGTTGCGGTCAGTGGTGCAGGGTGGCGAGATCGTCGTGCCGCGCCGTCAGGAAGGCGGCCGCGTCCTCGGCGTCCAGCGGCCGCGACATGAGGAATCCCTGGCCCTTCGAACAGCCCAGTTCGATAAGCCGTTCGAGCTGGTCGGGCCGCTCGATTCCCTCGGCCACCACGTCGAGGCCCATGGTGCGGGCGAGGCCGATGATGGTGCTGACCAGGGCGGTGCTGGCCGGCTCGGAGCGGTTGAGCGGCTCGATGAATGCCCGGTCGATCTTCAGCACGTCGACCGGGAACCGCTGGAGGTAGCTGAGCGAGGAGTACCCGGTCCCGAAGTCGTCGACGGCGATGGCGATGCCCATGCGCCGGAGTTCGGCCAGCGCGACGGTGGCCCGCTCCGGGTCGTCCATGAGTACGTTCTCGGTGATCTCGAGCGCCAGTTGCGACGGGGCGATCCCGGCCGTCCGGATGGCGAGGCGGACGTCGTCGGCCAGTTGCGGCGAGGTCAGCTGCCGGCGGGACAGGTTGACCGCCATCCGCAGCGGCCGCTCGGTGATCCCCGACCAGGCCGCGAGCTGCCGGGTCGCCTCGAGGATGGCCCACCGCCCGAGCGGCACGATGAACCCGGTCTCCTCGGCCAAGGGGATGAAGGCTGTCGGGGAGACGGCGCCGAGCACGGGGTGGTCCCACCGGGCGAGCGCCTCGAACCCGCAGACGCGTCCCGAGTCGAGGGCGAGCACCGGCTGGTACCGGAGGTGGAACTCGCCGCGCTCCAACGCACCCCGGAACCCGTTGGTGATCTCGATCCGCTCGGTCAGCCGGGCCCGCATGGACGGGTCGAAGACCTCGATCCGGTTTCGGCCACGGGACTTCGCCTCGTACATGGCGGCGTCGGCTTCGCCGATGAGCTCATCGGGGTTGGTGCCCGAGTGGGTGATGGCGAGGCCCATGCTCATCGAGATCCCGGACTGGCGGCCCTGGTGGCCGAGGCTCCCGTCGAGTGCGGCCACGATGCGCCGGGCGATCTCGACCGCCGCCGACTCCTCGCCGACGTCGGGCATCAGGATGGCGAACTCGTCGCCCCCCATCCGGGCCACCGTGTCCCCGGGCCGGACGTTCTCCGAGATGACGGCCGCCACCCGGGTGAGCACACTGTCGCCGACATGGTGCCCGAGTGAGTCGTTCACCGCCTTGAAGCCGTCGAGGTCGCCGAAGCACAGGCCGACGGCCCGTCCCGATCCCGGGAGCCCGGCGAGGGCCATCGCCACCCGTTCCTGGAGGAGCGTGCGGTTGGCGAGACCCGTGAGCTCGTCGTGGTAGGCGAGGTGGCGGAGCTCGGCCTCGAGGGTGTCGCGCTCGACGTGGGACGCCTCGAGCTCCCGGGCGTGGTGCTCGAGGTCGGCGGCCTGGTCGCCGATCCGGGAGAGCATCCACAGCATCCGCATGGAGATCACGGCGAACACGGCGACGCACAGGATCGCCACGGCCGTGACGTTCACCGACGAGCCCGACACGCCCGTCACCACCAGCAGCAGCGGGGGGATGAAGGCGGCCAGGGCCACGAGCGGCAGACGCCGACCCGTGCGGGTGCGCTGCCAGTCGACGCCGAGGCCGTCGGGCACCCCGTGGTGGATGCGGCCCACGTGCCCGCTGTCGATGTCCTCGAGCGCCCCGACCGAGGGGTGCAGCGCGGCCACGGCCACGAGGACGTACTGGAGCAGGAAGAAGGCGTCGCAGAACTGGCCCGTGGAGTAGGCGTTGTGGAGCACCAGGAGGTCGAAGCTGAAGTCGGCGGCGAACATGGTCCCCAGGGCGGCCATGAGCCAGAAGTGGAACGTGCGGCGGACGGAGCCGAAGATCACGGACTTGAAGAGGACGAAGACCAGGGCGACGTCCATGATCGGGTAGGCGAGCGCCACCAGGCGGCCGAGGGTCGAGACTCCCTCCTGGTGCACGTAGGAGTTGAGCAGGAAGTGCCAGGCCAGGGTGAGGCTGCCGAGGGCGATGATGGCCGCGTCGGCGTAGTCCTCCCGGCGCGATCCGCCGTTCGGGTTGCGGCACAGTCGGGTCACGCCCACGAAGAGGAACGGGTAACCGAGCAGGTAGAACAGGTCGGCCACGGACGGCACCGGCGTGTCCGTCCCGACGATGTCGGTGTAGTAGGTGCCGGCCAGGTCACCGAGGGCGAAGCACAGTCCGGCGGCGGCCACCAGGTACCACGCCAGCCGGTCGGGCGGCCGGTTGATCCGGATGCCCACCAGGATGAGGGCAAACGAGGCGAGACCCATGAACAGGTAGACGGAGTCTTGACTCAGCTGGGTCGGCATGACGAAGAAGGCGCCGGTCAGGCAGACGCCGACCACCAGGGTGATCACCCA
>JADGOH010000132.1 GCA_017883025.1 Acidimicrobiales bacterium
CCGCGGTGGTCCTTCACGCCCCTGGCGCCCTTCGGCCAGGAGCCCGACCTCGGGTGCGACCGGCCAGCGGAGCCGGTCGCACCACCGGAAGACCCCGCACCACCGGAGCCCGTGCCCCGGGGGTGACCGCACGGCAAAGGACGACCTAGAGTTCGCCGGCCTCCGACAGCCGATTCCGGACGAAGTCGATCGTCGCAGCCGTGCCGGTGCCGAGCTCGGTCCACGGCGTCCAGCCCAGCTGGATCCCGGCCCGGGTCGGGTCGAGGCAGTTCCGGGCCAGTTCGCCGGCGCGTAACGGCTTGAACTCAGGTTCCACCTCGACGCCGGCCTGGGTCGCCATCTCCCGGAACAGGGTGTTGACCGAGGTCTCCTGGCCGGTGCCGATATTGCACACCAGCCCCCCGCCCTTCGTGGCGGCCCGGACGAACCCGTCGACCACGTCGTCGACGTAGACGAAGTCCCGTGTCTGCTCGCCGTCGCCGAAGATCGTGAGCGGCTGGCCGCGCAGCAGGCGCTCGGCGAAGATCGCCACTACGCCGGCCTCGCCGTGGGGGTCCTGACGGGGCCCGTACACGTTGGCCAACGCCAGGGCGGAATACTCCAGAGAGTGCAGCTCCCGATAGGCGAGCAGGTAGTCGAGGGCGGCCTTCTTCGACACGCCGTAGGGCGACAGCGGGTGCTGGGGCAGTGACTCCTTGAGCGGCAGTTCCGACGCGTCTGGCTCGCCGTACAGGGTGCCGCCGCTGGCGGCGAACACGACCCGCTGGGCCTCCGCCGCACGGGCTCCCTCGAGGATCCGCAGCGTGCCGAGAAGGTTCACGTCGGCGTCGAACACCGGGTCGGCCACCGACACCCGCACGTCGGCCTGAGCGGCGAGGTGGAACACGACATCGGGGGCTCGGCGGGCGATGAGCTCGACAACCTCGGGCGACCGGATGTCCAGCCGGTGGAACGACAGGTCGTTGTCACTCGAGGCCCGGGCGGCGGCCAGGTTGGTCAGGGACCCCTTCGACAGGTCGTCGATGACGTCGACCGAGTGGCCCTCGGCCAACAGGCGGTCCACGAGGGTCGACCCGATGAAGCCGGCGCCGCCGGTGACGAGTGCGCGCACGATCAGCTCCCCGTGGGAAACCGCTCGCCGTCGAGCGCGCTGCCCGAGGCGATGACGGCATCGGCGCCGATCACGGACATGCCGCTCACGACGCACCGCTGTCCGACGATGGCGCCGGGCCCGACGATCGAATGGTCGACGGATGCCCGGGCCGCCACCCGCGCTCCCGGCAGCAGCACCGAGTCGACGACGGACGCCCCGTCCTCGACCACGGCGCCGGCACCGACGACCGAGTCAGACACGGTGGCGCCCGGGG
This sequence comes from Acidimicrobiales bacterium, assembly GCA_017883025.1. Classification (GTDB taxonomy): domain Bacteria; phylum Actinomycetota; class Acidimicrobiia; order Acidimicrobiales; family RAAP-2; genus Bog-756. The sequence goes on from JADGOH010000132.1 coordinate 1,368, forward strand.
CCACCGAGGCGCCACGCCCGAGGAGCGAGCGGCTCACCGAACCCGGGGACGCGTCGACGTCACCGATGGTCCACACGCCGGAACCCAGCTCGGGGTCGGCCACGGCGTCCGGGGCCGGCACGCCGCCCCGGCGGCCGCTCAGCAGGTCACGGTGGGCACGCAGGTAGGCATCGGGCGTCCCGGTATCGAGCCAGTAGGCGTCCGAGCCACGTGCGTACAACGTGCCGTCGGCCACCATCGCCGGGAACGTCTCACGCTCGATCGACACCCGGACGTCAGGGGCGATCCGGCCCAGCACCGACGGCTCGAGCACGTAGATGCCGGCGTTGATGAAGTTGGTCGGAGCCTCGTCGCGTGGGGGCTTCTCGATGAAGGCGGTCACCTTGCCGTCGGGGTCGGTGGGGACGACGCCGAAGCTGCTCGGGTCCTCGACCGGTGTCAGCCCGATGGTGCCCTCCGCTCGCCGGTCCCGGTGGAACTCCACCAGGCCGCTGATGTCGAAGTCCGTGAGCACGTCACCGTTCAACACCACGAACATCTCGTCGATCCCTCCGAACGCGGCCGCGAACCGGATGGCGCCGGCGGTGTCCAGCGGGCTGGGCTCGACGGCGTACGTGGAGCGGACCCCGGCGATCACACCGTCGGGATAGGCGTCGCTGAAGGCGTCCGGCCGGTAGCCGAGCGACAGGACAGCGTCGTCGATCCCGTGGGAGGCGAGGTGGCCGAGCACCCGCTCGACCATGGCCTGCTCCACGATCGGGAGCATCTGCTTCGGGGCGGTCAGCGTCAGGGGCCGGAGACGGGTTCCCTCGCCGCCCACCAGGACGACGGCCCTCACCCGGTCGTTCCGCCCGGCTTCGTCGTCGTCGTGGCACCCTTCGCCGTCGTCGCCGTGGTGCCGGTGGGCCCGGTGGTCGACGTGGACGTCGGGTTGGTCGTCGGCGTGATCGTCGGCGTCGTTGTCGGCGTCGTCGGGCCGGCCTGGTCGGCGGTGATCAGGTTGGTGATGACCGCGGCGGGCGGCTTCGGCAGCGTGGTGTTGGCCGGGACGAAGGCCATGGTGATCAGCTGGCCGTTCTGGAACAGGAGCTTCTGCGGGTCACCGGGGGTTTCGGCGCCGTGCTTTGAGGTGAAGTTCGGCCAGCTGTAGACGATCACCACACCCGGCTTGCCCGCGTCCGGCGACCCCTTGGGACAGATGTTGCCGTTGGAGTAGGCGGGCTTTCCCGGGTACTGAAGCGTCGAGTTGGTCAGCTGCAGGCCCTTGTAGTTCGTGACGAATCTGCCCAGCGTGGCGTTCGCTCCCGACTCCGAACTGTTCTTCGGCGCGATCGTGACGACGCCGTTGCCGTTGGCCACGAGCCCGGTCTTCGTCTTGTTGGCACTGGCCGGCAGATTGGGCTCGATCGTGCCGCACACGTCGACGGCCAGCCCGGCATACCAGGTCTGCGTGGTGGTGGGCGGTCCGGCCGACGAGGACGACTTATGGGTGAGCTGGTACCGGCTCACGCCCACCAGGGCCAGGCCCACGATGATGATCACCGCCAGTGCGGCGTAGTAGTTCACGGGCATCTGTCCGCGATAGGTCCGCCCGCCACCAGTGGTGGCGGCGCGCTGCACCCACTTGCCCGTCGAGTTGTTGGCCATGATCGACCGATACCCTACAACGTCCGGTCGCCGCCTCCGGCAGCGGGCAACCCACTGACGGTCACGACCCGGTGGCCCTCGCCAGACAGGCCAGCCCCGCCCGCACGGCCACCCCGACGGCCACGAGCGGAAGCAACACCGTGCGCCATCCGGAGGACGACCGGGAGGCGAACCGCAACAGGGACCGATGGTGCTCGAGGATCATCCGGTAGGGGTGCCGATCCGTCGACCGGCCCTGGAGGTGGGTGACCTCCGCGGTCGGGGCGTAGGTCACCGTCCGGCCCACCCGCCCGAGGCGCCAACACAGGTCGACGTCCTCGGCGTACATGAAGTAGGACTCGTCGAACCCGCCCACGGCCTCGAAGTCCGTTCGGCGGACCAGGAAGCACGCGCCCGAGACCCAGTCGGCGTGCCGCACCTCCACGGAGCCGTCGTCGAGCTCGGAGCGCTGATAGCTGCGGGTGAACCGGTTGTCCGGGGCGAACAGCCCGAGGAGGGCGTGCCCGGCGGCGTCGACCATCGACGGGAACCGGCGCGCCGACGGATAGCGGCCGCCTTCGGGCGTGCGGATCAGCGGGCCGACGAGTGCGCACCCCGGGTCGGCCTCCAGGGCGTCGACCAGGGCACCGACCGCCTCCGGCGGCACCTCGAGGTCCGGGTTGCACACCAGGACGAAACGGGCCGAGGTGGCCGCCACCCCCCGGTTGACGGCGGCGCCGTAGCCCAGGTTCCGGCCGGGCACGACCACCTCGACGCCAGGCACTGCAGCCTCGGCCGCCGCCAGCGAGCCGTCGGTAGACCCGTTGTCGACCACGACCAGCTCGCCGAGCTCGGCCGCCCGGAGGTCGGCGACGCAACGGGCCAGCGCCGGGCCCGACTCATAGTTGACGACGACGCCGGCGACCCGGGACGCGGCCGGCACGCCGTCACGCCGGTCCCCGGCGCCGACGGCGCCGGCCGTCACGGCTCGATCCGCGTGAACCGGTACTTGATCAAGGCGCGCAGCGCGCCGAAGCCGTCCCGCCAGGTGATCTTCTTGCCTTCGCTCAGCTCACGGCCGGCATACGAGATCGGCACTTCGTAGATCCGGATGCCGCGGCGCAGGACTTTCGCCGTGATCTCGGGCTCGAATTCGAACCTGTCGGACTCGATGGTCAATCCCTCGAGCACCTGACGGTCGAAGAGCTTGTAACAGGTCTCCATGTCCGACATCGTCGACGAGTACAGCAGGTTGGTCACGAGCGACAGGAACCGGTTTCCGATCCAGTGGAGGGGGAGCATGTTCATGCGCTCACCGGTGAAGCGGCTGCCGTAGACGACACGGGCCTTGCCCCGCAGGATCGGCTCGAGCAGTCGGGGCCAGTCCTCGGGGTCATACTCGAGGTCGGCGTCCTGGATGAGGAGGAGGTCGCCCCGGGCCGAGCCCATACCGGTCCGGATGGCCGCGCCCTTGCCCTTGTTGACCGGATGGGTCAGGACCCGCACGGTGGAGTCGGCCAGCGCCGTGAGCACCTTGTCCGTGCCGTCCGACGAACCGTCGTCCACCACGATCACCTCGACGTCGACAGGCACGTCGACGGCACGGATCCGGCGGATCACCTCGGCCACGGTGACCCGTTCGTTGTAGACCGGCACGATCACCGACAGCAGTGAGTAGGTGCGCTGGACCATGCCGGACACTTCGTCACGGTCGGTCCTGCTCGCATCGATCCCTTCGGCCTCAGGCATGCTCCGGCGCTCCTCGTTCGCCCCCGGGTGTCGGGGTGCGTCCATTCTCTACCATCGCCCGACGTGGTCTGGCACCCGGGGGCATACGACCGGCACGACACGATGGACGACCGCACTCACGGGGTCGCCCCGCCGATCGTCAGGCCGACGTCCTCGGCCAGCGAAGCCGCTGTGCGCCACAACCCTTCGTCCAGGCTGGTTGTGGGCTCCCACCCGAGCTCGGCCCGGGCCACGGTGATGTCGGGGCGGCGGCGGGTGGGGTCGTCAGTGGGGAGCGGCCGCTGCTCGACCGTCGACGACGAGCCGAGTAGGTCGATGATCGTGCGGGCCAATTGGAGGACCGTGTACTCGTCCGGATTGCCGATGTTGACCGGGCCGGTGAGATCAGAGTCGAACAGGGCGAGCAGTCCGCGCACCTCGTCCTCGACGTAACAGAGGCTCCGCGTCTGGCTGCCGTCGCCGTAGACGGTCAGGGGCTCGCCCCGCATGGCCTGGAGGAGGAAGTTGGAGACGACCCGGCCGTCATCGGGGCGGAGGCGGGGCCCGTAGGTGTTGAAGATGCGTGCGATCACCACGTCGGCTCCACGGGCCCGGCGGTGGGCCATGGTGAGCGCCTCGGAAAAGCGCTTCGCCTCGTCGTAGACGCTGCGTGGGCCGATCGGGTTGACCCGGCCCCAGTAGGACTCCGACTGCGGATGGACCTCCGGGTCCCCGTAGACCTCGCTGGTCGAGGCCATCAGGAACCGGGCGCCGTGCCGCTCAGCCAGCTCGAGGCCGCGACGGGTGCCCTCGCTGCCGACGGCCAGGGTCTCGAGCGGCAGGGCCAGGTAGTCGGGCGGCGAGGCCGGGCTGGCCAGGTTGAACACGCCGGACACGTCACCCTCGACGGGGATCCCCGTGGTGATGTCGGCCTCCACCAGCTCGAAGTCCGGCCGGCCGTCGAGATGGGCCACGTTGGCCCGCCGGCCGGTCGAGAAGTCGTCGATGCACACCACGGCGTCGCCACGGGCCAGGAGCTGGTCGCAGAGGTGCGAGCCGAGGAACCCCGAGCCACCCAGGACGACGACGCGTGCGCCCGAGGCCCCGCTCACCGTCGGCCGATACCTACGTAGGAGAACCCGAGTCGGCGGACCTGCGCCGGGTCGAGGAGGTTCCGGGCGTCGACCAGCACGGGCGCGGCAAGCGCGTCGCGGACCTTGGCGAAGTCGAGCCACCGGAACTCGTCCCACTCGGTCAGCACGACCACCACGGACGCACCCTGGCACGCCGCATAGGCGTCGGGGTACGCCAGCAGCGAGCCGCCGGCGTCGGCGGGGACGACGATCCCCGGTACCGGCAGGGCGACATCGCCCTCGGGCACGGTCACGGTCGGGTCGAAAGCCCGCACCTCCGCACCGCCTGCGACGAGACGCAGCGCGACCTCGACGGCGGGCGAATTGCGGAGGTCATCGGTCCCGGCCTTGAACGTGAGCCCCCAGATGGCGATGACGGCGCCGGCGAAGTCACCCTCGCCCGCGACCGCGGTCGGCGACGCGGCGGCCCGCACCTTGGCCACGACCCGCTCGAACTGCTCGTCGTTGGTGGCGATGGCACCCTTCAGGAACGAGAAGTCGTAGCCCGCCTGCTCGGCGATGTGCACGAGCGCTCGCGTGTCTTTCGGGAGGCAGCTGCCACCCCACCCCGGACCAGGCTTGAGGTACTCGAACCCGATCCGCTTGTCGTAGCCGAGGCCCAGGATGACGTCGCGCACGTCGGCGCCGACCGCCTCGCACAAGCCGGCTACGGCGTTGACGAAGCTGAGCTTGGTGGCCAGGAAGGCGTTGGAGGCGTACTTGATGGTCTCGGCTGTCGCCGCGTCGGTGATCAGCAGGGGCGCATGCGTCCCGGCGAACAGCTCGCCCACCCGGGCGGCGGCGGCCTGGTCGTCGGCTCCGACGACGATCCGCTCGGGGTGCAGGCTGTCCGGGACGGCCGTACCCTCGCGGAGGAACTCGGGATTGGAGACGACCTGCACGTCGGTGCGCCCGAGCACCCGCTCGACCACGAGCGTCGAGCCGACTGGCACGGTGGACTTGTTGACGATCACCGTGCCGGACGCCAGGTGGGGACTGATCTCGGCGGCGACCGCCTCGACGTAGGAGAGATCGGCCGAGCCGTCGTCGCCCTGGGGCGTCGGTACGCACAGGAAGACGAACTCGGCACCCTCGACCGCCGCCGTGGCACCGAGGACGAAACTCAGTTTGCCCGCCCGCTGGCCCTCGCGGACCAGATCCTCGAGGTGCTCCTCGACGATCGGTACCTCACCCCGCTGCAGCATCTCGACCTTGCGGGGGTCGGCGTCGCCACAGGTCACCTTGTGCCCCAGATGGGCGAGCGTGGCCGCCGTCGGGAGGCCCACATAGCCGACGCCGATGACGGCCACGGTGTGGACGGGACCGGCGGGAGGGCGTCCGAACACCGACTCCTCGGCTGTCCTGTCGCGGCCGGGTCCCGGCTCACCTCCGCTGGCGAAGAGC
>JADGOH010000133.1 GCA_017883025.1 Acidimicrobiales bacterium
GCCCGGCTCGAGGCGGAGGCCGAGGAGCAGGGGGCGGGGGGCGGGAGCCCCGTGGACGGACCGTCGGCCCCTACGGTGCCCATCGCACCACGCAGGTCCGCACCCCGCACCCCGACCGCTGCCCGCCCGTCCGGCACGCGGCCGGAGGCCCTGGCAGCCCAGCTCCAACGGGTGCCCGAGGAGCTGCTGGTGGACGAGCTCCGCAGGCGGGGATGGGCGCTGATCCCCCCGTCGCTGGCCACCTGAGTGAGCCGGCCCCGCCGGACGGCCACCTGACCCTGGTAACGGGGCGGTGGGACCCGGGTCCGGTCCCGCTCAGACCTGGTCGTGGGCGGCGAACTCCTTCGGAGGCATCTGCCCCACCGTCCCGCCGGCACGGGGCCCGGGGGGTCGGGCGAACCGGAACGGGATGGCCTCCCGCCCGGCCTGGATCACCATCGCCTGACCGTTCCCTTCGCCCGACAAGAGGTCGACAACTGCCTCCGACACCGACTCGACGTCGATGAGGGGGAAGCCGCTCGCCTCCAGCACCTCACGCATATCGGCAATCAACGGCGTGTCGACGATGCTCGGGCAGACGGCGTTGACCGTGATCCCCTTCGCGGCCAGCTGCGGCTCGAGCGAGCGCACCAGGCCGACCACGGCGTGCTTGGTCAGACAGTAGATCGGGTCCGGCGAGAAGCCGATCAGCCCGGCGAGCGAGGCAGTGGCCACGATGGAGCCGCCACCCCGCGCCTCCATGGCCGGCACGAGGGTCCGCACGCCGAAGAACACCCCATCCACGTTGACACCGGTGGCCCGGCGGTAGATCTCGTCGGTCACGGCGGTGATGTCAGTTTCGCCGGTGGTGACGCCGGCGTTCAGATGGGCGAGGTCGACGCCCCCGAAGCGACCCGTGACCGCGTCCACGATGCCCGGCCACTCGTCGGACCGGCCGACGTCGGCCTGGAGGGCGAGTCCGCCCAGCGCCGACGCCGCCCGCTCGGCGGACTCGCCGTCGAGGTCCACCACGGCCACCGACACGCCGGCCGCGGCCAGCCGCCTCGCGGTCGACAGGCCGATGCCCGAGCCGCCCCCGGTCACCACTGCCACCTTGCCCGTCAACGATCCCATGGCGTCACCTGCGACCCTTCGCTCGGACTGCACCCGCACCGTGCGGCGCACCGGCACGGCCGCCCCGAGGAGCGGGACGGCGCGCCGAGGCCACCCTATCGGCCCCCTGGGGCATACTGAGGGCCTGGACGGACCGGGGATGCCCCCCGGGGCCGCCGGCCACCCCACCATGAGACCGATCCCCGTCGCCTTCCACATCTGGTTCCTCGAGGTGCACACCTACGGGATCGGACTGGCCCTGACCTTCTGGTTCGGGCTCCGCTACACCGAGCGCCGGCTCCGGAACCGGGGCTACCCGTGGCAGTGGATGACCGGCATGTTCGTCTGGGTCATCGTGGCCGCCATCGTCGGCGCCCGGGCCATGCACGTGCTCTCGCACCTCTCCTTCTACACGGCCCACCCGTCACAGGTCTTCGCCATCTGGCAGGGCGGGCTCTCCTCGTTCGGCGGGCTCATCGCCGCCGTGCCCGTGGCGATCGTCAGCTCGCGCCGCCGGTGCCCGCAACTGCCCACCCTCCGCTTCGCCGACCTGATGGCCCCCGTCCTCATGGCCTGCTGGGGTATGGGGCGCCTCCTCGGCCCCCAGCTCATGGTGAACGGCGGCGGCCATCCCACCAACCAGTGGTTCGGGATGTACTACGCCGGCGCCCACCCGGACCAGAAGGTCCTGCCCGTCCCGGTGTTCCAGGCCATGGAGGACTTCGCCATCTTCGGGATCCTGCTGCTGATCGAGCGGTTCCTGCGGATGCGGACGCCGACGGTGGCCTCCGACGGGTCGGTGCTGGCCCCGACGGCGGCGCCACTCCCCCCGGCCGGCATCGTCCTCGGCGTGGGGATGATGCTCTGGGGCATCGAGCGCTACCTCGACGAGCACCTCTGGCTCGGTGAGGACGGCCACCTCGGGTCGCTGCTCGTGCAGATCGCCGGGATCTCCCTGTCGGTCGTCGGTCTGCTCCTGCTCGTCAGCCGCATCGGTCCCTACCGGCGGTGGCGCGACTCCCGACCCGATCCCGTCCCACCCCCGCACGACGGGTCCGACGCCACCGACCTCGAGGGTGTCGTCGCGCCGGGGGTGTCGGGCGGAACGCCGTCCGACTCAGCCGACGGGGACTGACGCCCCGCGGTCGACCACGGGGAGCGTCGCTGCCCGGTCCGACCCCACACCACGACGCGGCCGCGCCACCACCCGCATCGCGACCGTGAGCACGGCCGTCGCCACCAGCACGACGGCGGCGACGGGGCCGGCCGCCATGGCGAGCACGACGACCGCCACCGAGACGACTGCGGCGACGGTCCGGTGCGCCCAGGGCAGGCGGGTGGCGAAACGCCGGTGGAACCCGAGGAGCTCCTGCGGCGTGGACACCCGCCGGGTGAGCGTCACGGCCAGCCCCCGGACCAGGCCGAACGCCCCGCCGAGCGCCAGCGCCACCACTGGATCGCCGGTGAGGGCGCCGAGCACCACCAGCAGGTAGACGGCGGCCGTGGTGATGTAGGTGGCCAACCCGGTCCCGATCTGGAAGCCGAACCCGGCGCCGTAGACCCACGGCCGGTAGGCGTCCAGCCACCGCTCGTTGACCTGCCGGTAGTGGACCGGGAGCCGGACCCCGGCGATCCCGGTGTCGGACACCAGTGCCACGAGCGCCGCGGCAAGCCCCACCGACGCGACCACGGTCGGGGACGTCCCGGCGGCGTCGACCGCCGCGGCCAGCGCGGCCATGAGCCCGCCCAGGGCCAGGCCCCCGAGGGTCGCACCGAGGACGAACCATGCGCAGGTGGCCCCGAACCGGTGGCCCTTCGACCGCTCGGCAAACGGAGTGATGGTCGACAGCATCGACAGCCCGCACGGGGACCACGTCGATCGGACGGCGGCTGCGCCCGCCACCAACAGTGCCAACACGGTGCAGATCGGGGTCATGGTGCTCCTCGGGTGGTCGGTCGCGAGTCGGTCGGTGACCGGTCGGCCTGTTGTGATTCGGTCGGTGACGGCTCCGCAGGGCGCGAGCTGGGCGGGGGCTGCGGCACCGGCTCAGACGGGCGATCCGAGGAACGGTGCGTCGAAGGCGAAGATGCCGCCGTCGGACGCCACCAGCCAGTAGCCGGAGCCGGTCGGCGTCGAGGCTGCCCCGACCACGGGGCGCTGCAGCGGTTGGCCGCCCATCGAGCCGTCGAATGGCGCATCGCCGAAGGCGAAGATGCCGCCGTCGGAGGCGGCCAGGCGGTAGCCGCGAGCCGTCGGTGTCGCCGACATGCCGACTACCGGCCGGTTGAGCTGGCGCCCGCCCATCGAGCCGAGGAACATGGCGTCGCCGAAGGCGAAGATGCCGCCGTCGGACGCCACCAGCCAGTAGCCCGCACCCGACGGGGTGGCCGCCATGCCGACGATCGGCTGGTTCAGGTGCACAC
>JADGOH010000134.1 GCA_017883025.1 Acidimicrobiales bacterium
CCGTCGGTCGAGGTGCACGTCCTCCAGGGCGAGCGGGAGATGGCGATGTACAACAAGACGCTGGGCAAGTTCCAGCTCGTCGACCTGCCTCCCGCCCCGCGCGGCGTGCCCCAGATCGAGGTCACCTTCGACATCGACGCCAACGGCATCATCCACGTGTCGGCCAAGGACCTGGCCACCGGCAAGGAGCAGTCGATGACCATCACCGGTCAGTCCTCGCTGGCCAAGGACGACATCGAGCGCATGGTGAAGGACGCCGAGGCCCACGCCGAGGACGACCGCCGCCGGAAGGAGGAGGCCGAGGTCCGCAACAACGCCGACTCGCTCGTCTACCAGACGGAGAAGCTCCTGAAGGACCAGGGCGAGAAGTTCGAGGGTGACGAGAAGGAGAAGGTGGAGTCGGCGCTGACCAGCCTCAAGGAGGCGCTGGCCGGCAGTGACGTCGAGTCCATCAAGACGGCGACCGAGACGCTGCTCTCGGCCAGTCAGTCGTTCAGCCAGCGCCTCTACGAGGAGGCCTCGAAGGAGAGCGCGTCGGCCCCGGGCGGCGAGGTGCCGGCCGAGGAGGCCAACGACGACGAGGTCGTCGACGCCGAGATCGTCGACGAGAAGGGCTGATCGTCGATGACCGACGCAGACGGGACCCGGTCCCGCGGTAACGGTGACGGGGCGGGGGCCGCAGCGGCCGCCGCCCCGGGCCCGGCCGGGGCCGAGAAGGTCGTGGAGGAGGAGGTCGTCGAGGCAGAGCTCGTCGACGACGCGCCTGCGGTGGATGACGAGGTGGTCGAGGCCGAGGCGGCCGAGATCGACCCGCTGATCGCCGCGCTGGCCGAGCGGGACGAGTACCTCGACTCGCTCCGGCGGATCCAGGCCGAGTTCGAGAACTACAAGAAGCGGGTGGCCAAGCAGCAGGCCGATCAGGTGGCGCGGGCGGCGGCGTCCCTCGTGGACAAGCTGCTGCCGGTGCTCGACGCACTCGACCTGGCCACCGACCACGTCGGCGACAACGAATCCGCCGAGGCGAAGGCGCTGGTGGCGGCCTCGGGGCTGCTCCAGGGCGTCCTCGCCAAGGAGGGGCTCGAGCGGATCGACCCGGTCGGCCAGGAGTTCGACCCGAACGCCCACGAGGCCGTGGGGCAGGTGCCCGCGCCGGACGGCGTCGATCCGACCCCGTCGGGCGAGCCGGTGGTGGCCCAGGTGATGCGGGCCGGCTACCGCTGGCACGGCACCGTGGTCCGCCCGGCCATGGTCATGGTCCAGGGCTGACCCGGACCGCCTCGACGGCAGGGCACAGCAGACACCGCAGGACGGACAGGACAGAGAAGAGACACGGTGGCGCCGCAGCGCGAATGGTTCGAGAAGGACTACTACAAGACCCTGGGGGTGGCGAGCACTGCCACCGCCAAGGAGATCACCAGCGCGTACCGGAAGCTGGCCAAGAAGCACCACCCGGACACCAACCCGGGTGACGACGAGGTCTTCAAGGAGATCTCGGCCGCCTACGACGTGCTGGGCGACGCCGACAAGCGCAAGGAGTACGACGAGGTCCGCACCATGGGGCCGGCCGCGGGCGGCTTCCCGGGCGGGTTCGGCGGCGGCGGCTTCCCCGGCGGTGGCGGCGGGACCTACCGCGCCCAGGACGCGGGTGACCTCGGTGACCTGTTCGGTGGGCTGTTCGGCCGGGGCCGCCGCAACGCCCAACAGGCCGGCCCCCAGCGGGGCGCCGATGTCGAGACCGAGCTCCACCTCACGTTCGAGGACGCAGTGAAGGGCGTCACCACCTCCGTCAATGTCACGACCGACGCCCGGTGCCACACGTGCTCGGGCTCGGGCTCGGCGCCGGGCACCCGGCCCGACGTGTGTCCGCGCTGCGGCGGCACCGGCTCGCTCCAGGACAACCAGGGGCTGTTCTCACTCAGCCAGATCTGCCCGCAGTGCAGTGGGCGCGGCACGATCGTGACCCACCCTTGCCCAACGTGCTCGGGTTCGGGGGTCGAGCACCGCAACCGCTCGGTCAAGGTCCGGTTGCCGGCCGGCGTCGAGGACGGCAAGCGGATCCGGGTCAAGGGGCGGGGCGCGGCCGGTCGCGGCGGCGGGCCCGCCGGCGACCTCTACGTCATCGCCCGTGTCGGCCGGCACAGCGTGTTCGGGCGCAAGGGCGGCAACCTGACCCTGACGGTGCCCGTGGGCTTTGCCGAGGCCGCCCTCGGCACCACGCTCACCGTGCCCACCCTCGACGACCCGGTGACCCTGCGGGTCGCCCCGGGCACCCCATCGGGCCGGACCTTCCGGGTCAAGGGCAGGGGCGTCCCGGGCGGCAAGAAGTCCGCCGCCGGCGACCTCCTCGTGACCGTGGAGGTGGACGTTCCGGCCCAGCTGACCGACGAGCAGCGCGCCGCGGTCGAGGAGCTGGCCCGGGTCATCGAGCCGCCGTCGCGCACGTCCCTGGGGGTGTGAGATGACCGACGACGCCCGATCCCGAGCCGTGTACGTGATCTCGGTGGCCGCCGAGCTCGCCGGGGTCCACCCCCAGACGTTGCGCGTCTACGAGCGCAAGGGGCTGCTCGACCCGACCCGGACGAGCGGCGGCAGCCGCCGGTTCTCCGAGCGGGACCTCGACCGCCTGCGCCAGATCCAGCACCTGACCAACGAAGGGCTCAATCTCGAGGGCGTGCGCCGGGTCCTCGCGCTCCAGGCGGAGGTCGACCGACTGCGCACCGAACTCGAGGCCACCCGCAACGCGGCCCGCGAGGCGGTGGCCGTCACCCACCGGCAGTATCGGCGGGACCTGGTGCCGCTGTCGCAGCTGCCCGTCCCGACCCGAACCACCCGACGACCCCCTCACGGAAATGGCGGATCACGATGACCCTGAACCCCGAACGCTGGACCCTGAAGACGCAGGAGGCACTGGCATCCGCCGTCGAGCGCGCCCGAGAGTCCTCCAATGCCGAGGTCTCCCCCGCCCACCTGCTCGCCGCGGTGCTCGACCAGGCCGACGGCATCGCCGGCCCCATCCTCACCCGGGTGGGGGTGGAGCCCGCTGTGGTGCGCGCCCGGATCGACGACGAGCTGTCCCGGCTGCCGCAGGCCTTCGGCGGTGCCGAGCCCACCATCGACCGCGACCTGCGTGAAGCGCTGACCGCCGCCGACCGCCAGCGCATCGACATGGGCGACGAGTACCTGTCGGTCGAGCACCTGCTGCTCGCCCTGGCCGACCGGTTGGGTGTGCAGCACGACGCCCTGCTCCAGGCGCTGCGCGACGTGCGCGGCAGCCACCGGGTGACCTCGCAGAACCCCGAGGAGACCTTCCAGGCGCTCGAGAAGTACGGAAGGGACCTGACCGCCCTCGCCCGTCAGGGGAAGATGGACCCGGTGATCGGCCGCGACGACGAGGTCCGCCGGGTGATCCAGGTGCTGTCCCGCCGGACCAAGAACAACCCGGTCCTCATCGGCGAGCCCGGAGTCGGCAAGACGGCCATCGTGGAGGGCCTGGCCCAGCGGATCGTCGAGGGCGACGTACCCGAGGGGCTGAAGGGCAAGCGAGTCATCAGCCTCGACATGGGCTCGTTGATCGCGGGGGCCAAGTACCGGGGCGAGTTCGAGGAGCGGCTGAAGGCCATCCTCAA
>JADGOH010000002.1 GCA_017883025.1 Acidimicrobiales bacterium
CGGGTTCTACGGCTCGTTGGGGGCGCTGCACCTCCAGGGGCCGATCGTGGCCATGGCGGCCACCCCCGATGGGAGGGGCTATTGGCTCGCCGCCCTCGACGGCGGGGTGTTCGCCTTCGGCGATGCCGCCTTCTACGGCTCGATGGGGGCGGTCCGGCTCAACCAGCCGATCGTCGGCATGGCGTCGACGGCGGACGGCAGGGGGTATTGGATGGTGGCGTCCGACGGCGGGGTGTTCGCCTTCGGCGACGCGCCGTTCCTCGGTTCCATGGGGGGCACGGCCCTGGTGTCCTCGGTCACCGGGATGGCCCCGACCCACACCGGTCTGGGCTACTGGCTGGTGGCCGGTGACGGCGGCATCTTCAGCTTCGGCGCCGCCCCCTTCCACGGGTCCGTCGGGGGTACGCCCCTCAACGACCCCGTGGTGGGCATGACGGCCACCCCGGACGACGGCGGCTACTACTTCGTGGCCATCGACGGCGGCGTCTTCACCGAGGGCGACGCCGTCTTCCGCGGGTCGCTCGGCGGCGGCCTCGGGGGGAACCCCCACGTGATCCTGCCCGTGACGGCCATCACCCTGAGCGCCGACGGCTCGGGCTACTGGCTGCTCGACCCCGACGGCTTCGCGTACTCGTTCGGAAACCCGCCGGACCCGGCGCCGTCGGCCACGGCGTCCGCCATCGTGTCGATCGCCGCGGGTCAGGTGAACGCCGACCCGGACATCGGGTACTTCTGCAACCCGTACGGCCCCTGCGAGGCCTGGTGCGCGCTGTTCGCCACCTGGGTGTGGGCGCGTGCCGGCGTGCCGATCCCGTCGTACGCGTTCACCGGCGACATCTACGGCTGGGCGGCGGCCAACACCCAGGTGCTGCCCCCGACGGGCGCGCCGTTGCCGGGCGACGCCGTGCTCTACGGCACAGGCCCCGGGTCGACGTCGACGTCGGTCCATGTCGGCCTGGTCGTGCAGGTCTGGCCCGATGGCGCGGTGGTGACCGTCGAGGGGGACGCCGGCCCGGCGGCGACCGGCAGCCTGGGCGTCATCATCAACGGCCCCTACCTGCCGTCGCACTCACAGGAGTACAACGGGGTCCCGGTCTACGCCTTCGCCCGACCCTGACCGGGGGCCGACGGTCGCCTCCGCCGTCAGCCGTCAGCCGTCAGCGGTCAGCGAGCAACGAGTCGAGCAGGCGGGCCCGGTGGTGGGCAGCCGACCCCCACGCCTCGGCGAGGGCCCAGGTGCGCTTGAGGGCGAGGTGGAGGTCGCACTCCCACGTGTACCCGATGGCACCGTGCACCTGCAGCGACACCCGGGCGGCCTCGGTGGCCGCGTCCGATGCGTAGGCCTTTGCCACCGACGCCGCCCGGGACGCGTCGGCCGACCCGGAGTCGAGTGCCCATGCGGCGCCGTACACGACGGGCCGGGCGAACTCGAGGAGGACCTGCGCCCCGGCCAGCAGGTGCTTGACCGCCTGGAAGCTGCCGATGGGCTTGCCGAACTGCTGGCGGTCCTTGGCGTAGGCCGCGGTCAGGGTCACCATGGCGTCGGCCAGTCCGAGCAGCTCCGCCCCGATGGCCACGGCGGCGCGGTCGACCGTCGCCGCGAGGTGCGCCTCCGCCTGCTCCCCCGAGACGAGCAGTGTGCCGGGCGACGGGGTCCACTCCGGTGTGCCCAGCCGGCGTGTCGGGTCCAGGGACGGCACCGGGGTGACGGTGACCGATGCGGCGTCGACGCCGTGCAGCTCACGTCCGTCCGGCCCGTCGGCCACCAGCAGGAGGAGGTCTGCCCCCACGGCTCCGGCCACGGGCTCGCCCGGCCACCGGGGGTCGCCCACGGCGACGGTCAGGTGCCCCGAGGCGATGGCGTCGAGCCACGGCCCGATCCGGCCGTCGGCCGTGCCGGCGGCGTCGAGATCGGCCAGGAGCGGAGCGGCCATCCCGGTCGTCGCCACCAGGGGTTCGGGCAGGATGACCCGACCGGTCTCCTCGGCCAGCGGGGCCAGATCGACGAGACCGAGCCCGAGGCCGCCGTGCGCTTCGGGGACCGACAGCCCGACGACACCGAGTTCGGCCAGGGTGGCCCAGCGCGATGTGCGCCCGGCGGGCGCCTCGTAGGCGGCGCGCACGTCGTCACTCGTGCACTCCTTGGCGAGGACCTGGCGGACGGCGTCGCGGAATTCGAGCTGCTGGTCGGTGAAGGCGAAGTGCATCTCGGTCGCTCCGCTCAGGCCCGGGGCAGTCCGAGCATGCGCTCGGCCACCACGTTCCGCTGGATCTCGTTGGTGCCGGCGTAGATGGGCCCGGCCAGGGCGAACAGGAAGCCGTCGAGCCACGGCGCGTCGACCCCGTCCCCATGGAACTCGGCCTCCGGGCCGAGCAGGTCGAGGGCGGCCCGGTGGATGGCGAGGTCGGTCTCGGACCAGTGGATCTTGTTGGCGCTGGCCTCGGGGCCCACCGACCCGCCGTCGAGGACCCGGGTGGCGGTCCACAGCGTGTTGAGGCGGTAGGCCTCGGCACCCATCCAGGCGCGGGCCACGGCGTCGGCGCTGCGCCCGGCGCCGCCGGGGTCGCGTGCCAGGTGCTCGGCGTACAGGTCCACGAGCCGGTCGGCGGCACGGCTGTAGCGGGCCGGGCTGCGCAGACTGAGTCCCCGCTCGGACCCGGCGGTGGCCATGGCCACGTTCCAGCCCTTGCCGACGTCGCCCAGCACGAGGTCGTCGGGCACGAACACGTCCTCGAAGAACAGCTCGGCGAACCCGGTCTCGCCGTCGATCTGCGGGATCGGGCGCACGGTCACGCCCGGAGTGGCCATGTCGATCAGGAAGTAGGTCAGGCCGCGGTGGCGCTCGGCCTCGGGGTCGGTGCGGAACAGTCCGAAGCACCATTCGGCGAAGGCGCCCCGCGACGCCCATGTCTTCTGCCCGCTCAGCACCCAGCCGCCCTCGGCGTCCGATCGGCGGGCACGGCTGCGGATACCGGCGAGGTCGCTGCCGGCGTCGGGCTCGGACCAGCCCTGGCACCAGATCTCCTCGGCGGACGCCATGGGGGGGAGGAACCGGGACTTCTGGGCCTCCGTGCCGAACTCGAACATGGTCGGGGCCAGGAGGAAGATCCCGTTCTGACTGACCCGCAGCGGTGCCTGGGCCTGCCAGTACTCCTCCTCGAACACCAGCCACTCGAGGATCCCCACGCCCCGGCCGCCGTACGCCTCGGGCCAGGACACGACGGACCACCGGTCGGCGGCCAGCTCGGCCTCCCATGCCCTGTGGGCCTCGAACCCCTCGGCGGTGTCGAGGGAAGGCAGCGACCGGGGGGCTGGCGCATGGGCGGCCAGCCAGGCGCGGGCCTCGGCCCGGAACGCCTCCTGGGCGTCGGAGTAGTGCAGGTCCATGGGCTGTTCGTTCGGCTCGTCCATCGGATGCATCCCTCGTTCGGCCGGTCGCGTGGCACGCCCGGCGCGGTCGAGGGGAAATCTGACACACCGCCAGATTTCCGGCAACCGTGGCCCATCGGGCACAATGGCCCCATGGCCAGCGCTGTGATCGTCGATGTCGTCCGCACCCCGGTTGGGAAGAAGAACGGACGCCTGTCCGGGTGGCACGCGGTGGACCTCGCCGCCCAGCCCCTCGCCGCACTGGTGGCCCGCAACGACCTGGACCCGGCTCTTGTCGAGGACGTGATCTTCGGCTGCACGATGACCGTGGGCGAGCAGGCCATGAACATCGGGCGCAACGCCGCCCTGGCCGCCGGGTTTCCTGACACGGTCCCGGGCACGACGGTCGACCGCCAGTGCGGCTCGGCCCAGCAGGCGGTCCACTTCGCCGCCCAGGCCGTCGCCTCGGGCGCCATGGACATCGTGATCGGCGGGGGCGTGGAGGCGATGAGCCGGGTCCCGATCGGGTCGACGACCGACCACGGGCCGGGCGAGGCCTACGGCCCCACCGTCCATGGCCGGTTCGACTTCATCCACCAGGGGCTGTGCGCCGAGGAGATCGCCCGCCGGTGGGACATCACCCGCGAGGACATGGACCGGTTCGCCTTGCGTTCCCACGACCGTGCGGCCCAGGCCATCGCCGAAGGCCGGTTCGACCGGGAGATCCTCCCGCTGGCCACCCGGCGTGCCCGGGTCGTGGACAAGGTGGCAGTGGCCGGCACCGACGAGGGCGACCCGGCCGACGAGGGGCTGTTGACCTTCGACGAGGGCGTCCGGGCCGGCTCGTCGTACGAGAAGCTCGCCTCGCTGCCCCCGTGCTTCGTCGAGGACGGCCTGGTGACTGCCGCGGCGTCGTCGCAGATCTCCGACGGCGCCGCCGCCGTGCTGATCATGTCCGAGGAGCGGGCCAACCAGCTGGGCCTCACGCCCCGGGCCCGGTTCCACACGTTCGCGGTGGCCGCCAACGATCCCGTGATCATGCTGACGGCGCCGATCCCGGCCACGACCCTCGTCCTCGAGAAGGCGAAGCTGTCGCTCGACGACATCGACCTCGTCGAGATCAACGAGGCCTTCGCCTCGGTGGTGCTGGCGTGGGAGAAGGAGCACCACCCGGATATGGACCGGGTCAACGTGAACGGCGGGGCCATCGCCATCGGGCATCCGACGGGCGGGTCGGGGGCCCGGCTGCTGGCCACGCTGCTCAACGAGATGGAGCGCACCGGTGCCCGCTACGGGTTGCAGACGATGTGCGAGGGCGGTGGCCAGGCCAACGCCACCATCATCGAGCGCCTGGGCTGAGCCGCCCTTCCGAGTCCCGTCGCACGGTCCTCCGGGCCCGCCCCGCGTAGCGGGTGCCGGAGCACGCCGCTACGCGGGGAGGTCTGTCTGCGGGGTCGTCTCCGCCTGCTTGGTGAAGTCGACCTGCTCGGCGCTGACCGGCCGCGACATCAGGTAGCCCTGGTAGAGGTCGCAGCCGAGTGCCGCCACCCGCTCGAGTTGTGCCGGGGTCTCGACGCCCTCGGCCAGGACGACCAGCCCCAGCGCCTTGGAGAGCTGCACGATGGCCGCCACGATGGCCTCGTCCGTCTCCAGGATCCCGAGTCCGTCCACGAACGACTTGTCGATCTTGAGCACCTTGACCGGGAACCGCTTCAGGCGGGCCAGCGACGACTCGCCGGTGCCGAAGTCGTCGATGGCCAGGCCGACGCCCATGGCATGGATACCGCTCAGCGTGTCGACCGTCTCGGAGGTCTCGCTCATCAGGAGCGACTCGGTGACCTCGAGCACCAGGCCCTCGGGCGGGAGTCCGGAGTCGGCCAGCGCCTCGGCGATGGAGTCGAGCAGTGTCGCGTCGCTCAGCTGGTGCACCGACAGGTTGACGGTGATGTACGTGTCCGCGGCCCCGGGCACCTCGTCGCGCCAGCGGGCCATGGTGAAGCAGGCCTCGCGCAGGACCCAGCGGCCGAGCGAGAAGATCAGGTCGGTCTCCTCGGCGAAGGGGATGAACTCCATCGGGCCGAGCAGCCCGCGGGTCGGGTGGTTCCACCGGACCAGGGCCTCGAGGGCCACGATCTTGCCGGTGCCCACCGAGGCGATCGGCTGGTAGTGGACCACGAGCTCGTCGTTCTCGATCGAGTGGCGCAGGTCGTCGTAGATCTCCAGGCGGGCCACCGAGTTCTCGCGGAGCGACTCGTCGAAGACCTCGATGCGGGAGCGCCCGTTGTTCTTGGCCTTGAACATGGCGGTGTCGGCCTGCTGGAGGATGTCCTGGGCCGTCTGGTCACCCTGGACGACGTAGGCCACGCCGACGCTCGCCGTCACCACCACCGACCGTCCGGTCGACAGCCTGAACGGCGCCTCGGTGACACTCGAGTACTCGGAGGCGAGGTCGGTGGCATGTTCGAGGTCGCGCACCGTCGGACAGAGGACCACGAACTCGTCCCCGGAGAACCGGCTGACCACGTCGCCCTTGCGCGACGCCGTCTTGAAGCGGCGGGCCAGTTCCTTCAGCAGCTCGTCACCGCTGGCGTGCCCGAACGAGTCGTTCACGAGCTTGAAGCGGTCGAGGTCGATGAAGAGCACGGCCAGGTTGGTCTCGTGCTGCATGGAGATCATCAGCTCGCGCTCGAGCTCGTTGTTGAAGGCCTGGCGGTTGCCCAGCCCGGTCAGCGAGTCGTGGAAGGCCATCCACTGCAGCTGCGACTCGGCCTCCTTGCGGTCGGTCACGTCGGTGAACGAGCACACCACCATCGGGGCGTCGACCTCGCTCGCCCCGGTGAGCAGGCGCGAGCTCATCGACAGCCACTGGAACCCGCCCGACCCGTCGGTGACACCGACGACGATCCCGTCCTCGGGCTCGCCGGTCTGCCGGGTGCGCATGTGCGGGAACTGCTCGGGTGTCAGGGGCTGGCCGTCGGCCGAGGTGGCGATGGCGTCGCCGGTGAACATCCGGTGGCCCAGGAACCCGGTCAGGCGATCGCCGAGGATGGTCGCTGCCGCCTGGTTGTGTGCGCTCATGTTGCCGGACTCGTCGAAGAGGATGATCCCTTCGCTGAGCGATGCGACCACGGCCTCGTAGCGCTCCTCGGCGGCGCGCCGGCCGGCCTCGGCCTGGCGGGCGTCGGTGAGCTCGGTGCACACGACCACCCAGCCGGAGGGCTGGGCGTTGTCGTCGATCAGCGGGTCGATCGACACGAGGACGTCGACCGACGAGCCGTCCTTTCGGTGGTGGGAGTGCTGGCCCCGTCGGAGCACGGCGGCGCTGTCGGTGCGGTTGGCGGTGACCACGGTGCCGACCGACAGTCCCTTGACTTCGTCCTGGGACCAGCCGTAGATGGACTGGGCCGCCTGGTTCCAACTCTCGATGCGACCCTCGGTGTCGATGCCGATGATGGCGTCGGACACGTGGGCGACCAGGCTGGCCTGATAGCGGGCAGCGGCTTCGGCGGCCAGGCGCTCGGAGATGTCGCGGGCGATCACTTGGAAGGCGGGTTCGCCGTTCCACGTGGTGCGGATGCTGGTCAGCTCCATGACCGTGGAGGTGCCGTCGATGGACTTGATGCGCGCCTCACCGTGCTCGAAGAACTGGCCGTCCTCGGTCAGCTGCGCCAGGCGCTCGACCATGCCGGGGATATCACCGGCCTCGACGATGTCCGTCACCGGGCGCCCGTAGTTCTCGGCGATGATCTGGGCGTAGTCCTTGTCCGACGAGCCGGCGAAGATCAGCTTGGCGGCGGCGCGGTTCCCGTAGACGAGCAGACCGTTCTGGTGCACGGCCACGACGTCGGGGGACACCTCGGACAGCAACCGGTAGCGGCTCACCAGCTCGCCGAGCTCGCGCTCGAACTTCTGCTGGGCCGTGATGTCGATGACGAGCCCGCTGTAGTAGCGCGGCTGCGCCGTGGTCATCGTGGGGACGCGGGTGGGGAGTTCGGTGGGGGAGGCACGGACCACGACTGCGTGGTCCGTGCCGTCGGGGCAGCGCACGGCGAGGTGGAGCTCGAATTCGGCAGGCGGGACCCCGGCACGCAGCGGGGCGAGCATCGGCTCGAGGATCAGGGTGCCGACGGCATCGGCACCGGCCAGCTGGTCACCGGCAGTGGCGAGGACCGGGCCGACCACCCCCTGGGCTGCCATGGCGGACGGGTCGGAGCCGTGCTGGATGGGTCCGGCGGGGAACGGCTCGGACTCGGCGGGGCGGACGGCGAACCCGAGGGTGCCGGTGGGGAACCCGAACAGCTCCTCGATGGGGGACGACCACGAGAGGGCGTTGGCGGCGGTGTCGTAGATCCAGACGACCGTGGGGAGGCCCGACCCCATGAGGTCGACGCTCTGGGACAGTTCGAAGGTCCGGTCGCCGAGGACCGAGTTGGTCAGTTCGACGCGGTCGAAGACGGTGCGTCGACGCTCAAACTCCTTCGCGGTTGCCATAGACCTCAAGCATCGGCTCAGGGTCAGGCAATCTTGAGCGGGAAGTCGTCCCTGTACTGGACGTTCAGGTCAGGGCTGACCGGAGGTTCAGGCCGGGGGCTCGCCCAGCACGATCACCGAGTTGAAGCCGCCCATGCCGATCGAGGACTTGACCATGGGCCCCGGGAGGCGGGGCGTGAGGCCGTCGAGCAGCCGGGGGTGCCCGTGGGCCACCTGGCGGGGCGCCGGGACGAACCCGGTCTGGAACGCGTAGATCGTGGCCAGGATCTCCACCGCGGAGGCCGCCGCCTGGCAGTGGCCGGTGAGCGGCTTGACCGAGAAGATCCCGTACGCGTCGGGGAACAGCTCGTCGAGCACCCTGGCCTCTGCCGCATCGCACTGGGCGGTGCCGGGCCCGTGGGCGTTGACGTAGGCGACCTCGGACGGGTCGACCCCTGCCGTGTCCAGCGCCTCACGGAAGCAGCGGAAGACCTCACGGAGGTCGGGGGCCATGGCCACAGCGTTGTAGCCGTCCATCGACATCGCCCCGCCCAGCACGGTCGCCTGGCTGCCGGCGTCCTGGCCGGAGAGCACCATGGCCACGGCGGCCTCCCCTCCGACGAAGCCGCGACTGCCTTCCTGGAACGGACGGCAGGCCTCGAACGGCGGCATGTCGAGCACGGCCACGCCAACATCACTGAACCCGCGCAGGTTCTGCGGGTGGCCGGAGAGGTCGGTAGCGAGGAGGATCACGTCGGTGGCCACTCCCGAGTCGATCCACGACTTGGCGGTGATCATGCCGGCATTGCCCGAGGCGCACATGGCCGAGACCGACATCGCGGGGCCGTGGAAGTCGTTCTCCTTCATCAACATCGAGATGACGGTCGACGGCATCATGTTGACCCAGCGGCGCGCCCGGACCCGTGACTCGGCCGACCGATAGAAGTCGCTCCACATGTCCACGTCGCCGAGGACCAGACTGTGCACGACGCCGACGGTCCCGCCAGGCTTCCACCCGCGCTCGTGGGCGTCGGCGATGGCCTCGCGGGCGGCGAAGCGGAGGGCCTGCATGAACCGGCTCGGGCCGTCCCGCCGGTCGCCCTCGTCGGTGATGCGCGACAGGTAGGCGTACCCACCGTCGACGTAGCCGTCGAGGCCCGTGGTCAGCTTGACGGCGCTCTCCCCCAGCAGGAAGCCGTCCCACACGTGCTTGGTGCCCCAGCCGTATCCCGTCACCGCGCCGACGCCGGTGATGTGGAGGGGACTTTCCTGGCCCCGTCGCTCCGTTGCCGACGACCGGTCGATTGCTTCCGACATCTGACCTCCCAGGTCGCTCAGTGCCCGCCGGGGCTGACGTCGGACTGCGGAGCGGACTCCTTGGTCGTCAACGGTTGGCGGTTGGTTGCAGCGGGCTACTGCCGTGCTGCGGGCTATGCGGTGAGGTCAAAAGTATGACCCAGCCTGAATGGGGAAACAATGGGCAGTTGCGCCATTCGATCAACTTGTGGCGCGCCTATGGACTTCGCCTCCGGCATGCGCTATGCGCAGGTAGCCGGTACGTTCAGCCGCGCGCGAGCACGCGTCAGCACGCGTCAGCCGACGTCGGGCGCGCCGAGGCGGTCGAGCACGCGACCGGCGTCGTCCATGACGCGGCCGATCAGCTCGGCCACCGTCGGGAGCTCGCTGATCTCCCCGACGACCTGACCGGTCGGCAGCACGCCGACGTCGGTGCGCCCGTCGACGAGCGCGGCCTTGGTCATCATCGGCGCGTTCGCAGCCATCACGACCTGCGACCAGGACAGGTCGTTGCCCTGCTTCATCGCCCGCCCTTCCTTCAAGAGGGCGGGCAGCGAGGTGTCCGTCTCCTTGCGGAACGCATGGGCGTTGGCCATCGCACGCGGGAGGGCACGGAGCCATCCCGACTTCTCGAGGTGGTCGACGAGGTCGGTCCGGATCACCCGCTGCGGTGCGCCGTCGACCTTGGTGGACACCACGGTGCCGGTCACCGCGGTCTGCAGGTAGAGCCGCTTGACCTCGTCGGGCACCCGGCTCTCCTGGGTCAGGAGGAACCGCGTCCCCATGGCGATGCCGGACGCGCCGTAAGCGAGCGCGGCCACCAGGCCCCGTCCATCGAAGAACCCGCCGGCAGCGATCACGGCGACGCGGTCGCCCACGGCGTCGACCACCGCGGGGGCGAGCAACGACGTCGGCACGGTGCCCGTGTGGCCGCCACCCTCGCCACCCTGGGCGATGACGGCGTCGACGCCCCACTCCGCGACCTTCTCGGCGTGGCGACGGGCGCCGATGGTGGGCATCACGACCAGGCCGGCCGACCGGCACCGGTCGACCAGGGCGGGGTTGGGGGCCTGGGCGAAGCTCGCCACGCGCACGCCATTGTCGATCATGAGGGCCACCCGATCGCCCACGTCGGCGACGTCGGTGCGCATGTTGACGCCGAACGGCTCGTCGGTCCGTTTCCGCACCTCGGCGATTGCGTCCGCCAGCTCGTCGAACGTCATGGTCGCCGATGCCAGGACGCCCAGGCCGCCCGCCTCCGCAGTGGCGGCCACGAGCCGTGGCCCGGCGACCCAGCCCATGCCGGTCTGGACGATCGGGTAACGGACCCCGACGAGGTCGCAGAACCTCGTATGCAGTGCCGGGTGGCTCATGCCGGGACCTCGCGGTCACGGGTGGACCTCGGATCGAGCACGGTGCGCAGCAGGTCGAGCTCCTCGGGAGTGGGGACCCGGGTCTCGGGCACCTCGTCGGGTACGACCAACTCGAACCCGGTGGCGCCCACGACGTCCTCGACGGTGACGCCGGGGTGGACCGACGCCAGCCGCATCACCTTGTCGGGCGTTGCGAAGTCGAACACGCCCAGGTTGGACACGACGAAGCGGATCTCGTGGAACTTCGTCGCCGACGGGCCGGCGGCCGCGGCGCGCGCGTAGCCCACGCCCGACACCACGTCGACCTGCTCGACGAACGACCGGGGCGAGTGGTGCGGTACCCAGTAGCTGGTGGAGTGGTTGACCGTGTTGCCCGGCGCGCCGCGCACGCCGACAAGCTGCGCCTTCGGGCGGGCCCACGGGCCGATGGCGCTGATGTTCTGGTTGCCGGTGCGGTCGATCTGCGAGGCCATCATGATCAGGTTGCGCCTTCCCGACCACACCACGTCGAAGACTCGGCGGTAGGGCATGTGCGATTCGAGCACCAGGGACGACGGCCTGGCGCCCAGCGGCGGCGCACCGTCCACCAGTGCGGCGTCGCCGTCGGTCAGGACGAGGTCGGGCGCGAACGTGAGCCGGGCGAGCCGGGCCCCGAGCGCGGGCGCAGTGCCGAAGGCGCTCGCCATCACCTCGCCGTCGCCACGGAACACCTCGGCGCACGCGACTGCGCAGTACTCGGCCCGGGTCACCCCGGTGTCGGCGGTGTCGCTCATGCGCCCTCCTTGGCGGACTTGGCGGCCGCCCGCTCGTCCGCGGCCTCACGGGTGGCGGCCTGGTAGCCGTCCTCGTCGACGGCGAGGAACCGCTGGTAGAAAGCGGCCCATGCGTCAGGATCGCCGGCCGCGGTCACGTACTCCTTCTGGAACCCCTCGTCGCGGCCGTAGTCGGGCACACACGCCGTGAAGTGGGCGCCTCCCGGTGTCTCGATCACCGCATCGGTCAGCAACCGGCTGATGCACATCGTCTGGATCGGGCCCCCTTCCGCCAGCTGCTCCGTCGCCACGACCCGCTCGGTGGTGACGAACCGCCGGTCGGCGGCGCCCAGGAACAGCTCGTCGAAGAAGGGGTCGGGGCCGAGGATCTGGCCCGATCCGGCGGCGTCGGCCCGGTTGACGTGCACCACGGCCGCGTCGAGTCGGAGGGCGGGCATGGCGACGAGCTCCTCGCCATCGTCATAGGGCGAGCGCACGGTGCGCAGCGACGGGTTCACGGCCAGTACGTCGGAACCGAGTCCCGAACGGGTGGGGAGGAAGGGGATCCGCTGCGACGCCGCCAGGAGCCCGAGATAGAACATCCCCTCGTCCACCTCCATTGCCTCCACGGCGCCGGACTGACGAGCGACCTTGAAGTGGGGGTCGGTCGGGATCGAGTCGAGGGTCACGAACCCGTAGACGACCTTCGCCACCTTGCCCGCCGCGCAGAGCAGCCCGACGTCGGGGCCCCCGTAGGACACCACGGTCAGGCCGCGCAGGTCGGAGCGCAGGATGGCGCGCACGGCGGCCATGGGCTTGCGCCGCGACCCCCACCCGCCGATGCCGATCGTCATGCCGTCGGCGAGCTCGCCGACGAATCCGTCGAGAGTCGTCCGCTTGTCAGCCACGAGTGCGACCTCCTGGTGCGTCGGCGGTGATTGCTGGTGCGTCAGCGGACATGGCCCGGCGCGTGCGGAGACCGGTCATCGGGACGTGTCGGCGTCGCGCTTCTCGACGAAGGCGGCACGCTGCTCGTCTGCCACGCCCGCCACGTGGAGCTCGTAGGTGAACCCCTGCTCGAGCCGGTAGCTCGACCGCACGTCGACCGGGTCGATCCCGTTGAGGGACTCCTTGGCCCGACGGATGATGGTCGGGCTCTTGGAGGCGATGTCCGCTGCGACCTCGTAGGCGGCGGCAACCAGCTCATCGCGAGGGACCACCCGCAGGACCGACCCGTAGTGGTGGAGCTCGGCAGCGGTCGCCGGCTTGGCCGTGTAGACCATCGACCGCATCCGGTGCTGGGGGACCAGTCGCGACAGGTGGGTGGCCGCCCCGAGAGCGCCCCTGTCGACCTCTGGCAACCCGAAGGTGGCGTCCTCGGACGCCACCACGATGTCCGCGTTGCCGGCGAGCCCGACCCCGCCACCGAGGCAGAAGCCGTGGACGGCGGCGATCACCGGGACCTCGCACTCGTAGACGGCGGCGAAGGCGGCGAAGCAGCCCCGGTTGGCGCCGATCAGCGCCTGGTCGCCCAGGGCCTGGATCTCCTTGATGTCGACGCCGGCGCAGAACCCCCGTCCTTCGGCCCGCAGGATCACGACCCGGTTGTCGGGCACCCGGCCGGCGGCCAGCACGGCCTCGGCCAGCCCGAACCATCCGGCGACGTCGAGGGCGTTCACCGGTGGATGGTCGATGACCACCTCGGCGATGCCGGGCCGGTCCTGATGGGTCACGATGGGCATGTGGTGCTCCGGGGTCTGCGGCAGGGCCGGCCGCCCCCGCCCCGGCCGGAGGGCGGGCGGGGGGTGTGCGGCTCTGCACTCGGCGTGCGGGTGACTTCGTGTTGACTCGGGTGCGACGACACTCACCAGCCACCGATCGGGGCCGGGCGGTGGCCGGGCCCGTTTCGGATCTGATGCCGTGTCAGGTAATAGTGGTCTGGACAGTACCAGTCGGAACCAGGGAGGCAGCAGTGGCAGCACGTGGGCGCACCGACCGGATCGACCCGCTCGACTTCACCGGCAGGACCGTCGTGGTGACGGGCGGCGCCAGGGGCATCGGACGGGGCATCACCGAGGGGTTCCTGGCCGCCGGCGCCGACGTGGTGGTGTGCGGACGCACGCCGGTGGGTGACGACGACCTCCCCACGGGCGTCGACGGCTCGGGTTCCGAGCGCCGCGCCGTCTTCGTGGCGGCCGACCTTCGTGACGCCGACCAGGCAGCGGCCGTGGTGGGCGCCGCCGTCGACCGGTTCGGACGCCTCGACGTCCTCGTCAACAATGCGGGTGGTTCCCCGTCGACGGACGCCGCCACCGCGTCGCCCCGCTTTTCGGCATCGGTGGTGCAGCTCAACCTGTTGGCGCCGCTCTACTGCGCCCAGGCCGCCAATGCGGTCATGCAGGGTCAGGTGGACGGGGGCTCGATCGTCAACATCTCGTCGGTGAGCGGCCTGCGCCCGTCACCGGGGACGGCCGCCTATGGCGCGGCCAAGGCCGGGCTCAACAGCCTGACCACGTCGCTGGCTGTCGAGTGGGCGCCGAAGGTACGGGTCAACGCGTTGAGCGCCGGGCTGGTCGCCACGGAGTCGGCCGGCGCCCACTACGGGGGTGCCGCCGGCATGGCCCTGGTGGCGGCCACCGTTCCGCTCGGCCGTTTCGGCACGCCTGCGGACATGACCGGGATCTGCCTCTTCCTGGCGTCACCGCTGGCCGCCTACGTGACCGGGGCGAACCTCGTCGCCCATGGCGGTGGCGAGCGGCCGGCATTCCTGGCGGCGGTCGAACAGGCGTCCGGTTCCGGCGACTGAGTCCCACCCCGTGTCACCGCCCGGGACGCCTCCCGTCCCCTGCGTGGGACAACGGAATTGCACGGGAAGCGCTCAAGTCCCGGTCCGTTCGGGACGATGTGAGGGGCACAGGACCGGCAGGTGAGGACTGTCCCCGCAGGGGACGGCGCCAGTTCGGTCCAGGAGTGGCACACCATGCTGACCTACCCGGAGCCGACGTTCACCCTGCAGGGAACTCCCTACCTGGAGTACCTCCCGGTCGTCGACGTCTCGACCGGCCGGCTGCTCGGGATGGAGGCGCTGGTGCGCTGGCGCCACCCGACCCGGGGGCGGATCTCCCCGGACCTGCTGATACCGGCGGCCGAGGCAAGTGGCGACATCGGCCCGCTGACCGAGTGGATCGTGGCCGCGGCGTGCGAGGAGGCGTGCCACTGGTCGCGCAGCATCCAGCTCGGGGTGAACTGCACGGTGGAGCAGCTCCAGCGCGGCGAGGTGTCCGTGGCGGTCGCCGGGGCACTCCGGGAGTCGGGGTTCCCGAGCGACCAGCTGAACATCGAGGTCACAGAGGACGCCGTCGTCGACCCCACGGCTGCGGCCGACCTGCAGGCACTGTCCGACATGGGTGTGCAGCTGTCCGTCGACGACGTGGGAACCAACTGGTCGTCGTTCGAGCCGTTCAAGCGGCACGCGATCAGCACGGTGAAGATCGACGGCTCGTTCGTCGCCGGGCTCGAGTCGAACCAGGGCATCAACCGACTGGTGGTCGAGACGGTCGTGCACATGGCCCACACACTGGGGATGTCGGCCATCGTCGAACGGGTCGAGAACGCCAACCAGCTCCGTATCGCCGGCTCGTTCGGGGCGGACGCCGCCCAGGGGTTCTTCTTCGCCGAGCCGATCCCCCGTGCGGACGCCCGGTCGTTCGCCGAGGGACCGGAGATCCCGGTGTTCTCGCGCACCGAGCGACAGACGCTCCTCCAGTCCGACGGCACGACCGCCCCGCTCGACTCCTTCCTCACGGAGCAGGAGCCGGAGCCGGACGCCAGGCACGCCGATACGGTGGCGCCTCCCTCGGTGACCGAGTTCGGCCCGACGTCCCACGCCTGATCTGCTGAGCGCACCCCCGGCCAGGCGCCGACGGGCACCGCGTCATCCGGACGGCACCTCGCGCTGGACCTCGCGCTGACGTCCCGGTACGGGTCCACCGGTGGTGGCTACGATGTCGCGTCCACCCGTCACCTCGCTCCCCGACCAGGCCGGAGTGGTAGGTGCCCCCCCAATGCCTGGTATACCCATTCCCGTGAAACTCGCTGTCATCAAGGAGTCGCGCCCGGGGGAGGATCGCGTAGCGATCGTCCCCGAGGTGGCGGCAAAGCTGGCCAAGACCGGCGTCGACGTGGTCGTGCAGTCCGGCGCCGCGGCTGCGGCCCGGTTCTCGGACGAGGACTTCGTGGCGGCCGGCGCCACGGTGGTGCCGGACGCCGCCGCCGCGCTCACAGGCGCCGACTTCGTCGCCCACGTCCAACCGCTCACCATCGACGAGGTGGCGCTGCTTCCCCAGGGCGCCTCGGTCATGAGCTTCCTGCAGCCCGTGGCCTCGAGCGACGTGGTCCAGGCGCTCGCCGCCAAGGGCGCCACGGTGTACAGCCTCGACCTGCTTCCCAGGATCAGCCGCGCCCAGTCGATGGACGCCCTCTCGTCCCAGGCGACGGTGGCCGGATACCGGGCCGGCCTGTCCGCCGCCGAGCACCTCGCCAAGTTCTTCCCGATGTTCATGACCGCGGCGGGCACGGTGCCACCGGCCAAGGTGCTCGTGATGGGCGCGGGCGTCGCCGGCCTCCAGGCCATCGCCACGGCCCGCCGGCTGGGCGCTGTCGTGCGCGCCTACGACGTGCGTGCGGCGGCCAGGGAAGAGGTGCAGAGCCTCGGCGCCAAATTCGTCGAGCTCGACCTCGAGACCCAGGACGGTGCCGGCGGGTACGCCAAGGAGCAGTCCGCCGAGTACCTGGCGAAGCAGCAGGAGCTGCTGGCCGCCGAAGTGGCCGCCGCCGACGTGGTGATCACCACGGCCCAGATCCCGGGGCGCAAGGCGCCAATACTGGTGACCGAGGCGATGGTGCACGGGATGTCCGAGGGCGCGGTGATCATCGACATGGCGGCCGACTCGGGCGGCAACTGCGAGCTGTCGGTCGCCGGCGAGGACGTCGTGGTCAACGGTGTGACCGTCGTCGGCCTCACCAACCCGCCGGCATCGATGCCGACCCATGCCAGCTTCCTGTATTCCCGCAACATCGCCAACTTCCTGGGCCTCGTGGTGAAGGAGGGCGAGCTCGTCCCGGACTTCGACGACGAGATCGTCGCCGGCACGTGCGTGGTGCGGGCCGGTGCCGTCGTCCACGGGCCGACGGCCGAGGCGCTCGGGCTGAGCGTCCCGGCGCCGGAGCCCGCTCCGGCTCCGGCAACCGATGCAGTAGACACCAGCGATGCGCCCGCCGAGGCCGGCGCCGACAGCGAGCAGGGGGAGTCATGAGCGGCAACACCACGGGGATCCTCGAGTTCCTCACGATCTTCGTCCTGGCGGTGTTCGTCGGCAACGAGGTCGTGTCCCGGGTGCCGAGCATCCTGCACACGCCCCTCATGTCGGGGAGCAACGCCATCCACGGAATCGTCCTGGTCGGCGCCATGATCGTCATGGGCACGGCGTCCGGTGCGGCGCAGATGGTGCTCGGCTTCCTCGCCGTGCTGCTCGCCACGTTGAACATCGTCGGCGGATTCACGGTGACCGACCGGATGCTCGAGATGTTCAAGGCCAAGCCCGGTGAGAACCAGGCTCGCGCCAAGGGCGCCGACACCGAGGGCGGTGCCAAGTGACCCTGACGATCTGGATCAACCTCATCTACCTGCTGGCGGCCATTGCGTTCATCGTGGCCCTCAAGGGCCTCAGCTCGCCCAAGCAGGCCCGCAACGGCAACCTCCTGGCCGCCGGTGCGGCCGTGATCGCCGTCGGCGCGACCTTCTTCAACCCCGAGGCGCACTTCAGCCACCACACCACCAACCTGATCCTCGCCATCGTGGCCATGGTGCTGGGCGCCGTCATCGCGGTGCCGGTTGCCCGGCTCGTCAAGATGACGGCGATGCCACAGCTGGTCGCCATCTTCAACGGCGTGGGCGGCGGCGCCGCCGCGCTCATCTCCATCGTGGTGTTCCTGTCGGACGCGCACCTGCACGATCTCGGGGCGCCGAAGCCGGCCACCTACGCGATCGTCGAGGCGATGCTGGGCCTGCTGATCGGCTGCGTGTCGTTCAGCGGCAGCGCCATCGCATTCATCAAGCTCCAGGAGCTGATCACCGGGCGGCCGATCACCTACGCGGGCCAGCAGGTCATCAACGGCCTCGTCGGGCTCGGCATCGTCGGCCTCGCCGTCGCCACCGTGCTGACCGACAGCGTGCCGTTGATGATCGGGACCGCCATCCTGTCATTGGTGCTCGGGGTCATCTTCGTGCTGCCCATCGGCGGCGCCGACGTGCCCGTGCTGATCTCGTTGCTGAACGCGTTCACCGGTCTCGCCGTCGCCGCGTCGGGCTTCACCTTGAACAACAACCTCCTCATCATCGCCGGCACCCTGGTCGGGGCCTCGGGCATCCTGCTCACGCGGATGATGTCCAAGGCCATGGGACGCTCGCTGTCCAACGTGCTGTTCAGCGCGTTCGGCTCAGTGGTGACCGCGGCCGGCGGTGCCGACGGCACCGGCGAGACCCGCCAGGTGAAGTCGGGCACGCCCGAGGACATCGGCGTCCTGCTGGCCTACGCCCGCAAGGTCGTGATCATCCCTGGCTATGGACTGGCCGTCGCCCAGGCGCAGCACACGCTGCGCGAGCTGGCCGACCTCCTCATGGAGAAGGGCGTCGAGGTCTTCTACGCCATCCATCCCGTGGCGGGTCGCATGCCCGGGCACATGAACGTGCTCCTGGCCGAGGCCAACGTCCCCTATGACGAGCTCAAGGAGATGGACGAGGCCAACCCGGAGATGAGTACGGCCGACGTCGCCCTCGTCGTCGGCGCCAACGACACGGTCAACCCGGCGGCCAAGAACACGCCGGGCAGCCCGATCTACGGAATGCCGATCATCAACGCCGACGAGGCTGCCAACGTCGTCTTCCTCAAGCGCTCGATGCGGCCCGGCTTCGCCGGCATCGACAACGACCTCCTCTTCGACGAGAAGACCACGCTGCTCTTCGGCGACGCCAAGGACACGTTGTCCAAGCTCGTCGCCGGCGTCCAGGAGGCCTGACCCCGGCAGCCGTCAGAGCGGGCGGGACGGCTCACCGGCCGCCCGTCCGATCCATGACCCGACGACGTGGATCGAGGTCGGCGCGCGACCCACGCGCGTGGGTCCATTCGATCGACGGTCCTGGCCTTCGTGGGCGCCGTTCCCGGCTGTGTCCGTCCCAGCCCGTGGTGTTCCTGGAGACGTTGGGCAATCGGTGGTGTCGTCCACGGCCGTCCGGCAGTCCGTTCACGCGGTCCACGATCTGCGTCCCGGCCCCGCGGTGCCCCGCATCACCGTCGACGACGGCGTCTCGGTCACGGTGCCGGCGCCGCCGGCACTGCTGTCGGCTCCGATCGTGCACGCGGCGGTCAGCGTCGGCGGCGCGCCCGCCTGCGGTGACGCCGGCATCGCCGGCCCCAAGGGCGGCAGGCACCTGAACGCCCCGATCATCGGCATCGCCTCCTGGGCGGCACGAGGACGGCCCCGGGGCATCATCCCGAGGCATTACCCGGGCTGGCGCTCCAAGGATCCCGCCTCGTCCAACTCCATGGGCGAGGCGAGTTTGGCGAAGACCATCACCCCGTGGCTGGTCGGCCGGGTGGAGAGGACGGTGATCAGCACGGGGCCCTCGTCGATCAGATGACCGGCGTCGTTGACCACGACCATGTCCCCGTCGGGTAGGAAGCCCACGGCCTGGCGGGCCTGACGTCCCTCTTTGACCAGGGTCACCGTCATGCGCTCCCCGGGTACGTGGTCGGGGGCCAGCTCGGTGGTGAGCGCGTGCAGGTTGACCACGTGGAGCTCCCAGGCCTCGGCGGCATCCCGCACCACCGTGGAGCACGTCCCGATGCGCAGTCCGGTCCTGCGGGCGACGGTCAGGAGCTTCGTGGTGGGGTCGTCGACCTCGGGCACCTCGTCGTTGGCGATGTCGACCGAGACCGCCAGCTCGCGCAGCGCCTCGAGTGCCTCGAGGCCGCGGCGGGCCCGACGGGCGCTGACCGGATCGGGGGACTCGGCGGTCACCGTGACGTGGTCGATCACGAACTGCGGGACGACCAGGCCGGCGGGCAGCAGCCCGTTCCGGCCCAGGATCAGTAGGGACCGGTCGACGACGGCGGAGGCGTCGACCAGGAGGGCCTGGCCGGGAAGGGGCCGGGTCGCCGGGCTGAGGATGCGGGACAGGCCCGCGGCGGCCACAATCTGGCGGCCTTTGACCATCCCCAGGCGCCAGCCGAATGCGGCCAGGATCCAGACGATCCCGGCGGTCAGCACGAATGCGTAGGGGGAGCGGAGGACGGCGACGACCGCTATCCCGACGATCATGCCGAGGATCATGCCCGAGGTGGAGATGATGGTCGCGGCGAAGATCTCGCCCGGGGGGCTGTTGCGGAACAGCCGCACGCCGCGCTGCAGCCCCTTGTCCAGGATGCGGCCGACCACGCCGCCGAGCACGTAGCTGACGGCCGCCCCGATCATGAGGCCGACCACCGCGTGGGTGCTGCTGGTCGCGCTGGCCCGCTGGCCGATCTCGTAGCCGACGAGCGCGCCGAGGAGGACGACGATGAGCCGGACGCCCTCGACGAAGATCATGGCTTCCGTGCCCCGGGGGCCCGACGGGTGAAGGCGGTGACTGTCTGCATGATGAGGTCGATCTCGTTCCTGTGGTGGGCCGTCCCTCCAATTGTCGGTATCCGCAGGCGAATCTTGAGGACCTGGCGCGTTCTCCCGTCCGATCACGTGGTCTAGGCTGGTACTTGGCGATCGGCGGGGTCACCGTCGTCCAGGGGCGAGCCCTGTCGGCGCCGGCGAACGTGAGCGATCGACCTTCTGACCACGGGACCAGGTGACGGGAACGGCGTGGCCGCCCGGTGCCGGTACCGGCCTGACGACCACCCATGACCACCACTCCCCGTGCCACTCCGTCAAGTTCCGGCGCCGCCCTGCCCGCGCCGCTGCCGGTTCCCGAGCTCGCCGACGTGCTGGCTGACGGGGACGTCGGACCGGGGTCGGAGGCGGCTCCCGCCGAGGCCACGCGCCGCCGGCCGGTGCCCAAGCGACTGGCCCTGGTGGTGGGGGCGACCGCCGGCGTGGTCCTGCTCGTCGTCGGACTGCTCACCATGGTGATCGCGCCGTCCGGTCCGGCCGGCCACCAGGGCAGTGCGTTTGCCGCGGGCCTGCGTGGCAACCGCTTCCAGGCCGGCGCACACCCGTCGCTCCATCTGGCCCCGGCCACCAGCGCCCCGAAGCCGGCGCCCCCGTCGGTGGCGTCGGCCGCACCGGTCCAGTCCCACGAGGTGTTCGGCTACGCCCCGTACTGGACCCTGCCGAAGTCGTCGGGGTTCGACGTCGCGAACCTGACGACCCTGGCGTACTTCAGCGTGGATGCGAATGCCGACGGCACCCTCGACCAGTCGAGCCCGGGCTGGAACGGCTATCAGAGCCAGAGCCTGGTGGACCTGGTGACCCGGGCCCACGCAGCGGGGGACCGGGTCGTGCTCACGGTCACCTGCTTCGACCAGCGGACCCTCGACCGGGTCACCTCCGACCCCAACGCGCCGGCGCGGCTGTCGGCGGCCCTGATCGCCGCCGTGCAGGCCAAGAGCCTCGACGGGGTGAACTTCGACTTCGAGGGGCTGGGGAACGCAGACCAGGCCGGATTGACCAGCCTGGTCTCCAAGGTCTCGAGTGCGTTCCACGCCACCAACCCGCACTGGCAGGTGTCGATGGCCGTGTACGCCAGCGCGGCGGGCGACCCGGGCGGATTCGTCAATGTGGCCGCCGTGGCGCCGGCCGTCGACGTCTTCTTCGTCATGGCCTACGACATGAACTCGCGGTCCCAACCGAGCGCTACGTCGCCGCTCTTCGGACCCGCGTTTTCCGACGCGACGACGCTGGAGGAATTCCTGAAGGTGGTGCCACCCACCAAGGTGATCCTCGGGCTGCCGTTCTATGGATACGACTGGCCCACGGTCGACGGCACGACCGGCTCGCCGGCCACCGGCTCCGAGTCGCCACTCACGTACGCGGTGATCGCGGCGGCCGGCCACCCCACCTACTGGGACCCGGTGACCGACACGCCCTGGACGGCGTACCAGGTGGGCACCCAGTGGCACCGCACCTACTTCGACGACCCGTCCTCCCTGGCCCTCAAGGCGCAGCTCGCCAACTTCTTCCACATCGCCGGCGTCGGGATCTGGGCCCTCGGCATGGAGGGGACCGACCCCGCCATGCTGGCCGCCTTGCGCGGCAACGCCCCGGTGGCCAAGGACGTGCTGACCGGCCCGCCGCCCGGCACCGGCCACCTGACCTTCGCCACCTACGCCGGAACGCCGAACATCCTGCTGACGCCGATCGCACCCCCTTCGCCGGGAGGCACCGTCCAGCTGGTCGGGACACTGTCCGGCATCGGCACGACGGACCCGGCCCTGGCCTGCCTCCAGACCGGTCCGCCGCTCCAGGTGCTCTCGGACTCGGCACTTCCCGGGATCCTGCTGGTCCAGGCCACCACACCGACCGACTGCGCCACGGCGCTGTTCTCCTTCCCGGTGCCTGCGCCGGGCCCGACGACGACGACCACGACGACCCAGCCACCGGCTACGACGACGACATCGACGACGCGCCCGTCGCCGACGACCACCACGACCACGACCACGTCGACGACGACGACCACGACGACCTCGACGACCGTGCCTGTCCAAGCAGCGGGCGCGTCCAGCTCCCCCTGACCGGGCCGCCGGCGACACGTCGGGCAGGCGTGGCGACGGTGCCGAAGCCTCCATGGCGGCGGCTAGTCTCTCCAACGCACCCGGGGGTGTAGCTCAGCTGGTAGAGCGCTACGTTCGCAATGTAGAAGTCGGCGGTTCGAGTCCGCTCACCTCCACTCCGACCCGGACGGTGCGCGAACTGCATCGTCCTGCTCGTGGTCCCCGCCAACGCGAACGCGAAACACCGGGTGGATGGCCTGACTGCTGTCCACCCGGATCTCGTGGATCGGCGCGTGCAGTGGGCCCTTGCAAGAAGCGGTCGAGTCATCCTTCACCGCTTCGGCCACGGAGTACGGCCAGTTCTTCCTCCGGTGTGGGTGCCGTGAGATGGGCCTCGTCCCTGTCGTCTGCCAGCTCTTGACGCCGGGTACACAACGCCGTTGCTCGACCGCCAAGTTCCTTGACCCGCGTCCTGCAAATGGTCTCGGGCATTGGCCCGTTCCCGAATGCCCGCAGATGGCGGTCGATGCCAGATTCGACCTTCGCCAGCTCGGCGTCGAGAGCTGGCGTGGCGGTGTTGCTTGGAACTCATCCCGACCAAGGGGCTCTGTGAGGCGTTGCCGCACTGCTCGAGGAGTTGGTGGACCGGGTGTTTGCCCTGGACCTGGCCGGCCCGCTGAGGACCGGGATCACGAGCAGGATGCAGGTCGATGAGCCCACGTTCGGCCGCTGTCGGACATCGAAGCTGACGAGGTGTCCGGCGGGGCCGGGTTGCCGGCTGTGTCGATCGGTCCATCGGGGAGTGATGTCGATGGAGAAGGTCGCCAACACGATCCGTGCCGTGCCAGTGATCTCCCCGCGGGCGACGACGCCACCGGCTCCGGCTCGGGAAACGCCGAGGGCATCTGCTGTCTCATCGACGGTCAGCGTGAGCCGTTGGACTATGCGACCCGGGATGGTCTCTCCCACCTCCCGTCGTTCGACGTGGAAATCGAGCCGATGGGCGACACCCTCGGCGTCACCGCGTGCATCCGGATTCCCGTGCCACCACTCGTTGCGGATCATCGAGAGAGCTCCGACGATCATCGATCGCC
>JADGOH010000135.1 GCA_017883025.1 Acidimicrobiales bacterium
ACTTCGGCCTGTCCGGGTCGGTGTGGGGCGCGGACGCCGACCGCGCCGCCTCGGTGGCCACCCGGCTCGAGTGCGGGACCACCTGGGTCAACACCCACCTCGCCCTTTCCCCCCAGCAGCCGTTCGGCGGCTTCAAGTGGAGCGGGGTCGGAGTCGAGAACGGCCCGTGGGGCCTGTCCGAGTTCACGGAGGTGCAGGCGGTCCACCGCGCCAAGGGCGCCGACGGGCTCAACCTCTCGACCTCCGGGATCTACTCGTAGACCTGGCTGGGCGCCACCGGGGCATCCCGGCCTGGCTGGCGCTCGCACTGACCGCCGCCACGCTGGCCGCGGGGTGCTCGTCGGGGACGACCGCCCACGCGGCCACCGCACACCCCCCCGTGCTCGGCACCGGGTGCGGGCGCGCCCCTGATCCCGGTCCGACGGCATCGGCCCCGTTCGGCGACGTGGTCCAGACCCTTTCAGTCGGCGGGGTCCCCCGCGCCTACCGGCTGGCCGTCCCCACCGGGTACCGGCGCGGCACGCCGACGCCGCTCATCCTGGACTTCCACGGCAGCGGGTCGAACGCCGTCCAGCAGTCGGCGTACTCGCAGCTGCCGGCCCGGGGTGCCGCGGCAGGGTTCCTCGTCGCCACCCCCGACGCCGTCGGTGGCAACTGGAACCTGGCCGCCCCGGGGACGCGGTCGGGCGACCAGCGGTTCGTGACCGCGTTGCTCGCCGGCCTCGGGAGGCGCTACTGCGTGGCGAAGGACCGGGTCTACGCGGCCGGGATCTCCCTCGGTTCGCAGTTCGCCGCCCTCATGGCCTGCAACCCGGCCAACCATCTCGCCGCCGTCGGCCTGGTGGCGGCCGAGTACCTGATTCCGCCGTGCACCGGGCCGGTCCCCGTGCTCGCCCTCCACGGCACGGCCGATCCGGTCGTCCCCTATGCGGACGGAGCCACCGGCCGGTCCGTGCCCGGCATCCCCGTCGTCGGGTCCGAACGGAACCTGTCCGCCTGGGCCCGACTCGACGGGTGTGCCCCCGCCCCACGGGTCGACCACCCGGCACCCGACGTCGTCCGACGTCGCTGGACCGGCTGCCGCGCCAGGAGTTCGGTCACCCTGTACACCGTCGTCGGCGGAGGACACACCTGGCCGGGCTCACCGGTGGTGCTGTCCACTGCGGTCGTCGGGCCGACCACCGAGTCGGTCAGCGCCACCGGGCTCATGCTCCGGTTCTTCGGGCAGACGCCTGCTCGGAACGGTCGGTAGGGGTCGCTCCGGATCAGGCGCGGAGGCGCGGACGGCGTGGCCCTCGGCGTAGGCCTGGTCGGCCCCGCTGGTGCCCGCCACGGCCTCGGGGTCGCTCAGCGCGTGGATGGCCTCCTGCAGCTGCGACCGGTCCTCTGCGCTGGTCACGACCGCTGCAGTCCTGCCGTTGCCGTGGCGATCGACCCGCTCGTGACGGTGCCCAAGCCGGTCGATCACCTCGGTCAGACGATTGCGGTCATTGCGCAGCGACTCGGTACTCATGGACACGATCGTGGCGCCCCGACGCGCCCCGTCGATCCCCTGGCGCGCTCGCTACCCGTCCAGTCGGCCGGCGTGGGCGTCGAGCACCAGGGCGAGGGCGCCGGTGAGCCGGCCGGCCGTCGGGAGGTGCAGCGACTCGTCAGGACCATGGGCGTTCGACCCTGGGCCGAGCACGCCGGCCGCCAGGACCTGCGCGTCCGGAAACCGCTCGGACAACCAGCGCATGAACGGGATCGACCCGCCCTCCCCCAGGCGGGCCGGCGGGTTGGCGAAGCAGGTCCGTGACGCCCTGTCCAGCGC
Organism: Acidimicrobiales bacterium; assembly: GCA_017883025.1. Taxonomy (GTDB): domain Bacteria; phylum Actinomycetota; class Acidimicrobiia; order Acidimicrobiales; family RAAP-2; genus Bog-756. Next base: position 1,814 of record JADGOH010000135.1, read on the forward strand.
CTCGGCCAGCCACGGTGCCAGCGGCCTTGCCGCCCATCCGCCCGCGGCCTGGCCGGCGTCCCAGGTGACCTGGGCGCCGCGGGGCGGGTCGGCGGTCAGGGTACGGGCCAGCGCGTCCGACGCCACGTCGGGGTCGCAGGACGGCGGGATCCGGACCACCAGCTTCAGGGACGTGAACGGCCGGAGCACCGAACCTGCGTCGGCCGGCGGCGGCATCCCGTCGGCGCCCACCACGGCCACCGACGCCCGCCACGCGCTGCGCAGCACCCGGTCCGCGCCGTCGTCGCCGTCGAGCTCCAACCCGGCGACCACCGGGAACGGCGGGCCGTCCGGATCGGCCGCCTCGAGCGCGGCCGCCTGTTCGCCCGCGGCCTCCAGCGCCCAGGACGGGGGCTCGACGCACAGCTCGGGCACCAGGACGTCACCGGTCGCGGCGTCCTCGAGCCGGTCGAGGAGCAGTCGGGCGATCCGGAACGACGAGGGAACGACCCCGCCGGCCTCCCCACTGTGGACGCCGTGACCGAGGACCCGCACGGTCAGCGTGCCGACGAGGGCACCGCGCAACGACGTCGTCACCCACAGCCGGTCGTAGGTGGGGCTGCCCGAGTCGAGGGCGAGGACCACGTCCGGGGTCCCGATCCGGCCCGCCAGGTGGGCGAGCACCTCGGGCAGGTGCGGGCTCCCGCTCTCCTCGGACCCCTCGGCCAGGACGACGACCCGCCCGTGTCGCCCACCGGCGGCCCGGACGGCCTCGACGGCCACGAGCGCGGACGGCAGTGCGTACCCGTCGTCGGCGACACCGCGCGCGTACAGCCGGTCCCCCTCGATCACCGGCGACCACGGGCCGCGGCCCGGTGCCCAGCCGTCGAAGGGCGGCTGCTTGTCGATGTGCCCGTAGAGGAGCACCGTGCCGGTCACCCGGGGGTCGGACGCCGGGATGTCGACCACCACCGCCGGGGTCAGCCCGGGCAGCCGGACCACCTCCACCGCCGCCCCGGGAACGTCCCGTGCCGACGCCCAGGCGGCCATCAGGTCAGCGGCCTCGTCCATGTGGCCGGCCGTCTGCCACCCCGGGTCGAAGTCCGGCGACAGGTTGGGGATCCGGGCGAACTCCACCAGGAGCGGCAGCACGTCGGCGTCCCAGATGGCCCGGGCGTGGTCGACGGCGTCCTGGGGGCGGAATCCCGTGGGCATGGGGCGATCCTATGCAGGAGGGCAGCAGGCCCGGTCGGCCCGGGTGCGCGGCAGTAGGCGGCACCCGATCGGCGTCCGGGACTCGTTCGATACTCTAACTATGTGATTCCCGAATCGACCACGGCCGGCCCCGCCACCGCCACCGACCGCCGCACCATCGGCCGCACGGCTGCATGGCTGGCCAAGCAGGTGGAGCTCGGCCTGGGCGCCGTCGACCTGTCACTTCCCCAGTACCGGGTGCTCGGCCTGCTCGACGAGCACTCCGCCGTCTCCTCCGACCTGGCCGAGCGGCTCGCCGTCCGCCCGCCCACCGTCACGGCCGTCGTCGACGGCCTGGTGGCCCGGGGCCTCGTGGAGCGCCACCCCGTCGCCGGTGACCGCCGACGGGTCGACCACCGGCTCACCGCCGAGGGGCTCGCCGTGCTCGGTGCGGCCGACACGGCGGTCGAGGCACGCCTGGTGCTGGTGACCGACGCCATGGCCGACCCCGCCGCCACCGAGGAGGCATTCCGGGGCCTCGCCAACTGGCGGCGTGCCCTGGTCGCCTACAGCCGGGCCCGGTGGGGCCGGTGAAGACGCCCACCCTGCGCCCGCGGTCGACCGGACCGGCCGAGGTCGGCACCGAGTTCGTGCCCATCGCCGAGGAGGCCCGAAACGAGGCGCCCCGTGCCGGGATCGACCCCGACCGCTCGTTGTCCTGGCTCCGCCGGGCCATGCCCATCATGCGTGCCCACAAGGGCATCTTCCTGACGTCGCTCGCCCTGTCGTTCGTCGGGCTGATCCTGCAGGTCCAGATCCCGAACCTGTTGAACAAGGCCATCGGCAACTCGCTGCAGCACCACACGGTGCCGCTCAGCTACTACGTGTGGTGGATCGTCGGCCTCGGCGTCGCCTCGGGCGTCACCGGCTACATCGCACGGCTCTTCCTGTTCGAGACGGCCTACGACATCGAATACGATCTGCGGAACATCATCTACGAGCACCTGACGAAGATGTCGTTCGGCTTCTACGACCGCGTCCAGTCGGGCCAGCTCATCTCGCGGGCCAACTCCGACATCCGCTCGGTGCAGATGTACATGACCTTCGCCCCGCTGATCCTGGTGCAGTGCTCGCTGGCCGTGATCGCATTCGGCTACATGCTCTCCTACAGCGTCCCGCTTGCCTTCGTCGCCATGGCGATGATGCCCCTCGTGTTCTGGACGGGTGTGCGCATGCGGAATTCGATGTTCCCCGTGTCGTGGATCATCCAGGCCCGCTTGGCCGACGTGGCCACCATCGTGGACGAGAACGTCAACGGCGTCCGGGTGGTCAAGTCCTTCGCCGCCGAGCAGCAGCAGCTGCGGGCTCTCTCCGGGGCGGCCGAACGGGTGCAGTGGGGCTATATCAGAGACGCCGACCTGCGCGCCAAGTTCACCCCGCTGGTCCAGAACCTCCCCCAGGTGGGCCTGGCCCTGGTCCTCGTGTTCGGCGGGTACATGGTCATCCACGGCAGCCTGCAGATCGGCGCCATCGTGGCCTTCAACTCCTACCTGCTGATGCTGCAGGCGCCGTTCATGATGCTCGGGATGCTGATCATGATGGGCCAGCGCGCCGCCGCCTCGGCCGACCGGATCTACGAGATCCTGGACGAGCAGCCGACGGTCACCGACGCGCCCGATGCCGCCGACCTGACCGACTGCGCGGGCGACGTGCGCTTCCGGCACGTGGACTTCGCCTACGGCGAGGACGACGAGCAGCTGGTGCTGGCCGACTTCGACCTCCACGTCCGGCCGGGCCAGACCGTGGCCATCGTCGGCCGGACCGGAGCCGGCAAGTCCACCGTGGCCCGCCTGCTCGCCCGCTTCTACGACGTGCGGCACGGATCGGTCGAACTCGACGGCCACGATGTGCGGGACCTGACACTGGCCAGCCTGCGTGCGAACGTCGGCGTGGTGCTCGACGAGCCGTTCCTCTTCAGCGTGTCGATCAGGGACAACATCGCCTACGGTCGGCCGTCGGCCACCCCCGCCGAGGTCGAGGCGGCCGCCCGGGCGGCGGGCGCCCACGAGTTCATCAGCCACCTGTCGGCCGGCTACGACACCGTCGTGGGCGAGCGCGGGTACACGCTCTCGGGCGGCCAGCGACAGCGCATCGCCATCGCCCGCACCCTGCTGGTCAACCCGCCGGTCCTGGTGCTCGACGACGCCACCAGCGCCATCGACGTCCAGGTCGAGCAGACGATCCACGCCGGCCTGAAGCTCCTGATGGAGGGCCGCACGACCCTGATCATCGCCCACCGACTGTCGACCATCTCACTGGCCGACCGAGTCGTGCTGCTGGACAGCCAGCGAGTGGTGGCCGACGGCACCCACGCCGAGCTGCTGGCGTCCACGCCGCTCTACGCCGAGGTCCTCGCCCAGGCGGCCGAATTCGAAGCCGCCGACGAACGAGTCGACGAGGAGGCGAGCGATGTCGAGTCGGACGCCGGCGACGGCCAGCTCGGCGCCCTGCTCGACGCGGTCCGGACCGGGGGCGACCGATGACCTGGGGCGGCGGCATGGGCGGCGGCGGGTTCGGCGGCGCCCCGGGCGGGTTCGGCCGGCCGGCCGCGCCGGGCCTGCCGTTCGCCGGGATCCCGTCGGAGCTCCAGTCCGGTGTGGACCGCCTGGTCGCCTCGGAGCCCGAGTACGCCGAGCCGGACATCACCTTCGAGCAGAACGCCAACGAGGAGGAGTTGCGGCGCCTGACCCTCTGGCGCCTCCTCACCAAGTATCCGGGGATGCTCGTCCTCGCCGGACTCCTGGTGGTCGTCATCTCGGTGGCCGGCCAGGTCGGGCCCAAGCTGACCGAGTACGCCATCAACAACGGGATGACGCCTCCCAACCACCTGGACTTCGGTGTGGTGGTGGCCATGGCCGTGGCCTATCTGGTGTTCATCGGCGTGACGGCCCTCGCCCAGCGGTTCCAGGTCCAAGTGACCGGGCGGCTGGCCGCCTGGGTCATGAACGACCTGCGGGTGAAGATCTTCGCCCATCTCCAGCGCCTCTCGCTCGGTTTCTTCACCGAGGAGAAGGCCGGCGTGGTCATGAGCCGGATGACCAGCGACATCGAGAACCTGCAGCAGCTGCTCCAGGACGGCCTGTCGCAGCTCGCCATTCAGGCGTTGACCATGGTCGTGATCACCGGGATCCTGTTCGCCACCGACGTGCGCCTCGCCTTCATCACCGTGGTGCTGATCGTCCCCGCCCTGGTGGCGGCCTCGATCTGGTTCAAGCGGGCGTCCGAGCGCGGCTACGACCGGGTGCGCGACGGCATCGCCGACGTGCTGTCCGACCTGTCCGAGAGCCTCCACGGGGTACGCATCGTGACCGCCCACAACCGGCAGCGGCACAACGTGATCCACCACCGCAACGTGGTGGGCGACTACCGGGACGCCAACAACTACACGGCCCACGTCAACGCCCTCTACGGCCCCGGCACCCAGATGCTGGGCATCATCGCCCAGGCCGTCATGCTGGCCATCGGCGGCAACATGGTCCTGCACCACCAGCTCAGCCTCGGCGCACTGGTGGCGTTCTTCCTCTACCTCAACCGGTTCTTCCAGCCCATCCAGCTGCTGGTGCAGCAGTACAACACCTACCAGCAGGGCCAGGCCTCGGTCACCAAGCTCCGCAGCCTGTGCGACACCGAGCCCGAGGTGCGCGAGGCACGCGACGCCGTCGAGCTGCCGCCCGTCGAGGGGGCGATCCGCTTCGAGCATGTCTCCTTCGCCTACATCGAGGGGAGACCCGTGCTGGAGGACGTCGACCTGGCCATGGCACCGGGCGACACGGTGGCGTTCGTCGGCCCCACCGGCGCCGGCAAGTCGACCATGGCCAAGCTGGTGACCCGCTTCTACGATCCGACCGAGGGCCGGGTGACCTTCGACGGCCACGACCTCCGCGACGTCACCATGCACTCGCTGCGCAGCCAGCTCGGCGTGGTGCCCCAGGAGCCGTTCCTCTTCGCCGGGACCATCGGGGACAACATTGCCTTCGCCCGACCGGACGCCACGGACGAGGAGCTCCGCGATGCGGTCGAGCGGGTCGGACTCACCGACGTGATCGACCGGATGCCGCAGGGGCTCGACACCGTCGTCCACGAGCGGGGCCAGACGCTGTCATCGGGCGAGCGCCAGCTCATCGCCCTGGCCCGCGCCTTCCTGGCACACCCGCGCGTGCTGGTACTCGACGAGGCGACCTCCAACCTCGACCTGCAGTCCGAGACGAAGATCGAGGCGGCACTCGACGTGCTGCTCGAGAACCGGACGGCCATCCTCATCGCCCACCGGCTGTCGACGGCCATGCGGGCCGATCGGATCGCCGTGGTCGACGAGGGCCGGATCATCGAGGTGGGCAGCCATGACGAGCTCGTCGCACGGGGCGGGCGCTACGCCCAGATGTACGAGACCTGGGTCAGCCAGGCCGACGCCGCCGGGCACGTGGCGTCCGGCCCCGCCACTCCCTAGCTTCACCACATGGCGACGGACGGGCACGGACTACCGACGGGCATCGGCGCACCGGCGACCCGCGCCCTGATGGAGGCCGGCTGTACCCGGATCGGGCAGCTGGACAGGGTCCCGCGCACCGAGCTGGCCGCGCTCCACGGCGTGGGCCCGAAGGCGCTCCGGATCCTGACCGAGGAGCTCGAGGCCCGGGGGCTGTCGCCGGGCTGAGGACCTCAGCCGCGGTCGTCGAGGACGGCGTGCCCGCAGTTGTACCCCGGGATGAACGTCACGCCCGGGCCACCGTGGCAGCCGGCGCCGCACAGGTAGAGCCCGGCGACCGGGATCGGGTCGTCCGGCCAGCCCCGCGGGCCCGGCCGGAACGGACCCATGAACTCCGGCTGCAGCAGCCCGTGGGTGAAGTCGCCCCCGGTGCAGGCGAACATCCGCTCGTAGGTGTACGCCGGGTAGTTGAACTGGCGCTCGATCAGGTCGGGGAAGTTCGGCGCGTGCTCGGTGATCCGGGCCACGATCCGCTCGGCCATCCGGTCGCGCAGGGCCGCGGCCTCCTCGTGGTCGGCCCCGATCGGGGCGTAGAAGGCGAAGCTGCTGGCCACGTGCTTGCCGGGCGGGGCCAGCTCGGGGTCGCGCAGGGTCGGGATCGACAGGTTGACCGACGGCGCACGGGGCACCATGCCCCGGGTGCAGCCGAGGAAGTCGGCCTGCATCTGCTCGGGTGTGCCGAAGAAGGTGACGTTCTGACGGGCGTCCCCCTGGTTCAACACCTCGTACCGGCCGGTGTACTCGGGCAGGCCGGACAGCGCGAAGTGCATCTGGAAGTAGAGGGCCCGGTGGTCGATGGCGTCCACCCGCCGGGTGAAGTCGTCGGGTAGGCCGTCCCGCCCGACCAGGTGGTCGAACGTGGCCGTCGGGTCGAGGTTCGAGACGACTGCGGGAGCGCTGATCCGCTCGCCGTCGCCCAGCACCACGCCGGTGGTCCGCCCGCCGTCGACGGTGATGCCCGCCACCTTGACGTGGCGCCGCAGTTCGCCGCCTGCCGCCTCGAACTGGGCCAGCAGGTGGTCCGAGATGGTGCCGATGCCGCCCTTGACCTTGGACATGGTCACGTCGCCCGGTGACGCCATGGCGAAGGCCAGGCACATGGCGCTGCCGGAGTCGAAGGGGCCGCGGTAGGTGGAGTTGACGGCCAGGAATGCGAGCATGCCGCGGACCTGGGCGTGCGCCACGCGGTCGGGCAGGTGGCGATCGACGACGTCCATGACACTGCCGAACAGCGCGGTCCGGATCGCCTCGCGCTCGGTCTCGTTGGTGGCGCTGGCGAACATCTCGTCGAGCGACTTGGGCGGAGTGCGGACGTCGAAGCGCCCGATGGCGCGTGCCGGCGCCTCGGCCCACGCGGCGATCTCCCCCATCCCGAGCACGGCGTCCAGCCCGAGCCGCTCGTTGAGGTGCTCGAAGAGCCGGTCGGGGTTGCTGTAGAGCAGGAGCGGCTCCTCGCCGGCGGGGCCGATGCTGACCGACTGGACGTCGGGCTCGTAGATCGGGCAGGCACCGAGGTCGAGGTCCTCGTAGATCTGGGTCGGGATCGGGAACTGCACCGAGCCGGCGAGTTCGAACCGGTAGCCCCGGACGAGCTCGGTCGTCGTGGCCATGCCCCCGATGAAGTGGTTCTTCTCCAGGCACAGCACCCGCATGCCGCCGCGGGCCATCACCAGAGCCGCGGTAAGGCCGTTGTGCCCGGCCCCCACCACGATGACGTCATAGTCGGTGTGCGTCACTCGGGTCCCCCTGGACGGTGGCAGTAGGCGGTCAGGCCCGGCGGCCGGTCAGGTCGAGCAGCCTCCGCTGGACGTCGGCATCGTCGCCCACCTCCCCCGACGGGCCCTCGCCGAACAGCCCGATCTGCCCGATGAACGGCTCCATCGGCTTCATGCTCTCGTAGACCACGCCGGCCAGATCCTCGGGCAGGCCGGCGTCCGCGCCGATGGCGATGGCCAGGTCCCAGGCGTGCAGCGTGAGGTCGCCGATGCGGAAGCCGATCAGCTGCGATGCCGGGACGTCGCCCACGGGGTGGTGCACGACGGCGTCCCAGTCGGTGACCGTCCGCATGCGGGTCATCTGGGCCCCCACTGCCGACCGGCAGGACGAGATCGGGTCGTCGCCGCCGAACTCGCGGTCGCGATATTCCAGCGCCTCCTCCTTGCTGGCACCGTCGATCAGTGCGATCGCCATCTCGCTCCCCATGGAGACGTGCTCGATGAGCGCTCGGACATCCCACTCCTCACAGGGCGTGGCCAGGTGCATCTGCGCCTCGCCGACCTGGGTGAGCATGTCCACGAACGTGGAGGTGGCGAGGGCGAGGGCGTCGAGTGGCTCCATGGGCCAAGAACCTATCGGGCGCCCCCGAAATGCGCTCGGCCCGACCGGTCAGCCGACCGCGGGCACCGTCGCCAGGCCCTCGGCGAAGCGGGCGTCGGACACCTCCTCGTCGACCATGCGGCCGCTCAGATAGGAGTCGTAGGCGGCGAGGTCGAAGTGGCCGTGGCCGCACAGCGCGGTCAGGATCACCTTCTCCTCGCCCGACTCCTTGCACGCCAGCGCCTCGCGCACCGCCGCGGCAATGGCGTGGGTCGGTTCCGGTGCCGGCAGGATCCCCTCGGTGCGGACGAACTGCATGGCGGCGGCGAAGCATTCGGTCTGCGGGATGGCGATGGCCTCCATCATGCCGAGCTCGTAGATGTGGGAGATGAGCGGCGCCATGCCGTGGTAGCGGAGCCCGCCGGCGTGGATCGGGTCGGGAATGAAGTCGTGGCCCAGCGTGTGCATCTTCATCAGCGGGGTCATGCCGGCCGTGTCGCCGAAGTCGTAGGCGTAGACGCCGCGAGTCAACGACGGGCACGAGGCCGGCTCGACTGCCCGGATCGTCGGGCTCATGTTGCCGGCCATCTTCTCCCGCAGGAAGGGGAAGGCCAACCCGCCGAAATTGGAGCCGCCGCCGGTGCAGCCGACCAGCAGGTCGGGCGCCTTCTCGCCGGCCTTGGCCAGCTGCAGCAGGGCCTCCTCGCCGATGATCGTCTGGTGCATCAGGACGTGGTTGAGCACGCTGCCGAGCGCATAGCGGGTCTCGGGGTCGGGGGCGGCCACCTCGACGGCCTCGCTGATGGCGATCCCGAGCGAGCCGGGGCTGTCCGGGTCGGCCTCGAGGATGGCGCGGCCGGCAGCGGTCAGGTCGCTCGGCGAGCGGTGGACCGTGCCGCCGAAGGCCTCCATCATCAGCCGGCGGTAGGGCTTCTGGTCAAAGCTCGCACCTACCTGCCAGATCTCGCACTCGAGGCCGTACAGGGCGCAGGCGAAGGCGAGGGCGGTCCCCCACTGGCCGGCACCGGTCTCGGTCGTGAGGCGCTTCACTCCGGCCTTGGCGTTGTAGTACGCCTGCGGCACGGCGGTGTTCGGCTTGTGCGAGCCGGCCGGCGAGACGCCCTCGTACTTGTAGTAGATCCGGGCCGGGGTGTCGAGGAGCTGCTCGAGCCGACGGGCCCGGAACAGCGGGCTCGGCCGCCACTGGCGGTAGACGTCGAGGACCGCCCCGGGGATGTCGATGTACCGGTCCTGGCTGACCTCCTGGAGGATCAGGTCCATGGGGAACAGCGGGGCGAAGTCCTCGGGTCCGGCGGGCTGGAGCGTCCCCGGGTGGAGGGCCGGCGGAGGCGGCGACGGCAGGTCGGGCACGATGTTGTACCAGGCCGTGGGCATCTCGCTCTCCTCCAGCAGGTACTTGTGCTGGTGGACCGTCTCGTCGATCGCCATCAGGGTGCCTCCTTGTACTCGGTCCGCTCACGTTATCCAGGAACCGGGCACCGCATCGGATGCCGGGCCGTCCCCCTCCGGCCGGTGACCCGACCGATCAGTCGACGAACGGGTACCGGTCGGCCCACGGTGCGGACGCTTCGAGCTGGGCGGCGACCCGGACCAGTCGGGCGTCCTGCCACGGGCCGGCGACCAGTTGCACACCGACGGGCAGCCCCGACGGGGCGACATGGAGAGGCAGGCTCACGGCCGGCTGTCCGGTGATGTTGAAGATGGCGGTGAACGCCGCCATCGAGATGATCTCCATCGGCGGGAAGTCGGGCTGGGCGTGGACCTGGTCGAGCAGCCCGACCGGCGGGGGCTCGATGGCCATGGTCGGTGTGAGCAACAGGTCGAATTCGTCGTCGAACCGGGCCATGATGTCGCGCGACTGAAGCTGCAGCGCACCCAGGGAGTGGGCGTAGGCCAGGCTGTCGAGCGCATGACCCGCATCCAGTGCGGCCCGGTTGTGCGGCTCGATGCGCTCGGGGTCGAGTCCGGGGTAGCCGGACATGCCCGAGTTCATGAGGTTGAGGAAGTCGCCCAGGTTCGCCGGGTCGAACAGGTCGGCGGCGAGCCGGACCACGTCGTGGCCGAGGGACTCCAGGAGTGCGACCGCGTGCTCGACGGCGGCGAGCGGCTCGGCCGCCACTTCGACCCCCATGGCCGAGACGGTGTTGACCGCCACCCGCAGTCGGCCGGGGTCTACCCCCACCTCTTCGGCGAACGGCCGCTCCTTGGCCGGGGGGCTCCACCAGGCCATCCGATCGGGCCGGCTCAATGCGTCGAGGATGGCAGCCGTGTCGGCCACCGTCCGGGTCACGACGCCCTCCGTCGACAGGCCGGCCCAGTGCGGGTAGAGGTCGGGCACCCGGCCGCGGCTGGGCTTGTGTCCGACGAGCCCGCAGCACGATGCCGGGATCCGGATGGACCCGCCCCCGTCGCTGGCATACGCGGCCGGGAACATGCCCGAAGCCACGGCGGCCCCCGCTCCCCCGCTGGAACCGCCCGGGGTGTGGGCCGGGTCCCACGGGTTGCGCGTCGTCCCGAATCGGAGGTTCTCGGTGACACTGATGGACCCGAACTCGGGGGTGTTGGTCCGTCCGCACAGGATGAAGCCGGCGTCGATGTACGCCTGGGGGGCGAGTTCGGTCACCTCCATCGGACCGTCGGCCGTGCCCCACGAGCCGTTGGTGTTGGGTTGGCCCGCCACGGGCACCAGGTCCTTGATGGGCACCGGAACGCCCGCGAACGGGGGGAGGTCGTCGGTGCCCGCGGCGATGCGCTCGCCGAGGGCACGGGCCCGGGCCCGGGACTCCTCGTCATTGCGCCAGATCACGGCGTTGAGCTCGGGGTTTCGGGCGTCGACCCGGGCGAGGCAGGCGTCGAGCACCTCGAGGGGGCTCACCTCCTTGGCGCGGATGGCGGCGGCGGTGTCGATGGCGGATGCGTGCTCGTCCATGAGGTCACAGTAGGCCACTGCCCGGCGCCCGGCCGGTGTGGTCTGGTCCCGGTTCGCACACTTCGGCCGGCCCGGTGTGGCACGGTGGGCCATGGTCGCCTACGAGCGGTTCGCCGCCTTCTACGACGTCGTCATGGACGACCCGGGCCCGCGCGCCGTCCGGGTGGACGCCGCCATCGAGCGCTACGGGCCGGGTGCGACATCGCTGCTCGAGCTCGGGTGTGGGACCGGGTCGATCCTGGCCCGGCTCACCACCGGAGCGGCACTCACGGGGCTCGACCGCTCGCCCGAGATGCTCGCCATCGCCGCCGCCAAGGTGCCTCGGGCCCGGCTCGTCGAGGCGGACATGCGCTCGTTCGACCTGGGCGAGCGGTTCGACGTCATCACCTGCGTCTTCGACTCGATCAACCACCTGCTGGACGTCGCATCGTGGGCCTCACTGGTCGGGTGCGTGCACCGGCACCTGACCGACGGCGGGCTCTTCGTCGTCGACGTCAACAGTGTGGGCGAACTCCGCCGGCTCGGGAACGAGCCGCCATGGGTCTACGACTTCGACGGCGGGACGGCGATCATCGACGTCACCTTCGCCGAGGGGGATGGCGGACTCGGACTGACCGATTGGGACATCCGGATCTTCGAACGGGTGACCCCGACCCGGTTCGAGCTCCACCACGAACGCATCGGCGAGCTGGCGTTGCCGCTGGCTCGGGTGCGCGAGCTCGTGGCCGACCGGTTCGAGGTGCTGGAAGAGGTCGACGAGGACGGACTGCCGGCAACCGACGACTCGGTCAAGGCGTACTACGCGCTCCGCCGGAGGGACTGAGGCTCAGGCGCCGGGCCACAGGCGGTCGCCCAGGCCGGAGGCTCGGGCCACGGGCCGCGACACGGCGAGACGGATGATCGCCTCGGACGCAACGACGGTGACCTCCGGCTTCCCGCGGGTGACCGCCGTGTAGAACAGCTCGCGGGTGAGGATCGGCGAGTCGACGGTCGGCAGCGCCACCACCGCATGGCCGAACTCGGAGCCCTGGCTCTTGTGGATGGTCATGGCCCACCACGGCTCCCAGTCCCCGAGGCGGGTGGGGGCGAGCCGTCGGGCCCTGTTCGTTTCGCCCATGACGACCCACGGCCGGGCCCCATCATGGACGACCACGCCAACGTCCCCATTTGCCAGTCCGTTGATCGGGTCGTTGCCGGTGACCATGATGGGCGTTCCGACACGGGGCCACCCGCCCCGCCGGTGTGGGGGTACGTCGTCCCGGACCATGTCACTGATGAAATCGCTCCATTCGAAGAGGCCATTCGGGCCGTGTCGGACCGCGGCGAGCACCTTGACCTGCTGTGCAGCGGCGACCGCCTCCACACCCTGTCCGTCGAGGGCGCGCTCGATGATCCGGCGGGCCCCGTCGACGACGTCTGCCCGGAGGGCATCCAGTGCCGGACCGGGATCGGGCGGTACCCAGTGGACCTCGGGGTCACCCCTCGAGAGCAGCCGGATGACCTCGTCGGCGTCACCCCGCCGGATGGCAAGGGCGAGGTCGGCCATCGCCGATCCGACAGCGAACCGGTGCCCGCGCACCAGCTCGGTCACCCGCCCCGACAGGGTCCCGGCCCCAGTGCCCAGACGCCCGTCGTCGGGACCGACCATGTCGCCCATCACCGTCCCCGCCTCGATGCTGGTCAACTGGAAGGGATCGCCGACCAGGACCAGTCGGGCATCAGGGCGCACGGCTCCGATCAGTCGGGCCAGGAGCGGCAACGAGACCATCGACGTCTCATCGATGATCACGAGATCGAAGGGCACGGGGTTGTCGTGGTCATGTCGGAACCCGCTGCGGCCTTGCGCCCCGAGCAGCCGGTGGATCGTCGTCGGCACAGTGGCAGCGAGTGTGTCGGCGAGCGCGGCATCGATCCGTTGCTGCGACTCGAGCTCACCCACGCGCTCGAGAATCGACTCTCGCATCCTGTGTGCGGCCTTGCCCGTGGGCGCGGCAAGGGCGGCACGAAGCACTCCACCGCTACCCGTCGCAACCAGGTGGCCGGCGGCGAGCACCCGAGCCACCGTATGGGTCTTGCCTGTTCCAGGACCACCGGCAATGACGGACACCGGGTACGCGAGTGCTCGTTCTGCCGCAATTCGTTGCTCGTCGAGCGGAGGTGCACCTCCGGAGGCGGGACTCTCGGCTGCGAAGACCGCATCGAGCGCCATAGTGCGGAGCTCATCGAGCGACTGGTCGACGGGTGACGACCCGAACCGCGCGCTCCGCTCTCGCAGCTGGTCGGCGACCACCACCTCGAAGGCCCAGTAGCGCTGAAGGTAGAGCCGGTCGCCGGCAAGCACCATGGGACGGAGTGGCGAGTCGTTCGCCCGCGGTTCGGACGCCACGAGCGGCGAGTCGAGGAGCTGCCGTTGCCAGGCGTCCGGGGCCGGCAGCTTCAGGGCCGCCGGCCTGCCGTCCTCATCGGTCGCCGCCAGCTGTCGTTCCACCTGGGACAGCTCGAGACAGACGTGGCCGAGGCGCGTTGCCCGCGCCACCAGGGCCAGCGCAAGCAGGTCGTCGTCGGTGGCAACCCGCCCGGCCGCCCCGAGCGCGCGCACGGCTGCGGTCACGAGCTGCGTCTCGAACCTGCCGACGATGCCGGCTTCCTCAAATCGGTGGAGCACGCTGTCCGCGCGATGGGTCGACCAGCCCCTCGGTCCCGGGGCTTCGGCCGTCACGATGTCGGACTCCCCGCCGGCGCGCCCGCGAGCAGATCGCTCAACTCGGTGACCAGACCCGGAGGGAATTCCCAGGTGAACACTCCTCGCGGGTGCCCGTCGGCCACGGCGACTTGCGGGCCGGTCATCCCCCGCACGAACAGGTACGCGGCCCCAGCGACGCGGGTGACCGCACTGTCGCCAGGGAGTCGCCACCGCAGGTATCGGTGCAGCGCGACCCCGTACAGCAGTGCCTGGAGCGGATAGTGGTGTTCGATCATCGCCCCGGTCATCCTCTGGATGCCGTAGTCGTCGGACCCGGGTGCCTCGCCCCGGCGACGGAGCTGATTCGTTTTGTAGTCGGCGACCACGAATCGGCCGCTCGGATCGGAACCGGTCACCCGTGCGACGAGGTCGATCGATCCGGTCAGGTAACCCGCCAATCGGACGTCGATCGATCCTCCGACCAGTTGCGCCGCCCAAGGCTCCAGCACATGGCCCGGGGGCAGGTGGTCCGCCACCACCCGCCCGATGTCACGTCCCGACGGATGGTGGCCGCCGTCGCCCACGCGGAGATCGAATCCGAGTTCGTCCAGCCGATCGCTCGACGAGAGCTGCGCGAGCGTTCGACCACCGAAGAGGGGCCCGAGCGGCGATTCGATCGCCGCCCGCAGGCCATCGACCAGTTGGATGCGCGCGTCTGTCCCTTGAGGTGCCAGATCGGCGAGATCAAGGCCCGAGCGGACAATCTGCCGACCGATGGCGCTGTCGATCGCCGCTGGAAGATCGGGCGCGACGAAGTCGACGTGCTCCAGGATCCCGTGGACGAACGTCCCGAAGGCGGTCCCTGCCTGGAGCACTCCGAGCGGTCCTTCGTGCACCGGACCAACGGCGCCTGTCGTCGACTGTTCCCGTCCGCTTGGTTCGCCCTCCGACAACAGGGATTCCGCCGCCTCGCCCCACGAGTCCTCGTCGGAGGCTCCGGCGTCTGATCCCGACTCGTCATACGGGTCCACCTCAGCTTCGGTGGCACGGAGCGTGATGGAGGAGAATGACCACCGGTGAACCGCCCGGGGTAGATCGACTTCGAACGCCGCGACCGCCAGTTCCTCCGTCAACGAGGGCGCGTCGTCGTCCGCCCAGGGGGTCGCCGGCACGGGGCGGTCCTCAAGGACGGTCACCGAGATCGCCCCCTCCGTACCCGAAGCAAGCGGTGCGAGAGCTTCGGCCACGTGGTCCTCGTCGGGGATCACGCACTCTCCAGTGCTGAATGCCGCAGGGTCGAGCTCGCCCGACCCAGGGTCACGGTCGAACAGGAAGCAGCTCAGCGGATTCTTCTTGCCCCCCGGCCCGTTTGCCCACCAGACGACGGTATGGTGACGGGCCCGGGTCAGGGCCACGTAGAGCAGGCGGAGCCGCTCGCCGGCATACTCGCGATCGGAGAGGCGCTTCCGGGCGGCGGCCCCCTTGGCGTCCGGCCAGTCCTTCCCCTTCGCGAGGTCGAGCGTCCGGAGCCGGGTCAAGGGATCGGTGTAGACCACCGACTCGGATCCCTGCCCGTTCCTCCAGAGCATCGGGAGGCACACGACGGGGAATTCGAGTCCCTTCGCCTTCCAGATGGTCATGATCTGGACCGCCTCGGCCTCGGACTCGATACGGCGGGCGACGACATCGCCGTCCACGTCGACGTCACCCGCCGACTCCGGTGGGGAGTCGAGGAGGGCGATGAGCCCGGCCACCCCTGACATCCCGTGGGGCGCGTTGCCGTAGAGGAACTCGGCGAGGTGGTCGAGGTCCGTCACGTGCCGATCCCCCTCGAACCTCCCGAGGGTCCGAGCGATCACGTCGGTGTCGGTCCAGATGTGCGCCAGCACTTCGGCGACAGGATGGTCTGCGAGCCGCGTCGCCCACCTGGCCAGGCTCTCCTGGAGGCCGGCGAGCTCGTCGTCGGATGCTGCGGCCACCTCCTCCGGCGAGGTCGACTCGAACCACGAGAGTGCGTAGGCCCTGACCCGACGCAGATCCGACGGCTTCTCCATGGCATGCAGTAGGACGCGCACCTGGTCGGCCGCCCACGACGACAGGACACTTCCGGCGCCGGCGATCACTGCGGGGACGCCTTGCCGCCACAGGGCCGACTGCGCGGTGCGGGCATGGGCATTTGATGCCACGAGGACGGCGATGTGGGAAGGCCGAAGCCGTGTGGGCGTGGGATCGTCCTTGCCCGACGGGATCCACGCACGGTCAAGCAGGTCGCGGATGTGAGCGACCATGTCGCGCTCGAAGATCCTCCCGGTCTTTCCGGTGTCCGGGGTCCGCGTCTTCCGTGGGAGCTTGGAGCCGACCGGGACCCGGATCTCCAGTCCCGGGAATTCTGTCCCGTCATCCGTCGTCATGCGCACGTCACGGTTGACCCCGACGGGCCCAACCTTGACGTAGCCGATCGACGGGTTCCCGAACGTTGCGCCGTTGAAGAACCGGTGATGGGCCCTCATCACCGAACCGTCGGACCGCCAGTTCGTGTCCAAGGTGAACCGTTGGATCCCCGACGACGGATTGACAGCGCCAAGGTAGACGTCGACGTCAGCGCCCCGGAACCGATAGATCGCCTGTTTCGGATCACCGACGAGGATCAGCGCCCCGGCGCCGACCGATTCGCCGAACAGGGTGGAGAAGATGTCCCACTGCACTGCGTCGGTGTCCTGGAACTCGTCGATCAGGATGACCTTGAACCGCTTGCGGAGCGCCTCGAGCACCGCCGCAGACGACTGCCTGTGCAGGGCATCGCGCAATTGAGTGAGCACGTCGTCGAATCCCATCGTGCCTGAGCCGATCCGTCGGTCCTTCAGGTTGGCCACGGAGCGGTTGACCAATTC
>JADGOH010000136.1 GCA_017883025.1 Acidimicrobiales bacterium
CAGCTGTCGGGCGGGCAGCAGCAACGGGTGGCGATCGCCCGGGCCCTGGCCATGGACCCGAAGCTCATGCTCTTCGACGAGCCCACCTCGGCCCTCGACCCCGAGCTGGTCGGTGACGTGCTCGACGTGATGCGCGCACTGGCGGTGGAGGGGATGACGATGATCGTCGTGACCCACGAGATGGGGTTCGCACGCGAAGTGGGCGACACCGTGGTGTTCATCGACGGCGGCGTGGTCGTCGAGCAGGGGAACCCCGTCGACGTGCTGACCAACCCGCAGCACGAGCGCACCCAGTCCTTCCTGGCGAAGGTGCTCTGACCCGGACGCACTGCAGCTACCGCCCCAGCGGCTCCAGCCGCAGTGCGGCCAGCGAGCGGGCCAGGTCCGTGTGGTCGATGCGCTCGGCCGCCTTGACCGACACCTTCCCGAGCGACGAGCCGAACGGCAGCGCGTCCACCAGGCCGTTACCCGACCACCGGCGGACCAGCCGGAATTCGGTCGACCGGACGAGCATGCGCTCGTCGATCGCCCTGCCCTTCGACATCAGGGCGGCGTTGGTGAGCCGGCGCACCTCACCCACATCGGCCACCAGCCCCTCGTGGTCCAGACGGCGGACCAGGTAGGACCCGGTGTTGTACCAGTCGCACAGCCCGTGGACGACGGCGGCCACCTGGCCGACCACCCCGTCGATGGCGATGGCCAGGAACGGGCCGCCCTCGAGTGTCGAGGCCGCTGCCGCGCCCACCAGTGCGAGCTGCAGCGCGCCCACGGCGGCACCGATCGACTTGGTCTGCCGGCCCGCCAGTGCCTCGACGCCGGCCACGTCGTAGACCACGGCCGGATGGTCGACGACCTGAGTCGACATCCAGTCGAGCAGCTTCGGCGGCGCAGCCGCCACCTGGGCCCGGACCCGGCGCAGGCGACCCGGGCCGGCGGCGAGCGCTTCGCGGCCGATGTCACCGAACGCCGACTCCAACTCGGCCGACGCGCCGGCGGGCAGCCCGTCCGGCGCCAGGAGACCCTTGAGCCCGCGTGCGAACGCCGCTCGGGCGCGCGCCAGCCTGGGCCGGGCCGGGTCCACCGGGTCCGTCACCCGCCGGGCCCTGTCATGACCGGACCCGCTCGTTGCCCGGGTCGAACGGTGCCTTCAGGCCGACCGTGGCGGCGTGGATCCCACCGCCTACGTTGATCTCGAACGAGCCCGTCGTGAGGTGCTCGGCCGTGACCGGCCCGCGGTCACGGTGCCACACATAGGCCAGTCCGACGCAGGCTCCCAGGGTGTCCGACCAGGCGGCCGAGGTGACCTGTCCCGCCGCCTGCCCGTCACGGAGCATCAGCTCCCCTCCCCACATCATCGGGTCGGAGTCCTCGAGCCGGAAGGAGACCAGCCGGCGCCTCGGCCCCTCGGCGACCACCTGCTCGACGGCGGCCCGACCGATGAAATCGTCGTCCGAGCGCAGCTTGCAGGTGAAGCGGAGCCCGGCCTCCACCGGGTTGTGGTCCGGCGTGAGCTCGGGGCCGAACGCCCGGTAGCCCTTGTCGAGGCGCAGCGAGTTGATCGTGTAGTACCCGGCGTCGGCCACCCCCAGGTCCGCACCAGCGTCGAACAGCGCGTCGTAGACGCCCACGGCGAACTCCGCCGGCACGTAGAGCTCCCAGCCGAGTTCCCCCACGTAGGTGATGCGGGTGGCCCGGACGGTCGAGTACCCCAGGTCGATCTCCCGGCTGGTGGCGAAGGGGAACGCCCCGTCGGACAGGTCGGCCCGGGTCAGCCGCTGCAACAGCTCCCGTGACCGCGGCCCCATGACCCCGTACACGGCGTAGGCCGACGACACGTCGGTGACAGCTGCGTGCTCGTCAGGGCCGATGTGGCGCTCGATCCACACCCGGTCACGCACCACCGAGGCCGAGCTGGTCACCAGCAGGTACCGGTCATGGGCCAGCCGGGTCACGGTGACGTCGGCCTCGTACCCACCCCGCTCGTTGAGCATCCCGGTGTAGACGGCCCGTCCGACCGGTACGGCCACATCCGCGGTGCACAGGCGCTGGAGCAGGGTCTCGGTGTCCCGCCCGGACACGAGCAGCTTGCCGAACGAGGTCTCGTCGAACACGGCGACCGCCTGGCGCGTGGCGCGCTGCTCCCGGGCCGACCAGGGCAGCCAGTTCGGCTTCCCCCACGTGTACCCGAGGGTCGGCTCCTCGCCCGGCGGAGCGAAGACGTTGGCTCGTTCCCAGCCCATCTTGGAGCCGAACAGTGCGCCCTTGGGCTCGAGCAGGTGGTAGACGGGCGACCGGCGGAACGGCCGTGCGGAGGTCAGCTCCCGGTTGGGCCAGGGCACGTTGTAGTGCAGGCCGAGCACTTCGCCGACACGGTCGTGGAGCCACTGGTTGTTCCCGTTGAACGACGCGAACCGGCGGATGTCGACGGCGGCCAGGTCCATGGAGGGCTCGCCCTCGACGATCCACTCGGCCAGGGCCCGGCCGGCGCCACCGCCCGACGCGATGCCGACCGAGTTGAATCCGGCACCCACGAAGAAGTTGGCCAGCTCGGGAGCCTCGCCCAGGATGAATTGGTTGTCAGGGGTGAAGCTCTCGGGACCGTTGTAGAACTTGCGGATGCCGGTGTGGTGGAGGGCGGGGATCCGCAGGAGCGCGCTCTCCATGAGGATGGAGAAGTGGTCCCAGTCCTCCTCCAGGAGTTGGAACTCGAATGGGTACGGGAGCTGGTCGGGCGCCACCCACGGCTTGGCCTCGGGCTCGAAGCCGCCCACGACCAGACCGCCCACCTCCTCTTTGAAGTACGTGTAGCCGTCGGGGTCCCGCAGGATGGGCAGATCGGTGTGGACCCCGTCGATCTGCTCGGTGACGACGTAGAAGTGCTCGGCTGAGTGCAGCGGGACGTCGACCCCGGCCAGGGACCCGACCGCCTTGGCCCACTGGCCGGCGCAGTTCACGACCACCTCGGCCTCGATGGCCCCCCGGTCGGTCACCACCCCGGTCACCCGACCGGACCGCTGCTCGATCCCCACCACACGGGTCCTCTCGAACACCCGGGCGCCGCCGTCCCGGGCGCCCCGCGCCAGCGAGGCCGTCACGTCGACCGGGTTGGCCGTGGCGTCGCCGGGGAGCCAGATGGCCCCCACCAGGTCCTCGGTGGCGAGCACGGGATACAGCTCCTTGGCCCGGTCAGGCGAGATGAGCTCGCACTCGAGGTCGTAGGACTCGGCGGTGGCCGCCGTGCGGCGTAGTTGCACCATGCGGTCCTCGGTGCGCGCCACCGTGACGCCACCGCACCGCTTGAACCCCGTGGCGAGCCCCGTCTCCCGCTCCAGCTCGCTGTAGAGCTCGGCCGAGTACTGGACGAGCCGGGTGCCGCCCTCGGTGGCGCGCAGCTGGCCCACCAGGCCGGCGGCATGCCAGGTCGTGCCCGACGACAGCTGCCCCTGCTCGACGAGGACGACATCGGTCCATCCCAGGTGCACCAGGTGGTACGCGACGCTGGCGCCGACCACGCCCCCGCCGATGATGACCACCCGCGCCCGGTCGGGCAGCTCCTCGGTCCTGCTCATGTCAGCTCCGTCCTCACTCGTGGTAATCCACTGCCCGCCGGGCAGTGCTCCCCGTGGACACTCGGCATGCCCGCCTCAGTCCGCACGCTGCACGTCGTCGATCAGCCGGTCGAGCCCCGAACCCCGCAAGGTGGCCACGGCCCGCTCGTACTTCTCCAGGCCCCACGGCCAGAAGTCGAACGGGATGTCGCTGGTCGCCTCCTGGATCGAGGCCCACAGGGTCCACCCGTACTGGGACATCAGGCCCTGCAGCCGCGCCCGCGCCACCTTGTTGGTCAGCAGCTCGCCGTAGTACGAGGCGATCAGCTGCTCGAGCTGGTCGTCGTCCAGGTGGCACTCGCTCCAGATGTTCCCGAGCTCGAAGCACGCGTCGTTGTTGCCCGAGTACTCGTAGTCGATGAGTCGGATGCGGTCGCCGTCGTCGATGAAGTTGCCGGCCAGGAGGTCGTTGTTGCATGCGACGGTGGGCTCGGCCCGCACGGACAGCGCCCCGCGGATCCGCTCGACCTGGGCCGCGTGGTCGAGGTAGTCCACGGGCAGCCGGTAGCCGTGGTCGCGGACGATCGACAGGTAGCCGGCCTGGATCTCGAACATGTCGAAGTCGTTCACGAACCGCTCGCCATCGTGCAGCCGGCGGCACGCCTCGGCCACCCGGTCGACCACACCTGGTCGGGCGAAGTCGTCGTCGTCGCATGTGCGGCCCTCGAGGAAGCCGATGACCAGCGCCGAGTCCTCCGGCAGGTAGTCGACCACCGGGGCGCCCACCCCCGATTCGGCGGCCACCACCGAGTTCCGGTACTCGTTGTCGCGGTCGATGGCGAGGGCACCCGAGCCGGGGCCCGAGATACGGACCACGTAGGCCTCGTCGCCCGTCGTCACCTTGTAGTTCCGGTTGGTGAGCCCGCCGGTGAGCTCCGTCACCTCGACCGCTCGGCCGCGAAGCACGGCGATCCGGTCGCACAGTCCGTCGGGAAGCGCTGAGGCGCCTGCAGTGACCACGTCGTCTGGCACGTCGGCTTCCGTCCGTCCTCCCGTTCGGGCACCCCGGCCCACCGCGGCCCGGCTCCGGACTGCCGAGAGTAGTGCCGTCCGGCATCCACCTCAAGGTCTAGACATGACCGCGGGAGGGACAGTGGTGGACCGGGAAGGCCCACACCGCGGTCCCTGTGGGGGCAGCAGTCAGGTGAGTCGGTAGCATCGCTGCGTGCGCGGAACCGAACCCCAGGCTGGCTGGCTCGCGACCGCCCCCGCACTGCCCACGCCCGACGGCGCGCCGGTGCACGCCAGCATCGCCCGCTGGCTGACCGACCTGATCGGCCGTGGCGACCTCGTGCCCGGCGACCGGCTCCCCCGCGAAGACCGGTTCGCGGCTGTGCTCGGCGTCAGCCGGATGACCCTGCGCCAGGCTCTGTCCACCCTGGAGGGCAAGGGGACCGTGGAACGCAAGAGTGGCCGCACCGGCGGCACCTTCGTGCGCGAGCCCCGGATCGAGTGCGACCTGACCGGCATGGCCGGTTTCACCGAGCAGATGCGCCGGGCCCACGTCCGGGCCGGCGCACGCGTCGTGTCGGCCACGACGGTGCCCGCCAACGCCAAGGTGGCCGCCGCGCTCTCCGTCCAACGGGGCGAGTCGGTCTACGAGATCGTGCGGGTCCGCACCGCCCGGCGCGAGCCCCTGGCGGTGGAACGTTCGTACTTCCCGGTGGCACCGTTTCCGGGTCTCCTCGACCACGGTCTGTCAGGCTCGATCTACACCCTCCTGACCCGCACCTACGGTCAGCGGCCCACGTCGGCCGCCGAGTCGCTGGAGCCGGTCATCGCGCGCCCGGACGAAGCCGGCCTCCTGAAGGTCGACCAGGGCAGCCCGCTGATGCTCATCACCCGGACGGCCTTCACCACCGCCGGCCTGGCCGTGGAGTTCGCCCGCGACCTCTTCCGCCCCGACAGGATCAAGGTCTCGCTCCAGACCGGCATCGGCCGCCCGGCGGCGCCGCGCCCCATGGACGCGACCGACCCGCCCTGACGGGCGGGTCGGGACGCTGCATCCGTTCGGTGCGCCGAGGGGCGCAGACGGGTCAGGCCGGGGCCTTTGCCCCGTCCTCGGGCGAGTCGATCGTCGTCTTCGGGCCGGTGAACCAGTTCTTGACCGACACGTGCCAGTAGATCCACAAGAAGATCATGACTACCGGCACCACCAGGATCGTGTAGTTCACGAACTTCCACGAGAATCCGTCCGTCCACGGGACTCCGAGGTTCGAGGTGGGCATGAAGCCCATGAAGGTCACGAGCACCACGTCGAGGAGGGCGATGACGCACAGCCACTTGTACTTCGCGCCGAGGTTCCACTCGCCGGTCTGGAACTTGTCCCCCAGCCTCCAGCGGTGCCAGATCGGGATGGAGAAGCACCAGTAGAGCCCGATCACGCCGATCGACACGACGGCGAAGAAGGCGATCGGGATGGGCACGCCGTTGATGTCCACCTTGATGAGAGCCGGCGCGGTGAGGATCAGCCCGATGACGGCTGTCAGGATCACGCCGGCGACGGGTACCCGTTTGGCGCTCAGCTTCGACCAGTGCCTGCTGCCGGGCACGGCGCCGTCCCGGCTGAAGGCGAAGAGCATGCGGGAGCAGCTGGTCATGCAGGCCATGGTGCAGAAGAACTGGCCCATCGCCGAGATGAACAGGACCGTGCCGCCCCACTTCGAGGTCAGGGCCTGGGCGAAGATCGTGGCCACGGCACCGCCGGACGCGGTGACCTTGGACTCGTCCTGGACGGCGAAGAGGAACGCGAGCAGGAGGATCCAGCCACCGATGGCCGAGTAGAAGATCGAGCGCCACATGCCCTTGGCGGCCGAGTTGGCCGCGCTGTGGGTCTCCTCGGACAGGTGCGCCGAGGCGTCGTAGCCGGTGATCGTGTACTGGGTCAGCAGGGCGCCGATCGGGAGCACCACCAACAGGAAGCCGAACCCGCTGGTCTTGCCGCCGAAGAAGCCGGTGTTGTTGACCGTGGACGTGAAGACCATCTTGGCGCTCGCGTGGTGGTGGGGCAGGAACACCAGGATGAGGATGATGGCGGCGGCGCCGAACACGTGCCACCACACCGACACGTTGTTGATGACGGCCAGCAGATGGCTCGAGAAGATGTTCACCACGGCGGCGAGCACCAGGATGATGGCGAAGTACATGAAGATGGTGTTCAGGTTGCCTGCGACGTGGCTCGGCCAGATGAAGCTGAAGGTCAGGTCGAAGAAGGTGGCGCAGCCGTAGGCCACCGACGCGACGATGGCGAGCAGGCCGATGAGGTTGAGCCAGCCGGTGTAGTAGCCGGCCTTCGGGCCCCCCAGCTTCGATGCCCACCAGTAGATGCCGCCCGACGTCGGGTAGGCCGACACGAGCTCGGCCATGCAGAGCCCGATGCAGAGGATCAGCGCGGCGAACACCGGCCAGCCCCAGGCGATGGCGGCGGGACCGCCGCCGTTCCAGCCGCTGGCGAAGGTCGTGAAGCAACCGGCCAGGATCGAGATGATCGAGAACGAGATGGCGAAGTTGGAGAAGCCCGACCAGGACCGGTTCAGCTCCTGCTTGTAGCCCAGCTCGGCGAGCAGCTGTTCATCGGAGCCCAGCTTCAGACCGTGATGCTCCTCTTCGAGTTCGAACGGCTCGATTCCCTCGGGCATCGGCGACCTCTTTCCTGTCTTCGCGAGTGGAACTGCGGTTGGAAGCTGCTGGCCAGACTGCAGTCGCGGACCCCCCCGTGACTAGCAGCGAACGTAACACTCCGCGCTGGTTGTGTCTATATCAAATGCACTCGCGCGTGACCCGTCCGGCCACTGCCCTTGCGACCATCGCGTCCCCTCGAGCGGCGTGTCCGGGCCCGTCGACGCGCGCCGTTCCGCACCGGTATCGTCGGGCCTCGCGCCGGTCCGGACCGCGGGCGGGGCGAGGGGGAGACATGGCACTGGACATCGGGCGCACGGCCTTCGAACGCGAGGTGCGGCGAGCGCACGTCGAGGGACGGCCGGTGCCGACCGTCGCCATCGTCGGCGGCGGCCTGTCCGGCCTCGCCACCGCCATCCAGCTCGTCCGGTCCGGCGTGCGGAGCTTCACGATCGTCGAGCAGTCCGACGGAGTCGGCGGCACGTGGCGGGACAACGTCTACCCGGGTGCGGCCTGCGACGTCCCGTCCCATCTCTACTCCTTCTCGTTCGCCCCCAAGACGGACTGGAGCCGCCGGTTCGCCGAGCAGCCCGAGATCCTCTCCTACGCCGAGGACCTCGTCGACCGCTTCCACCTCGGCCCCCACCTCCGCCTGGGCACCACGGTCGCCTCGGCCCGGTACGACGACGAGGACGGGACCTGGCACCTCGCATTGCGCACCGCGGACGGCGCGGAGCAGCTCGTGGCCGACACCGTGGTCTTCGCCTGCGGGCAGCTCAACCGACCCCATGTGCCCGACCTCGACGGGCTCGACGGTTTTGCGGGACCGTCGTGGCACTCCGCCAGGTGGGACCACGCCGTCGACCTCACCGGCAAGGACGTCGCCGTCATCGGGTCGGGGGCGAGCGCCATCCAGTTCGTTCCCCCCGTGGCCGAGGCCGCCGGCACCACCAAGATCTTCCAGCGCAGCCCCAACTATGTCGGTCCGAAGAAGGACCGCCCCTACCGGGCCGCCACCCGGCGGCTGCTGCAGCGGGTCGGGCCCCTGCGCGCGGCCTACCGGTGGTGGATCTACTGGTCGCTGGAGGTCCGGTGGGTGTCGTTCCGGCGCGACAGCTGGGCCGGGCGCAAGCTCCAGGACCTGTTCGCCACGGGCATCCGAAACGAGGTCGTGTGCGATCGACTGCCGGCCGAGGCAGTCGTCCCCGACTTCCCGATCGGGTGCAAGCGCATCCTGATCTCGAACGACTGGTACCCGGCGATCCTGCGGCCCGACGTCACCGTCGTCGACACCCCGGTGACACGGGTGGAGCCCGATGCCGTCGTGACCGCCGATGGCGTCCGCCACCATGCGGATGTACTGATCTTCGGGACCGGCTTCGCCACCACCGACTTCCTCTCCCACATCCCGGTCACCGGCCAGGACGGCAGGCGCCTGGCGGACGCCTGGGAGGAGGGAGCCCATGCCTATCTGGGCTCCGCCGTGGCCGGCTTCCCCAACTGCTACATCCTGTACGGGCCCAACACCAACCTCGGGCACAACTCGATCCTCTTCATGGTCGAGCGTCAGCTGAACCTGGTCCTCCAGGCCCTGGCCTTGCAGACGCGGTCGCTGACCGGTGCCGCGGGTGTCGCCGTGACGGTGTCGGACACCGCCTACGAGCGCGACGATCGCCACACCCAGAAGGCCATGTCCCGCACGGCGTGGGCGGGGAGCTGCACCAGCTGGTACAAAGACGCCGCCGGGCGCATCACCAACAACTGGCCGACGTGGACCGTTCGGTACTGGTGGGACACCCTCCGGATCCGTGAGGCCGACTTCGACGTGTCCACCGACCGTCCGCGCTCGTCGTGAGCTGTGCGTGAGCTGCTGACCAGGCAGCACGGCGCGGACGCTGCCGGCTGACACCAACCTACGGCCGGGCCTCGGTAACGTAGGTCCCCATGACTTCGAGCGGTCCAGCGGGTTCCGGGAATGTGCCTGCCGGGGCCGCCCTGGGCCGATCGGGCCGCCCTACGGACCCCGCCACATTCGACGAGCGCGGCCTGCGGGCGCTCGGAGCCGAGGTCGCCCGGGCCAACGGTGGGCGGCGCGGAGCGCGCCGGGGTGGCGGCCGTCACCGTCGGCTGTGGTGGGTCGTCGGGAGCATCGGCGCGGTGCTGGTACTCCTGGTCGGAGGCACCGCCGGGTACGCCTGGTACCTCAACCACGAGATCCACCGGATCGACGTGCGGGGCCTCGTCGACGTCCCGACCAGCGGGGCCGACGCCGGCACCGAGAACATCCTCCTCGTCGGCTCCACCGACCGCTGTGCCCTCAAGGTCCAGAACGCGGCCTACGGGCTGTGCTCCCAGGGGGTGAACGGGGTCAACAGCGACGTCGTGATGATCCTCCACCTCAATCCGGCCACCCACGCCGTCTCGATCCTGTCGATCCCCCGCGACCTGTTCGTCCCGAACGCCAGGAGCACCGGGGCCAACAAGATCGACGCCGCGCTCTACGAGGGGCCGAGCCAACTGGTCGCCGCCATCAACGAGAACCTTGGCATCCCCGTGCAGCACTACGTGGTACTCAACTTCGACACCTTCGCCAACGTCGTCGATGCCCTGGGCGGGGTGAAGATGTACTTCCCCGAGCCCGTCTTCGACGCCTATTCGGGGCTCAAGGTCCTTACGCCTGGATGCATCAGCCTGGACGGCTTCCACGCCCTGCAGGTGGTGCGGGCCCGGCACCTCCAGTACAAGCCACCGGGCGTGACCACGGCCACTCCTGCCTACTGGCCCTTCGAGAACCAGAGCGACCTGGCCCGCATCCGCCGGGACCACGAATTCCTCCGCGTCCTCGCCACGGCGGTGTCGAAGAACGGACTGTCCGACCCGATCACCGACGAGCAGCTCATCAGCTCGGTCGCCCCGCAGCTCAAGGTGGACAAGGCGTTCTCGAGTTCAGCCATGGTGTCGATGGTGCTCGCCTTCCACGGTGTGAACGCCAACAACGCCCCGCAGCTCACCCTGCCCGTCCAGGTGGACCAATTCGGCTCGTATCTCTACAAGGGCGGCTACTACGGCGACATCGAGTTCCCGTCCAGCACTCAGGACAACCAGGTGATCGACCAGTTCCTGGGTATCGGCGCCACCACCGACACCATGACCGGCAGGCCCCTGCCCGCACCGTCGACGGTCACGGTGTCCGTGCTCAACGGCAGCGGCGTGACCAATCAGGCGACCACCACCGGCGCGGCGCTGGCGGCCCTGGGCTTCAGGACGGTCGGGGTCGGCGACTCGCCACCCGTCGGGACCGAGGCCGAGACCGTCGTGTACTACGCCCACAAGACTCCGGCGGACCTGGCTGCCGCCCAGGCCGTGGCCAAGTCGCTCTCGGGGGCGGTCGTCATGGCGCTCGGGCCGACGGCCGACGGCGCCCGGATCACCGTGGTCACCGGCACCCAATTCGCGGTGAACGCGCCCCCGGCGGTCCCGGTGCCCGGGCCGTCCACCACTGCGGCCACACCCTCGACGGCCACCACCCAGACCTCGTCCACGTCCACCACGTCGAGCGGCGCCTTCCAGGCGCCGACGGCTGCCGTCACCCCCCTGCAGCCGTGGGACCCCCGGGCCTGTCGGGCCTGAACCTCCCGCGATCTCGCTGGTCAGAAACGAATTTCCCAATTCCGCACGACGCGGGGCGCGCCACCCGTACCATGAACGAAACGAAACCGTTTCGTTCATAACAACACGGGTTGTCACATGGCCGCAGTCACCGAGGACGTCGAGGGAGGAGCCGGACGGGCACACCGGCCGTCTGGACCCCGGGCCGAGGCCCGCGAGCAGGCCATCCTCGATGCCGCGCTCGAGCTGGTGATGGAGGTCGGGTACGACCGGCTGAGCATGGACGCCCTGGCCGAGCGGGCCCACGCCAGCAAGGCCACCATCTACCGGCGGTGGTCGGGCAAGGCCCAGGTCGTGGTCGAGGCCATCCGCCGCCGTAAGCACGGGCGCCACGCCGTGCCCGACACCGGCTCGCTCCGCCAGGACCTGCTCGAGGCACTCGGCGGCATGTGCCTCTCGCTCGACGGCGACGAGGCGTTGGTGACCGGCGTCATGTCGGCCATGCGCACCGACCCGGAGCTGGCCGTGCTCATGCGCGCCCAGGTGATCGACGACGGCAACCCGGTCGACGTGGTGATCGCCCGGGCGGTGGCCCGGGGCGAGTTGCCGCCGGGCACCACTGGCGACCTCGTCAACGAGGTCGGGCCGGCCGTCGTGATGCTCCGCCTCGTGTTCCGTGGCGAGCCCCTCGACGAGGCCTTCACCGTGCATCTGGTGGACGAGATCGTCCTGCCCCTCCTGCGCAACCCGGCAGGCGCAACGCAGCACCCGCACGAGAGTCCCCCGACGTAGCAGCACCGCAGTGCCGCAGTACCACTCACGGCAGTCCTCCCAAACCGCAACCCTTTCCCGTACCGAGGAGCATCCCCATGTCCGACACCGTCGACACCGTCACCCACGCACCACCGCCCACCCACGAGGAGCCCGACCCGAAGCGCTGGCTCGCCCTGGCCGTCATCGCCGTGGCCCAGCTGATGGTCATCCTCGACTCCTCCATCGTCAACATCGCCCTTCCGTCCGCGCAGAAGGCGCTGCACATCACCAACGCCGATCGGCAGTGGATGGTGACCGCGTACACGCTCTCCTTCGGCAGCCTCCTGCTGCTGGGCGGGCGCATCGCCGACTATGCGGGGCGCAAGCGCATCTTCATCATCGGCCTCCTCGGCTTCGCCGGTGCGTCGGCGCTCGGCGGTCTGGCCGTCAATGCGCCGATGCTCTTCGGGGCCCGGGCCCTGCAGGGCGCGTTCGGGGCGCTGCTGGCCCCGGCGGCGCTGTCGCTGATCACCGTCACCTTCACCGAGGTGAAGGAACGGTCGACCGCATTCGGCGTGTACGGCGCCATCGCCGGCGGCGGCGCGGCCATCGGCCTGATCATGGGCGGCATCCTCACCCAGTACGCGTCCTGGCGCTGGTGCCTCTTCGTCAACGTGCCGATCGCCGTCGTCACGGCCCTGGCCGCGCTGCCCATCGTGCGGGAGAGCCGGGCCCACGGCAACACGAGCTACGACATCCCCGGCACCGCCACCGTCACCGGTGGCCTCGTCGCACTCGTCTACGGATTCACGCTGGCCGCGCAGGACGGATGGACGTCGAACCACACCCTGTTCTTCCTGGGCATCGCCGCCGTACTGCTCGTGTCGTTCGTGGTCATCGAGGTGAACTCGGCCAACCCGCTGCTGCCCATGCGGATCCTCCTCGACCGCAACCGGGGCGGCTCCTACCTGTCGGCCCTCATGGTCGGCTCGGGCCTGCTCGGGATGTTCCTGTTCCTGACGTACTACTTCCAGTCCGTCCTCGGATACTCCGCCCTCAAGGCCGGGTTCGCCTTCCTGCCCTTCTCGATGGGGATCATCGTGGCAGCCGGCGCCGCCTCCAAGTTCCTCCCCCGGTTCGGGCCCCGATTCATGATGGTCGGTGGGTTCGGTGCCGCGGCAGTCGGCCTGCTGTGGCTGAGCCGGATCACGCCGTCGACCAGCTACGTGGCCCACGTGCTGCCGGCCGAGCTCCTGATCAGCCTGGGCATGGGCACCGCCTTCGTGCCGATGAGCAGCACGGCGCTCTTCCGGGTCAACCCCCACGACGCCGGAGTGGCCAGTGCCACGCTCAACACGTCCCAGCAGATCGGCGGATCACTCGGCACCGCCCTGCTCAACACACTGGCTGCGTCCGCGACGGTCACCTACATCGCCACCCACGCGCACACCAAGGCCAATGTGGTTGCCGCCCAGGTCCACGGCTACTCGGTGGGCTTCCTGGTCGGCGCCGGCTTCCTCGCGGTGGCCGCGCTGTCGGCCCTGTTCCTGGTCAACGCCACGAAGGCCGACCTCGCCGATGTCGGCGGGGTCTCCGGCGAGGTCGTCCTGGCCTAGTTGCCGCCGATCGGCCGCCCGCCACGTCCCCCATCACCGGTCCGGTGGCGGGGGACGTGGCGCGTCGGTCAGAACCCGGAGTAGTGGTCCGGCACCCGACCCAACTTCCCGGCGTGGAAGTCCTCGAAGGCCTGGGCCACCTCGTCCTTGGTGTTCATGACGAACGGGCCGTAGGCGAAGACAGGCTCGCCGATCGGGCGCCCGCCCAGCACCAGCACGTCGAGCTCGGGCGTCCGTTCTGACGGCGTGGCCGACGCCCCGAACGTGAGCGAGCCGCCCGGTCCGAAGACAGCGAGCTGCCCGGAGGTCACCGGGTGCCGGTCCTCGCCCACCGTGCCGTCGCCGGACAGCACGTACACGAGGGCGTTGAACGACGGGTCCCACGGCAGGGTCACCGAGGCGCCGGACGCAACGGTGGCGTGCACCATGGCCATCGGCGAGTGCGTCGAGCCGGGGCCCGAGTGTCCGTCCAGGTCACCGGCGACGAGTCGAAGGAGCGCCCCGCCGTCCGGGGTCGTCAGGAGGGACACGTTGCCTGCGCCGATGTCCTGGTAGGCCGGGTCGATCATCTTGTCGGCGCGGGGGAGGTTGACCCACAGCTGGATCCCGTGGAAGAGCCCGCCGGTCGCCACCAGCTCCGCCGGTGGTGCCTCGATGTGCAGGATGCCGGCCCCTGCCGTCATCCACTGCGTGTCACCGTTCGTGATCAGACCGCCCCCGCCGATGGAGTCCATGTGCCGGAACGTGCCGTCGATCATGTACGTCACGGTCTCGAAGCCCCGGTGGGGGTGCCACGCCGTGCCCTTGGCCTCCCCCGGGGCATACTCCACCTCACCCATCTGGTCCATGTGGATGAAGGGGTCGAGCAGGGCCGAGTCCACCCCGGCGAACGCCCGTCGGACCGGGAACCCCTCGCCCTCGAGGCCGCCAGGGGCCGTGGCCACGCCGAGCACCGGGCGCCCACCGGCGGTCGCGGGGTCGGGGCGTGCCACGCGCGGGAGGGCCAGTACGTCGTCCACAGTCACTGCCGGCATAGTCCCGCTCCTGTCGCTCTGCGGGGGAGGCGCCTCCGGTCCTGTCCCGACGGTCCCCGCTCCTCGGTCAACACTAGTTGTCCACGCAACATTCCTGGCCTGCCGGTGATCGGGTCGCCGGTCGCAGCGTCGGCCGTTGTCGGCATCGCGACGGGTACGCTGGAAGGACGCACATGTCAGGGGACACCACATGATCCGCCCGCGGGGTGGAACGGCCCGGCGTGGCGGCGACGGTCAAGACGGCAACCTGGCTTCCGAGCCCGAGGCCGTGGGCGCCCGCCTCCGCCAAGCCCGGGAAGCGCGCGGCCTGGACCTGCTTGCGGTGCACGACCGCCTGGGCCGGCCCATCACCCAGATCGAGGCCCTCGAGGCGGGCGACATGGCCGCACTCCCCGACGAGGCGCTTGCCGTGTCCACCCTGCGGCGCTACGCCACGTTCCTGGGTCTCGACGAGGACACCCTGACCAGCGACTTCCGGGCCGAGCGCGCCGCCCGCGACGACGGCCCGCCGGCGACCAGGGTCAACTCGGCCGTCACCAGCGTGGTGGCTGCCGTCACCACCGGGCCGGACCACCTGCGGGCGTTCACCGAGACGGGCGAGGTTCCCCAGGTGGGCGGCCGGGTCACGTCGGCCGCCGGCACCTCGGGCACGTACGACTACTCGGTGTCGGTGGGACCACCCACCGGCACGTTCCCCGTGGTGCCCCGGGGCGACCTCCGCAAGAGCCGCCGCCAGGTGGCGCGCGCCCGACACCGGATGCGCGCCCCCACCTCGCTCAAGGTCGTGACCTGGATCGCGGCCGCGTTGGTCACCGTGCTCGTCGCCGGCTTCGTCCTGATGGCGGCCCAGCCGAAGGTGCTGGCCGACGCCCACATCCTGCGGGTCGTGCCGGCCGGCTCGGCCGGCGGCGGATCGGCCGGCGGGTCTCCCGGTGCGACGGCCCCGGCGAACCACCAGGCCTTCCCCGTCCAACCGGTCGGGTCGACGTCGTCGAGCGCCGACTACACCGTGGCCACCACGAAGTTCACGGTGGTCGTGGCCACGTCCGGCCCGTGCTGGGTACAGGTCACCAGCTCCTCGTCACCCGTGCCGCTGGTCAGCGGCGTCCAGCCCGCGGCCAAGGTCCTGTCGTACCCGGCCGTGGGCACCATGACGGTCGAGATCGGATCCTCGGCCGTGCTGGTCGGCGTCACCATCAAGGGCAAGAGCGCCTTCACCGATGCCCCCAAGGCGGCGCCCTTCACCTACACCTTCACGCCGGCCGGCTGACGCCGGATCGGCGGATCCCCGTCGGCGGTCCCCTCAGTGACGGGTGTCGGCGGTGGTGCCGTCGGGTCCCACGGGGGTGAGGTCCGATCCGGCGGCGGCGTAGGCGGCGTCGAGCTCTGCGTCGATCCGGGCCGTCCGGCGCCCTTCGACCCGGATCCACTGGACGAACACGGGTATCAGTGCCAGGAACGTGAACGCCTCCGCCCCCACCCACAGGATGGCCGCGCCCGCATGCGTCGACGACACCGAGTACATCGAGGCGGCTGGCCGGGTGGTGGAGAGCAGGGCGAGGGCCAGGAACGACTCGATCGGCACGCCGATCAGCAGCGCGACCATCTTCATGCCGTGGCCCATGGGCCAATGGGGGATGGCGTCGACGCCCACGATGGGCCACCAGAAGTGCATCGCGGCCACCAGGAAGGCGATGTTCACCACGTCCATCAGCCACATGTGGTTCATGGCCACGTCGACGGCCGAGGTGAGGAAGAAGGCGAACATGGCGAAGTAGTAGACCGCCGCCGTCGGCACGGGGTGACTCCACCACTTGAACCCCCGCGAGTTCAGGATCCGCAGCAGGCGCACCTTGGTGCGGCGACCGGACGTCTGCAGCGCCAGGGTCATCGGGGCCCCCAGCGCCAGAAGCGGCGGAGCGGTGACCATCAGCAGCAGGTGCTGGATCATGTGCGCCTCGAAGTAGCCCATGGTGAAGGTGGCGACCGGCGACTGGAGGGCCAGGTCGACCATGACCAGTCCGGTCAGGAACGAGGTCGTCCGCAGACCGCTCCACGAGCGGCCCCTGGACGACAGTGCCCAGACCGACTGGACATACCAGGTGGCGATCGCCAGGACGGCCGCCAGCGTCACGAGCGCGAACGGGCTGGTGTCCCACCGGGTGAGGACGTTGTGCAGGCTGAGCCCGAGGCGGTGCGCGCCGGACATCCCGTTCATGGAGGGCACCCGCCCAGCCTACCGAGCGCAGGCTGCGGCTCCCATTCGCGGATCCCGGCCGGGACGGCCCTCAGACCAGGTCGAGGTCACTGACGACCTCGACGAGCGCGGGGCCGTCGTAGGCCGGCCCCCGCAGCGAGACCAGCCGGACGTCCATGTCGGCGGATCCGGCGCCTCAGCCCACGCCCCGGTGGCCGCCGGGAACCCGAACCCGATCGAGCCGAGATCGCCCGACCTCAGGACCGACTGCCGGTCGCACCCGACGTAGCGCCGGAACGAGTGCGCGTTGTTGCCCACGTCCACGGCGATCACGGTGTCCGCAGGCACGAGGAGGCTCTGACGTCGAAGTCCGTCGCTGCGCTGACCCCGCGGCCCTGGTCGCCGGCCACCCGCTCCAGCTTCTGGGCTCGCCAGATGGCCCACCGCTCGGCCACCTCCCCCTGCTGGTCGACCCGGTCGGTGGCGGGGCCAGGGGTGCGCCAGCACCACGGGTTAGCGTATCCGGGGGACGCGGAGGAGGGTGGGTCGATGGGAGCTGGCCGGATGCGCAGATGATCGGGGACCGACTGACCGCCATCGTCGGCGCCCCCCACCTCGACCTCGGCGCTGCGGTGGCCGACGACGACTGCCACGACGAGGCCCTCGGGGTCGCACCCGTCCGGCCGGCCGCAGTGGTGCGTCCCGGGTCGACGGCCGAGGTGGCCGCCGTCGTCGTGGCCGCAGGCGAACTCGGGGTGCCGGTGACCGCCCGGGGTTCGGGCACCGGGCTGTCGGGCGCCGCCGTGCCCGTCGAGGGCGGGATCGTGGTGTCGTTCGAGCGGATGGCCTCGATCCTCGAGCTCGACGTGGCCAATCAGGTGGCCGTGGTCGAGCCGGGGGTGACCCTGGCCGAGCTCGACGCCGCACTCGCCCCCCTCGGCCTCGTGTACCCCGTGTTCCCCGGCGAGCAGTCGGCGAGCCTCGGGGGCAACGTGTCGACGAACGCCGGCGGCATGCGGGCCGTCAAGTACGGGGTCACCCGCCATCACGTCCTCGGGCTCGAGGCCGTGCTCGGCACCGGCGAGGTCATCTCCACCGGCGGACGGTTCGTGAAGGCCACCAGCGGCTACGACCTCACCCAGCTGATCGTCGGATCCGAGGGCACGCTCGCCCTGGTCACCCGGGCCGTCCTGCGGCTCCACCCCCGCCCCGGGCACCAGTCGACGCTGCTCGCTCCGTTCGCCACCGTCGAGCAGGTGGCCGAGGCGGTCCCGCCGGTGGTGGCCAGCGGGGTCGGGCCCCTCCTGGTCGAGTACATCGACATGATCTCCATGGCCGGGATCACCGCCAACGCCGGCATCGACCTGGGGATCCCGCAGGCGGTCCGCGACGCGGCGCTCGCCTACCTGGTCGTCGTCCTCGAGGGGCACCACGAGGACCGCGTCGCCGAGGACACCGAGGCGCTCGCCGTCCAGCTGGCCGAGCTGGGGGCCCTCGACGTCTACGTCCTGCCCGACCACGCCGGCCACGACCTGATCTCCGCCCGGGAGCACGCGTTCTGGGCGTCCAAGGCAGCGGGAGCGGACGACATCGTCGACGCAGTCGTACCCCGCGCCTCGATCCCCGCGTACCTGGCCGACGTCGGCCGGCTGGCCGCCGCCACCGGGTCACTGGTCGTCGGCTGTGGCCATGCCGGCGACGGCAACGTGCACCTGTCGGTGTTCCAGGCCGATCCTGACGTCCGCCACGGGCTCCTCCACGACATCCTTGCCGCGGCCGTCGCCCTGGGGGGCGCCGTCTCCGGTGAGCACGGCATCGGCACGGCGAAGCTCGCCTCCTACGCCGATCTCGAGGACCCCGTGAAGCTCGCGCTCATGCGTCGGATCAAGACCGCCTTCGACCCGCACGGGATCCTCAACCCGGGCACGGTCTTCGCCGCCGACGCATCCCTCCCTGCCGCCAACCGAGGAGCCCGACCATGAACGGAGCCCAGTCGCTCATCCGCACCCTCGTCGACCACGGGGTCGACACCTGCTTCATGAACCCCGGCACCTCGGAGATGCACTTCGTCGCCGCCCTCGACGACGTGACCGAGATGCACGGCGTGCTGGCCCTGTTCGAGGGTGTGGCTACGGGCGCGGCCGACGGCTACGCCCGCATCGCCGGGCGGCCGGCCGCCACGCTCCTCCACCTCGGCCCCGGTCTGGGCAACGGGCTGGCCAATCTCCACAACGCCCGTCGCGCCCGCACCCCGGTGCTCAACATCGTGGGCGACCACGCCCTCTCCCATCGCCGCTTCGACGCCCAGCTGCAGTCCGACATCGAGACGGTGGCGCGGAACGTGTCCACCTTCGTCCGGACGACGGGGACGACCCCCTCTCTCGGCACCGATGCCCGCGACGCGCTGGCTGCGGCCTACGGCCCGCCGGGATCGGTGGCCACCCTGATCCTGCCGGCGGACGTCTCCTGGTCCGATGGGGGCATGGTC
>JADGOH010000031.1 GCA_017883025.1 Acidimicrobiales bacterium
AGTCGAAGCGGGGCTGGTCGCTGCCGTGGTGGTCCACCGACGACGGGCCGTTCAGCTACGACTTCGGCGCCACCATCGATGCGGCCCGTGGCTTCGACGCGTACAACTACCGCACGCTGGACGAGTATGCCGCCATGGGCCAGGAGTCCATGAAGACCTCGGACCAGCCCTACGACATGCCGGGCCAGAGCTGCTTCCTGCGCGTCGGGGACCGGGTCTTCCACACCTACTCCGTCTACGCCCGGGGGCTCGAGGGGACGGGAGGGTCGTACTACTTCCTCGACAACACTGCGCTCGGTCGCCAAGAGGAGTGGGAGGAACCCAAGGGCCGGTCCGACGCGGTGCGCTCGGCCACCCCCGACTTCGCGTCCTAGCGGTCAGCGCACGGCGATGAGGGACTTCACGAGGCCACCGACCCGCTCGGTGAGCAGGGTTGAGCCGGGGAAGTAGTACGTCATCTGGGTGCGGTCGAGGAGCTCGACGCCCATCGCGTTCGACACGGAGGTGCGTCGATCCGGCGGCCGGGACCAGGCCAGGGGCCAGCTCCGGGCCACGCGGGCCCGCAGCGTCGTCGGCAGGAACTGGAACCCCGGGAACAGCCAGTGCGGCTCGATCGGGAAGTAGCGGTACGGGGTCTGGACCCAGTGCCGGTCGCCCAGGCCGTGGACCATCTCCGCCATCCGCTCCCGGTTGGCATGACCGCCGACGTGCTCGATGACGGAGTTGGAGTAGACGACGTCGAACCGCTCGGCCCGCACCGCCTCGGGCGGGTCGCACACGTCACCGACGTAGGAGGTGATCCACGCCTCGTCGGACGCCTGGGCCTGCAGGTTCACGAGCACGACGCGGGCCGGCCGCACCGGGGCCGCCGCCCAGTAGGCGGCGGTGCCGCCCAGGTCGATGACCCGCATCTCGGCGATGTCGGGGAAGAGCTCGACGAAGCGGTTCCACCGTCGAGCCCGCAACGTCGCGGCCACCGAGGCGGTCGAGTCCGCATCGGCC
Organism: Acidimicrobiales bacterium; assembly: GCA_017883025.1. Lineage (GTDB taxonomy): Bacteria > Actinomycetota > Acidimicrobiia > Acidimicrobiales > RAAP-2 > Bog-756. The sequence continues at coordinate 1,003 of JADGOH010000031.1, forward strand.
AGCCCCGTGCGCAGCCGATCGGCCAAGCCCGCCACCCGCACCGACTCCATGCACCCGCTCCCGTTCTGGCACGTCGCGTGCCGCGCTCGTGAGCCAGATCGTGACAGACCGATCGGGAGCGCGCTACCCCTTCCGGCCGGTGCCGCGGGACGGCGGCCGGCTCGGGTTCCGCGGCTTCAGTAACGCCTCAGGGGTCCTTCAGCATGCTTTCAGGCCCGCCCTCCAGCCTTCAGTTCAGCGGAATGGTCCGGAACACCCCGGCGACGATGGAGAGGTGGAGGGTGGCTGCACCGACCTTGGGGCCCGAGACAGATGATCGAACGACGGGCGGGCCGGGGCGACGGCGCGCCCGTCCGGCGTGGCCGATGCGACGTCCCGCGGAACCGGTCGAGGTGGCGCCTCGGCCGGTCGATCTGCGTCGGCGGTTGATCCTGCTCGACGCGGGGTGCCTCGCCGTGGCCTGGGCCGTGACCCTGGTCATCGGGGCCTCCACCGGCCGCATCGACAGCGGTGTGCCCCAACTGGTGGCGGAGACGATCACGCTGACCGCCATCGGCGTCCTGCTCACCTACGGGCTGCGGTTGTACCAGTCGCGGGTGACCGCGTCGCGGTCGGTGACCCTCGAACGTCAGGTCCTGGTGGTGGTGGCCCTCGGCGCGGTGGTGTGGTGCATCGAGCGCCTGGACAACCGACAGGCACCGCTGGTGGCCCTGACCGGCGCGTTGACGGCCTTCGTGCTCCTGGCCTGCATGCGACCGTGCTTCGACGCCTGGGTCACCCTGCAACGACGGCGGGGGACGATCAACCGCACGGTGGTCCTGGCCGGGTGCGCCTCCGAGATCGGCGAGCTGGCCGAGTTGCTGGCCGGGCATCCCGAGCTCGGGTATCGGCCCGTCGGGTACATGAGCGACGAACCCTCGCCGAGCCTCCGGCTGGACGAGATCCCGTGGCTCGGCCCCACCCAGCGGACGTCGGAGGCCGTGGTGGCGACCGGCGCCACCGGTGCAGTCATCGCCGCCAACGGCATCGGCTCGTCCGAGCTCAACGCCCTCGTCCGCCAGCTCCACACGGCGGGGATCCACGTGCACCTGTCGAGCGGTCTGCTGCGGATGGACCGGCGCCGGGTGCGCCAGCTGCCGATGGCCCACGAGCCGTTCTTCTACCTGGAGCCGCATCGCCCCCCGTCCGGCGCGCTGGCCGTCAAGCGGATGATCGACGTGTTCGGCGCCTCCCTCGTCCTCATCCTCACCGCCCCGATCACGTGCCTGGCCGCCCTCGCCGTCAAGCTGACCAGCCCGGGACCGGTGATCTTCCACCAGGTCCGCGTCGGCCAGGACGGCGAGAAGGTGGTGATCCGCAAGTTCCGCACCATGTCGGTCGGGGCCGAGAAGCACCTCGACGCGCTGAAGCAGCAGAACGTGCGCAGCGGCCCGCTGTTCAAGATGGACGACGACCCCCGGGTGACCAAGGTCGGGCGCTGGTTGCGGGCCAGCAGCATCGACGAGCTCCCGCAGCTCGTCAACGTCCTCGAGGGCACCCTGAGCCTGGTCGGGCCCCGGCCTGCCCTGCCCGCCGAGGTGGCCCAGTTCGACAAGGAGCTGCTCACCCGGCAGGTCATGCGACCGGGCATCACCGGCCTGTGGCAGGTGGAGGCGCGTCACAACCCGTCCTTCTACGCCTACCGCCACCTCGACCTCTTCTACGTCGAGAACTGGAGCCTGAGCCTCGACGTGGCCGTCCTCGTCGCCACCGTCCGCACCCTGGCCGGCGACACCCTGCAGAGCCTGGGACGAGCCCGGAGCCGGCGTCATCACCCGTCGTCGAGCCCGGCCGCGGCACCGAGATCGACGCGGCCCGAAGCACCCGCGCCGTCGCTCGACGAGAACCCGGCCATCGCCATCGCCGCCGACGCCCTCGGAGCCAACCCATGACCGAAGCCGCCCTGCCCGCCCGTGGCGGACACGTGCTCATCCTGGTGCAGAACCTGCCCGTCCCCCTCGACCGACGCGTCTGGCTCGAGTGCCAGACCCTCACCCGGGCCGGCTACCGGGTGTCGGTGATCTGCCCCAAGGGCCCGGGCGACCCCGCCCGCCAGACGCTGGAGGGCGTCCGCCTCCTCAAGTACGACCCCCCACCGGCCGCCGACGGCGCCGCCGGGTTCGCCCTGGAGTGCGCGGTGTCGTGGGTGCAGACCGCCCGGCTGGCCCGGGCCCTCTACCGGGAGGACCCGTTCGACGTGATCCAGGCGTGCAACCCGCCGGACACCTTCTTCCTGGTCGCCAAGCTGTTCAAGAGCCGCGGCGTGAAGTTCGTGTTCGACCATCACGACCTGTGCCCGGAGATCTTCCGGTCCCGCTTCGGTCGCGACCGGGGCCTGGCCGTCGAGTTCCTGCTCGCCCTGGAGCGGGCCACCTTCGCCCAGGCCGACCACGTCATCTCCACCAACGAGACCTACCGCTCGGTCGCCATCCACCGGGGCCGCAAGGACCGCAGCGACACCACCGTCGTGCGCAGTGGTCCGGACCCGTCCGTGATGCGCCCCGGGCCCGACGACCCGGCCCTGCGCAACGGCCGCCGCCACCTGTGCTGCTACCTCGGCATCATGGGCCATCAGGACGGCGTGGACATCGTCATCCGGGCGGCGGACGTGCTGGTCAACCGGCGGGACCGTCAAGACGTGCAGTTCGCCCTGCTGGGCTTCGGCGACACCTACGACCAGTTGCGGGCGCTGACCACCGAGCTCGGGCTGGACGACTACGTGACGTTCACCGGTCGGGCCGAGCTGCCCACGATCACCGCCTACCTCTCGAGCGCGACCCTGGGCCTCTCCCCCGACCCGTCGACGCCGTTCAACCAGGCCTCCACGATGAACAAGACCCTCGAGTACATGGCGTTCCGCCTCCCCGTCGTCGCCTTCGACCTGGCCGAGACGCGGGTGTCGGCCGGCCCCGCCGCCTGCTACGCCGCCGGGACCGACCACGTCGGGTTCGCCAACGCCATCGAGGACCTGCTCGACGACCCCGAGAGCCGGGCCGCTCTCGGCGCCGAGGGCCGCCGCCGCATCGAGGAGTCCCTGGGCTGGCCGCATCAGGCCGAGCAGTACCGGGGCGTGTACCAGTCCCTCCTCGGCGTCCCGGCCGAGGCCCCCGACCTCGTCGTGGCCGGCGACGGCGCCCTGACCGGGCCGACGCCCGCTCCCGTCGGGCTCGTCACTCCGAGCTGAGGCGACGCGATCCGATGGCCCACACCACCCAATGGCTCGGGACCCGGCACTCCCCCGCTCCGTCCTCGACGGGCGTCGACGACGCCGGCGCGGTGGCCGGTGGCGGGCGGGGACCGACGGCCAGCGTGGCCCGACTCGCCCGCCTGGTGCGCCAGGCGGTCACGACGCTCGACCTCGACCTGTCCGGCGCCGTCGTCCTCACCGAGGCGGCCACCGGCGCCTACGTCGTGACCCCCGTCCTGGCTGCCCTGGCGGGCGCCACCACGGTGCACGCCCTGACCCGATCGACGCGTTTTGGCACCGTGGACCAGGTCGAGGCCGAGACCCTGGCGCTGGCGGAGGCGCTCGGGGTGGCTGACCGCATCCAGGTCGGGACCGGTGAACAACGCCGAGCGCTCTTCGCCGCCGCCGACGTCGTCACCAACTCGGGCCATCTCCGACCCATCGATGCCGGCGACGTGGCCGTCATGCGCGACACCGCGGTGGTGCCGCTCATGTTCGAGGCCTGGGAAGCGCAGGCCGGCCGCATCGACCTCGATCTGGAGGCGTTACGAGCCCGGGGCGTGGCCGTCGCCGGGACCAACGAGTGCCATCCCGACATCGACGTGTTCGGCCACCTCGGGCTCATGGCCGTGACCCAACTGGCCGACGCCGGGGTCTCGGCCTACCGGGGCCGGGTCGCGCTGATCTGCGACAACCCGTTCCGCGAGTCGTTGACCCGGGGTCTGATCGGGGCCGGCGCCAAGGTCCGGATCGGATCCACCCTGGCCGAGGTCATCGCCGCGTGGGACCTCGACGACACGCCCGATGCCCTCGTCGTGGCCCTCACCCCGACGGGCTCGCCGGTGCTCTCCATCGACGACGTGAGGACCCTCGTCGCGGCGTGGCCCGCGGTCGTGGTCACGCAGTTCTGGGGCGACCTCGACCGTCCCACCCTCCGCCAGGCCGGCGTGGAGCACCATCCGATCTCCGATCCCGGCCCGGGGCACATGGGTGTCCTCCCCTCCCGACTGGGTCCGGCCCCGATCGTCTCGCTGCAGGCGGGCGGCCTCAAGGTGGCCCAGGTCCTGCGCATCCCCCCCCACCTCCGGACACCCCACGACCTGGAGTACCTCGATGAGCTCTGATCTGCGTACGGACGTGGCCACCGGGTCGGGGGAGAACTTCTTCTTCGACCCCGCCCGGCTGTCGGGCCTGGCCACCGAGCTGGCGCCGGGGTACGCCTCGGCCGATCCCTTCCCGCACGTCGTCATCGACGACTTCCTCCCCGACGACGTCATGGCCAGGGTCATCGCCTCGTTCCCCGATCCGCGGGAGGCGAGGTGGCAGCGCTTCGACAACGCCCGGGAGGTGAAGTTGGCCTCCACCGACGCCGACCTGCTCCCGCCGTCCACCCGCCAGCTCCTCAACGAGTTCAACTCGGCCACCATGATCGAGTTCCTCGAACAGCTCACCGGCATCGACGGGCTGATCCCCGACCCCCACCTGTGGGGCGGGGGCCTCCACCAGATCGAGCCCGGGGGCCACCTCCAGATCCACTCCGACTTCAACTGGCACAAGCGGCTGCTGCTCGACCGCCGGGTGAACCTGCTCGTGTACCTCAACGAGGACTGGGACGAGGACTGGGGCGGTGCCCTCGAGCTGTGGGACCGCGACATGACCGCCGCTCGCCAGCGCATCGCGCCGATCGCCAACCGCTGCGTCGTGTTCAGCACCACGGACTACAGCTTCCACGGCCACCCCGACCCGGTCACCTGCCCGCCGGGTCGAACCCGCCGCTCCCTCGCCCTCTACTACTACAGCAACGGGCGACCGGC
>JADGOH010000137.1 GCA_017883025.1 Acidimicrobiales bacterium
GAGCCCTCCGAGCAGCGACCCGACCGCCAGGATGACGATGGCCGGCAGGAGGAACCGCGTGGTGGCGCTCAGTCCGACCAGCAGGAACCCGGTGGGGATCGAGGCCGGCGGGACGGCCACGGGCGCCGGGGCCGACCGGCCAGAGGAGGTGGCCGGGGCGTCCGTGCCGGTCAAGGGGAGCGCACCGGACGGTGACGAGTCGACCGTCGAGGTGTCGACCGTCGAGGTGTCGATCGTGCTCCCCGAACTGTCTGACGGGCTCGAGGCCACGGCCCGCGTCGTCGTGGTCGTCGTGGTCGTCGGAGGCGCGGCCGCCACCGAGATGTCGTTGGTCACGTCCGCCAGCGCAGCGTTGTAGATCGAGTCCGGCAGCGGCGCATAGCCGGCCGGGACGGCGGCGCCGTGCGAGAACGACAGGAGGTTGGTGAGCAGGCTCTTGACCGCCGTCCCCTCGCTGTAGGAGAGCTGGTTGGTCGGCACGATCGCGTAGGTCAGGTTCGCCATCGGATAGGCGTCCGGGTTCGTGTCGGCGTAGTTGGCCCGGTAGGTCCCGGCCGGGCAGCTCAGGTCGCCCGAGGGGCATGCCGTGAAGCTCGCCGCGGCGGCCTGGAGCGACGACGTCGTGGGCGCCACGAAGTTGCCGGCGGCGTTCTCGAGCGATGCGGACGACAGGCCGTAGAACTGGGACTCCGACGTGTCCATCAGACCGAAGGCGGCACAGGGGTCCTGCGGGTTCTGCGGCTGGGGCAGGACGGATCCGCCGAAGCACCAGTTCCGCATCGCCTTGGCCTGGAAGCCCGGCGACTGCGCCGGTCCGTAGTTGTTCGCCGTGGCCGACAGCGCCGGAAAGGTGGAGTAGCCGTGGCAGTCCGGATAGACCCACGGGGCGTTCGGATACGGCGGCCAGATCGACGAGCCGGCGGGTGCCGTGGTCAGCGTGTCGGTCGCGACGTTGGTGTCCGTGACCTTGACCGGCAGCGGAGCGGACTGACCCACCGTGTCCACGGCGACGGTGAATGGGGTGTTCGACGCGCTGCACAGCCACGACGTCGCCTGGAAGCTCGACCCACTGGACACGTTCGAGTTGAACGAGCCGAACGTGGCCGGTGCGAAGTCCCCGGTCGGCACCGGGTTCAGTAGGTCGAATGCGTTGTACTTCTGCATGAACTGGAACTGCTTGAACTTCCCCTTCGTCGTCGGGCAGCCGGGCAGGTCCGCACACGTGACGGCCGGTGAGCCGGCGGCGAGCGCCGCGGACAGGTTGTCCGACAAGGTGTAGGTCGGCTTCGGCGGCTGGGTGTAGGAGCCGGCGGGCTGCTGGTACCGGGACGTGACCAGCCCCGCCACCATGTTGGGGGTGAGGTTGTAGCTGTTGATCGGGAAGTTCTGGCCCTGGTTGGACTCGCCGGCCAGGAAGCTCTCGGGCGTGCCCGACAGTGCGACAGGGATGTACGCGTAGCTCTTGCCCAAGAGCGAGGCGACCTGATTGGGATCCGACGCGTTGTCCACGAAGGCGACCGTCGTGCCACCACTTGCGAAGTCGTTCACCACCGAGTTGTCGTTGTCGGCGGTGTTGAGCGCCACCACGCCGTTGTGGCCGGCACAGGTGGCCTCGACCGCTGCGGGGATGAAGTGCTCGAGGCTGAACGAGCTGAACACCGAGACCTGCGGATCGCTCGACGGGCAGCCCACCGACGATGCCGCGAAGTCGAGCGGGACGACGGCCGAGTTGTCGGACGTGATCAGCGGACCGTTGCCCGCGCTGGGGCCCTGACCCGGCTCGTCGGTCACGACGAGCTCGCACGGGTTGGCACCGTTGTCACAGTTGAATCCGCCCACCGAGCCCGTGTTGTTGACCAGGTCGTAGGCCGGGATCTGGTTGTTCCCCTGTCCGGCGGGATCGCTGAAGACCGGATAGGACAGCGACGTGAGGTTCTGCGTGGTCGGGTTGTTCGTGATGGGCACCGTCGTCGGTCGCAGGTACTGGGTCTCCCAGTTGCCGCTCAGGCACGAGGGGTCGGTCGGCGAGGTGTTGGCCGCACAGAACGCGACCCGGATACTGCCGGTCGGGTCGAAGTTCTTGGCAGTCACATAGACGTACTGGCCGTCGTTCAGGTGGGAGATCGGCCCGACGTCGATCGTGGGGCAGTCGGTCGTCTGCCCGGCGGGGCAGGGGAGCGTGTAGAGGTACCCGCCGTTGCCGTCGGCGGCCCCGGGGGCCGCCGCCCCCGCCGACGACCCGTGGGGCGACAGCGGCGTGGTGGCGCCCAGGACCGACACCGAGGCCATCGCCAGGACCAGCACCAACCAGAGACGGAGGCCGCGGCGGTCACGTAGCGCGCGCCGGCGTGCCCCGCGCGTCGGTGGTGCCAGGTGGACAGTCATCGCGCCCTCGCTCTCCTTCGATGCATCGGTGCTCATGGTCGGATCGGTGCCTGTGGTCGGGTCGGTCGGTCGGAGGTCGTCGTGCATGATCCGTTCACGCTCCGGTCGGGGGGTCGGGTGTGGGTACGGGGCCGTCGACGGCCGCCGCTCGACGCCTCGCCAACCGCATGGCGATGAGCGGAGGCAGGAGGATGGCGCCCAGCACCAGCAGGGCCCAGCCGATGTACATCCCGGCCACCGGGCTGGCGACGGCATCGGTGGCCGACACCAGTTGATTTGCCCGCTGGTACTGCTTGGACGGGTCGAGCTTCCTGACGATCTGGCCGTTGACGACGGTGTAGCCCTCTGCCGCCAACTCCGGCGTGAGCCCGGCGGCCGCAGCCGCCGACGCGAAGGACGTGCCCGAGGAGCTGGAGCCCCCTGACGTACCCGAGCCACCCGGGCCGGAGCCGGATCCGGAGCCACCCGGTCTTCCGCCCGGGCCGGTGGTGGTCGTGGTGCCGCCGCTGTTCAGCCCGCCGCCCGTCACCCCGGCGACGACCGGTGAGCCGGGCAGCGGGATCTCACCGTCGACATACGGGTTCTTGCAGTTGGCCGCTGTCGGGGGCGCGGGCTGCTGTCCGCCGTTCAACCGCCCGATGGCGTTGAAGTCCTCCTGGACCAGGACCGGCGGCAGCGGCGAGTAGCCGAGTTGCGCCATCTTCGACTGCCCGGCGCAGGCCAGGAAGCCGGCGAACTGGCCGAGCGCCTGACCCTTCTGGGCCGGGAAGGACGAGGTGGGCCCCGTCGGGTGGGACCCCGGGACCCCGGTCGGGTTGGCGGCGCACGCCGACTGCTGGGCGGCCGCAAGGCTCGGCGAGCACGGCGCCACGAGGTAGCTGTACGCCGACAGCGGATAGGCGTTCGGCAACGGGTTGACATAGACCTTCGAGAGGTCCTGGGTCAGGTCGGCGTGGAGCAGGGCGGCCTCGAGGGCGGTGGCCACGTTGAGTGACGAGGGCTGCACGTAGCCGCCGCTCGCATTGTGGAGGTTGGCCACGGGGAACCCGTGCTCCTTGGCGAATGCGGTCTCCACGTAGGTGATCGAGCCGAGGCTGGAGAGCGCCGACACGTAGTTGGCGGCGTTGTCCGACCCGGCCTCGCCCACCGGGTAGCCGGCGTTCCATCCCTTGTACTTGTTGATGTCGTACTTCGCACTCGACGCCGGGACCGGCCAGCTCGCGGTCGGCAGGCCCGGGTTACCGGACTGGAAGGCGTTCTGGGCGCCGACGATGTCGGCGTTGTCCTGGCTGAGCAGGTAGTCGGACAGGAGGTAGTTCTCCCCCGAGGCGTCGGCCCGGTACACCGGGATGATGTTGGAACCCGGGAGGTTCGGGGCGATGGCCGGATTGACTGCGGCGATGGCCCCGTCGTTCCACTTGGTGATCTCGCCCAGGAAGATCTGCCCGATCAGCGAGGGCGTCAGGTTGAGGTTGGTGATGCGCTGGCCGTCGTTGCCGTTCACGTTGAACATGAACGCCAGGCCCCCGGCCACGTCCGGCAGGTACTGGTACGGCTGGGTCGGGTAGTACTGCGACTGCTGGGCGCTGTAGGGGATGTCCGATGCGGCGAAGTCGATCTGGCTCTGGCCGAAGTTGTTGAGGCCGATGACCGACGACGACACCTGCCAGTTGATGTTGAGTCCGAACAGCGTCGAGGACTGGCCCACCCACTGCGTGATGGCCACGCTCGCGAAGCTCGACCCGGTGGTCTGCATCGTGGGACTCGCCCCTGCGGGCAGCGCGCCGGCGACCAGGGTCGCCGAAGCGATCGCCACGGCGGCGCCTGCCCGCACTCCCCAGGCGCGCACGCGACGCGCGCGGCGGCTAGCCGAACTGGCCATTGACATAGTCGAACGTCCTCTGGTCGGTGGGCTCGCCGAAGATCATCTCGGTGCGGCCGGCCTCGATCACCCGGCCGGGCTGGTTCTCCGCGGCAAGGAAGAACGCGCAGTAGTCGGACACGCGCTGGGCCTGCTGCATGTTGTGGGTCACGATCACGACGGTCACCTCGTCGGCGATCTCCTTGATCGTCTGCTCGATCCGCAGGGTCGACGTGGGGTCGAGTGCGGAGCACGGCTCGTCCATGAGCAGCACACGGGGCCTGACCGCCAGTGAGCGGGCGATGCACAGTCGCTGCTGCTGCCCCCCCGACAGTGCGCCACCGAGCTCACCGAGCCGGTCCTTGACCTCGTTCCACAATCCGGCCTTGGTCAGCGCCTCCTGGACGAGGTCGTCCTTGTCGCCCGGAGTGGACCGCGAGAACTTGAGGCCGGCGAGCACGTTCTCGGCGATCGTCATGGCCGGAAACGGGTTCGGCTTCTGGAACACCATGCCGATGTGGCGCCGGGTCTCCATGGCCCGCTGGCCGGGGCCGTAGATGTCGACCCCGTCGAGCTTGACCGAGCCGGCCAACTGCGCTCCGGGGACGACCTCGTGCATCCGGTTGAGGATGCGCAGGAAGGTCGACTTGCCGCAGCCGGAGGGACCGATGAGCGCGGTTACCTTCGACTGCTCCATGGTCAGGTTGACGGTCTCGAGCACGAGGCGGCCCCCGAACCACGCGCACACGCCCTCGGCGTCGATCTGGCCGGGCTCGCCCAGCGTGCGGGTGCCGGTGAAGGGCTGCGGATGGCCCGGGCCGGTCGGCGCGGTAGGAAGGGTGGTCGTCATCGGGACTCGCTCTCCTCGATCGGGATGGGCACGAAGAACCGGGCCATGAGGTCGTCCTCCTCCGGCCGGGCCCGTCCCTTCCCGCCCTTGCCCTTGGGGCGGCTGAAGATCCGGGCCAGCACGAAGAGGATGAGCACGAACGCCATGAGCACGAACGCGGCTTGGAACGCCAGATCGATGAGTACGGCGTTGGGCTGGCGCACGTCGGACCAGATCACCAACGGCAGGGCACCCTGGTCGCCGCTGAGGGGGTTCAGGTTGAGGACCTGGGAGCCGACCGCGGTGAACAGCAGGGGCGCGGTCTCGCCCACGATGCGGGCGATGCCGAGCAGGACGGCGGTGACCACGCCGGAGCGGGCCGTCGGGAGGACGACCGACCACACGGTCCGCCACTCCGGGGCTCCCAGCGCCTGGGACGCCTCGCGCAGGCCGCTCGGGACGACCCTGAGCACCTCCTCGACCACCCGCGTGACCGAGGGGAGGAGGATGACGACGAGGGCGAGCGAGGCGGCAAAGCCCGAGTAGCTGATCACATGGGTCAGGATCAGCATCGAGTAGATGAAGACGCCGGCCACGACCGACGGGGTCCCGCTCATGGCCGTCACGACGGTGCGGACGGTCCGGGACCCGAAGCCGCGCACCTCGTTCAGGTAGATGGCCGTGGCCACGGCGAAGGGGACGCCGATGGCGACGGCGAGCAGCACCTGCTCGAACGTGCCGATGACGGCATGGAGGATGCCCACGTGGTCGAGGGCGTTGGACTCGGCCAGCTGGAAGCTCTTCTGGTCCTTCGTGAACAGGGCGGCCCAGTGGATCGTGGGGACGGCTTTGTAGGTCACCCAGGCCACGATGAAGATGATGATGCCGATGACGAGGGCGGCTGCGCTGACCACGACCACGGCCACGACCCGGTCGGTCGCCACCTGGCGCTCGATGACCTGGGCAGTGCCGAGCCACGTCAGGCCGAGGAACGCCAGGTACCAGCAGATGAGGAAGCCGAGTCCCCCCGAGAGGGAGGTCAGTTGGTAGAAGACGATCCACACGAGGCAGAGGGCCGAGACGGCCGCACCGACCAGGATCGTGGCGTCCTCGGCGCCGAAGGCGCCGGGGCGGATCGGGCTGGGCAGTCGGCGGGGGCGGGGCGGGGCCGGCGACTCAGGGAACTCGCCCGACGGGGGCGGCCCGGGTGGACGCGGCTCGTGCACCGGCGCCGACTGGGTGGATGCCGAGGTCGTCGTCACCAGGACGCCCTCGGGAGCGCTCTGGGTCGTGCCGTCGGCGATCACAGGTCAACCCCTGCGCCGCTGCGGGACCGGTTGACGATGGCCGAGGCTGCCAGGTTGATGACCAGGGTCAGCAGGAAGAGCACGAAGCCACAGAGGAGCAGGTCGTGGACTCCGAGCGCACCGCCCGACTGGTTGAAGTTGATGGCGATCAGCTGCGAGATCGTCGACCCTCCGTGCTGGAGGATCTGGCCGGTGACCTTGTAGGAGCCGGCCAGGATGATCGTCACGGCGATGGTCTCCTCGAGCGCCCGACCGAGGCCCAGCATCACCGCGCCGATCATGCCGCCCCGGCCGAAGGGGAGGACGACGGTGCGGATCATCTGCCAGCGGCTGGCCCCGAGGGCCAGCGCCGCCTCGCGTTCGCCCGCAGGCGCCAGCGAGAAGACCTCCCGGCAGATGGAGGCGACGATCGGGACGATCATGATCCCGACCACCAGGCCGGCGATGAAGATCGAGGCGTTGAGCGGCGGGCTGGTGACCTTGAAGAACGGGATGAAGGCGAGGTGCCGGGACATCCACGTGCTGAGACCCACCACGTTCGGCTGCAGCTCGAAGAACGCCCACAGGCCGAAGATGATGCTCGGGATGGCCGCGGCCAGGTCGATCATGGCGATGAGCGACCGGCGGGACCGGAGCGGCGCGTACTCGCTCAGGAAGAGGGCGGTACAGATGGCGACCGGGGCGCCGAAGACCATGGCCACGAATGCCACTTCGACCGTCCCGGTCAGCGAGGCGAGGACGCCGAAGTTGGCATGGGAGCCGACCAGCACCGGGCCCGAGTGGGTGAAGAAGCCCCATCCGGCCACCTTGAAGGCGGGCCAGCCCGACCACGCCAGGAACGAGCCGATGGCCACCAGGAGCAGGAAGACCCCCAGGCCCGACGCCTGGACGCCCCACCTGAAGACCTTGTCGGGGGTCGAATAGTCCCGTGTGACGGTGATCGGGGTGGGTGCGGGCGCCTGGGGCCGGCGAGGCGCGAGATCGAGATCGATGGCCATCAGCTCGGCGTTCCTCTGCCCTTTCCGGCTAGTCGCTTCGACGGTCGCCGGCCCTCATCCGGACCGGACCCGGCATCCGATTCGGGCGCCCGCGGCCAAGGTAGCGAGCGAAGGTGAACGGCCGGGAAACGTTGGGCGACGTGCGGGTGATCGTTCTGTGGACACCACAGGGTCGACGCGCTGCCCGGTCAGAACCCTTGGTAGATGCCCCGGCCGATGGCGAAGCTGAGCGCGTCCGATGCCCAGGCGAAGTGGTGCTTCGCGTCGATCACGATCGGCCGTGCCGAGATGCCGGTGCCGGTGGTGGTGGCCGCCAGCGCCGTGTCGATCGAGGCGGCGACCTGCGAGCCGGCGTTCCTGTCGGCCTGGCGGATCTGCGCGACCTGGATCCAGTAGAGGTGCGGGCCCCCGCACGCCAGGAAGGTGGCGAGCCAGCGTTGACCCGTGTCCGTCGTGACCAGCACGGGCTCGGCGAGCAGGAGCGACCGCCCACCGGGAACCGCCCCCACCGGTGTGCCGGAGGTGTCGGGGCCGGCGAAGAGCTTCGTGGCCGACGGGATGGTGAACCCGTCGACCAGGGCGGTCCCTCCGTGCGCCCGGATGTGCCGGAGAGCCGAGTCGGCGGCGGCATCCGGGCCGAAGGCCGGAAACGGGGGCTGGATGCCGGTGCTCATGCCTTCCGGCACGGCCCCGTTGACCATGTAGTTGCACCCTTGCAGCGTGAGCGGCGGGGGCTTCACGAACACCGAGGTGACCGCCGCCGCGGTCGTCGTCGCTGTCGAGGATCCGCCACCGCAGGAAGCTGTGACCGCGGCGACGAGCGTCAGTGACAGGCCGGCGGCGAGGTGGGTGCGTCGGCGTCGGCGTCGGATGGTGGCCTCGGTGTGACGTGCGTTGGCTTCCATGATGTCCCGTTCGGTGGCGCGGCGGAGGGTGGGTGGCGTCCGGAGGGTGACGCCGGCTCGGTCACCGGCCGACGTCCGGCTCCCCTCGGGATGGTGTGCGACAACGTTGTCGCACACCGGCGCCGAGCGTGTCAACGCGATCGGTGTCCGTACGGGGGTCCGCGACGAAGGAATCACCTTCCGGTAACCATCCGGTCAGCAGTCGTTCACGTTGTGTCCGCGGATGCCGTCCCCGTCATCGGGACCATCGGCCGGTGACGGGCCCTAGGCTCCGGGCATGCGCCGATCGTCCCGCTGGATCCGTCGAGGGCTGTTCGTCGCCGTGGCAGTCGCCGTAGCCGCTGTCGTCGCCCGACGGCGCGCACACACCGGGGACGGCTTCCTCCCCGTCATCGGCGGGGACACCTGGCCGCCGGTGCCCGTCAAGGACGCCCGGCCGGCCTGACCGGGGTCGACCCTCACGGACTCAGGTCCGGGCCCACCTCAGTTCCGGACTCAGGTCCGGACGGTGTGCACGTCGCTGATCCCTTCGGCGTCGCGCAGCTTGTGGAGCGCATCGTCGGGGATCTGCCCGTCCGTGGACAGGACCATCAGCGCGGTGTTCCCGGTGGCCGACGGGCCCACGGCCATCGAGGAGATCGAGACGTCGGCGTCGCCCAGGATGGTGCCGACCACGCCGATCATGCCTGGACGATCGTCGTTGCGCACGACCACCATGTGCGGGGCAGGCGGCACCTCCACGGTGTGGTCGTCCATCATCACCAGACGCGGCTCGGCCTTGGTGCCGGCGAGCGTGCCGGCCACGGAGTGTGCACCACTGCGCAGGGTGACCAGGTTCACGAAGTCGTGGGCCGTGACAGTCGACACCTCACGGACCTCGAGGCCCCGCTCGGCGGCCATCTGCGGTGCGTTCACGTATGAGACGGGTTCGGTGGTGCCCTCTGCGAACAGGCCCTTCAGCACGGAGAGCGTGAGGATTCCCGTTCCCGCGCCGGCAAGGCCCCCCTGATACTCGATCTCGAGCGAGTCCGGCAGGCCGTCCTCCATGCACGAGAGGATCCGCCCGAGCTGCTCGGCCAGGCCCATGAACGGCCGCACGGTCTCGGACACGTCGGTGGCGCTGACGTTGACGGCGAAGGGGACGAAGTCGCCCGCCAGCGCCAGGATGACCTGCTCGGCGATGGTGACGCCCGCCTTGTCCTGGGCCTCGACCGTCGATGCGCCGAGATGGGGGGCGACGATCACCGACGGGAGCTCGAACAACGGGGACTCGGTCGTGGGCTCCTTGGCGAAGACGTCGAGTCCGGCCCCCTGCACCTGTCCGTTCCGGATGGCGTCGGCCAGGGCGTTCTCGTCCACGATCCCGCCGCGGGCGGTGTTGATGATCCGCAACCCCGGCTTGGCCTTGGCCAGCATGTCGGCACCGATGAGTCCGAGGGTCTCCTTGTTCTTCGGGAGGTGGACGGTCACGAAGTCGGACTCGGCCATCACCTGGTCGAGGCCCATGAGCTCGACGCCCATGTGCCGTGCGCGGTCGGCCGAGACGAAGGGGTCATAGGCCACGAGGCGCATGCCGAAGGCGAGCGCGCGCTGTGCCACCAGGGCGCCCACCCGGCCGAGACCGACCACGCCGAGGGTCTTGCCGTGGAGCTCCACGCCCTCCCACTTGGACCGCTCCCACTTGCCGGCCACGAGGGCGGCGTGCGCCTGGGGGATGTTCCGAGCCTGGGCCAACAGCAGGGCCATTGCCTGCTCGGCGGCCGACAGGATGTTCGACTGGGGGGCGTTGACCACCATGACGCCGCGTTCGGTGGCCGCGGCCACGTCGACGTTGTCCAGGCCGATGCCGGCACGGCCGACGACGACCAGGTCGGTCCCGGCCGCCAGGACCTCGGCGGTCACGGTCGTAGCCGAACGGATCACCAGGGCGTTCGCCCCGACGATGGCCTCGACCAACTGTTCGGGCGTGAGGCCGAGCTGGACGTCGACCTCGTGGCCGGCAGCGGACATGAGGTCCAGGCCCGGCTGGGCCAACTTTTCGGTGACGAGCACCCTACCCATGGTGTTCCTTTCGCTTACAGATCGCGTGCGGCGCCGGGATCGACGCCGGTTCCGGCAGCACGGGCGGGGGCCCGGGTGCGGCCGATGGTGCGTACAGCATGACCGTCCAGGCACCCCCTCGGCCAACTGGGTCGAACGGCCCCGCCGGGCGGCCCGGAACCCCCGGCCGACCGGCTCAGCCGGCGAACAGCCCGGCCAGGCGTGAGACTCCTTCGACCAGGTCGTCGTCGCCCAGGGCGTAGGACATGCGGAAGTAGCCGGGCGACCCGAAGGCCTCGCCCGGGACGACCGCCACCTTCGCCTCCTCGATGGCGAGCTCAGCCAGTTCGGCGCTGGTCGAGCAGGTCCGGCCCCCGAACGGGCGGAGGTACAGGCCCGTCACCGAGGGGAACGCGTAGAACGCCCCCTCGGGCAGCAGGCACTCGATGCCGTCGATCTCGTTCAGCAGCCGGTGGATGGTGACCCGGCGCCGGTCGAACGCCTCGCGCATCATGGCCACCGCCGACAGGTCGCCGGAGACGGCGGCCAGCGCCGCACGCTGGGACACGTTGGCCACGTTCGAGGTCTCGTGGGACTGCAGGTTGGTGGCGGCGGTGATGACGTCGGCGGGACCGAGCATCCACCCCACCCGCCAGCCGGTCATGGCGTAGGTCTTGGCCACGCCGTTCACCACGACGCAGGTGTCGGCCAGCTCGGGCACGACGACCGGCATCGAATGGTGCACGGCACCCCCGTAGACCAGGTGCTCGTAGATCTCGTCGGTCACCACCCAGATCCCGCGGGACGCGGCCCACCGCCCGATGGCCTCGATCTCTTCCCGGGGGTAGACCGCCCCGGTCGGGTTCGAGGGTGACACGAACAGCAGGATCTTGGACCGCGGGGTCCGGGCTGCCTCGAGCTGGTCGACCGTCACCCGGAACCCGGTGGCGGCATCGGTCGGGACCACGACGGGCACACCGCCGGCCAGTGCGATCGACTCCGGGTAGGTGGTCCAGTAGGGGGCGGGCAACAGCACCTCGTCGCCCGGGTCGCACAGCACGGCGAACGTGTTGGCCACCGCCTGCTTGCCGCCATTGGTCACCAGGACCTGGGACGCGGCCACCTCGAGCCCGGAGTCGCGGGCCGTCTTGACGGCGATCGCCTCGCGCAGCTCGGGCAGGCCCGCCGTCGGGGTGTAGCGGTGGTTCCTCGGGTCGCGGCAGGCCGCCTCGGCGGCGGCCACGATGGGCTCGGGCGTGGGGAAGTCGGGCTCGCCGGCCCCGAAGCCGATGACGCTCTCGCCCTGGGCCTGGAGCGCCTTGGCCTTGGCG
This sequence comes from Acidimicrobiales bacterium, assembly GCA_017883025.1. Classification (GTDB taxonomy): domain Bacteria; phylum Actinomycetota; class Acidimicrobiia; order Acidimicrobiales; family RAAP-2; genus Bog-756. The sequence continues at coordinate 11,657 of JADGOH010000137.1, forward strand.
TCGACCGCCAGCGTGGCCGAGGGGGACACCGCGGCGATCCGGGCCGAGATCCGGTTGCCCGTGGTCCCCGCCCCCGTCGCCGCCGCGCTGCCGGTTTCTGTCTGCTGGGCCATGAGTGCCATGATTCCATACGTGACCGAGACCCCTGACATCCGCATTCCCGCCAATCTCCTGCCCGCAGACGGGCGGTTCGGGGCCGGCCCCTCGAAGGTGCGCCCCGAGTCCGTCGAGGCCCTGTCGGCCGTCTCGCGCACCTACCTCGGCACCAGCCACCGCCAGACGACCGTGAAGTCCGTGGTCGGGAGCCTACGGGCCGGCCTGGCGTCGCTCTTCTCCCTCCCCGACGGCTACGAGGTGCTCCTCGGCAACGGCGGGACCACCTGCTTCTGGGACGCGGCGACGTTCGGCCTGATCGAGGCCAAGAGCCAGCACCTCAGCTTCGGCGAGTTCTCGTCCAAGTTCGCAGCCGCCGCCGCCCAGGCACCCCACCTGGGCGACCCCGAGGTGATCACCTCGGTGGTGGGGACCCACCCGCTCCCGATCGCCCGGGACGACGTCGACCTCTACGCCCTCACCCACAACGAGACCTCGACCGGCGTGATGATGCCGATCCTGCGTCCCGCGGGAGCAGCCCTGCCCGCCGACGGCGGCGGCCTGGTGGCCGTCGACGCCACGTCGGGGGCCGGGGGCCTGGCCGTCGACGCCGCGGAGTTCGACGCCTACTACTTCGCCCCGCAGAAGTGCTTCGGCTCGGACGGCGGGCTCTGGGTCGCCCTCCTGTCCCCCGCCGCCGTCGAGCGCATCGGGGTCATCGCCGCCACCGGGCGTTGGGTCCCGGCGTCGATGGACCTCACCATCGCCCTCGACAACTCGCGCCTCGACCAGACCTACAACACCCCGGCGCTCGCCACCCTCTTCCTCTTCGACGACCAGGTCCGGTGGTTCAACGACAACGGCGGCCTCGGGTTCTCGGTGGGCCGGAGCGACCGGTCGGCGGAGATCCTCTACACCTGGGCGGACAACGCCGACTTCGCCTCGCCGTTCGTCACCCGCGAGCAGGACCGGAGCCACGTGATCGGCACCATCGACTTCGACGACTCGATCGACGCCGCCATGGTGGCCAAGGTGCTGCGGGCCAACGGCATCGTCGACACCGAGCCCTACCGGAAGCTCGGCCGCAACCAGCTCCGCATCGCCATGTTCCCGGCCATCGACCCTGAGGACGTCGCCGCGCTGTGCGCGTCGATCACCTACGTGGTCGGGGCACTGGCCCAGTAGCGCCGGGCCGAGCCAACGGCCGAGCGGTCGCAGTGCGTCAGGGCCCGGCCCGGAACGGGTCGGCTCAGCCGCCCGAGATGTCCTGCACCTTCTGCTTGCCGGCGGTGACGAACGGCATCATGTCGCGCAGTTCGGCGCCGACCTTCTCGATCTGGTGCTCCTGGCCCGCCTGCTTGAGGGCCTCGTAGTTCGGTCGGCCGTTCACGTTCTCGGCCACCCACTCGGCCGCGAAGCGGCCGTCCTGGATCTCGTCGAGTATGGCGCGCATCTCGTCCTTCACGGCCTGGTTGATCACGCGGGGGCCGCGGGTCAGGTCGCCGTACTCGGCGGTGTCCGAGATCGAGTACCGCATGCCGGCGATCCCCTGTTCGTACATCAGGTCGACGATGAGCTTGAGCTCGTGGAGGCACTCGAAGTATGCCGACTCGGGCTGGTAGCCGGCCTCGACCAGCGTCTCGAACCCGGCCTGGACCAGTGCGGTCATGCCGCCGCACAGGACGACCTGCTCACCGAACAGGTCGGTCTCGGTCTCCTCGGCGAACGTCGTGTCGAGCACGCCGGCCCGGGTCCCGCCGATGCCGTGGGCGTAGGACAGCGCAAGGGCGTGGGCCGTGCCGGTGGCGTCCTGGGACACGGCGATGAGCGACGGCACGCCGCCGCCCTCGGTGTACGTGCGCCGGACGAGGTGGCCCGGGCCCTTCGGCGCCACCATGGCGACGTCCACGTCTGCCGGTGGCTTGATCAGGTCGAAACGGATGTTGAACCCGTGGGCGAAGAACAGCGCGTCCCCGGCAGTGAGGTTCGGTGCGATCTCGGCCTCGTAGACCCTGGCCTGCTCGGTGTCGGGCAGGAGGACCATGATCAGGTCGGCCTCGGCGGCGGCGTCGGCCACCGACAGGACACGCAGGCCGGCCTCGGTGGCCTTGGCCCGCGAGGCCGAGCCCTCACGCAGGCCGACGCGCACGTCGACACCGGACTCCGACAGGTTGAGTGCGTGCGCGTGGCCCTGGGAGCCGTAGCCGATGACGGCCACCTTGCGGTTCCCGATGAGACCGGGGTCCGCATCCTTCTCGTAGTAGAGCGTGGCCATCGTGCGTCAACCTGCCTTTTCTGTGGTGGGTGCCGTCCCGTCGGCCTGCTGGCCCCGGTGATCGGCTCGGTCAAGCATAGGCAACGCCACCCGGCCGGTCCGCTGCATCTCCACGATGCCGTAGGCACGGATGAGGTCCTCGAAGTCGTCGAGCTTGGACGGGGCGCCGGCCAGCATCACGGTCAGCTGCTCGGGCCCCACGTCGACGATCTTGCCCTCGAAGACGCCGACCAGCTGGATGACCTGGCCCCGGGAGTCGGGGCCGGCCTCCACGGTGGCGAGCAGCAGCTCGCGCTCACGGGCGAGGGACGGGTCGAGCTCCCGGATGGAGACCACCGGGATCAGCTTGTCCAGCTGCTTCATGATCTGGTCGAGCGGGGCCGACTCCACGTCGACCACGATGGTGATGCGACTGAACCTCGAGTTGTCCGACGGTGCCACCGCCAGGCTGAAGATGTTGTACCCGCGCCTCGAAAAGAGGCTCGCGACCCGGGCCAGCACCCCGGACTTGTTCTCGACCAGCACCGTCAGGGTGTGGTGGCGCTTGTCGGTGCCGTACACGCTCATCACCGGCCACCGCCCAGCAGCGACGGGTCGACCATGATGTCGTCGTTCGAGGCGCCGGCCGCCACCATCGGGAAGACCTTCTCGAAGGCATCGGTGCGGAAGTCGACGACCACCGGGCGGTCGTCCACCGAGTTGGCCTTGTCGATCGCCGTGGCGACGTCGTCGGGCGACTCCACCTTGATGCCGACGCACCCCATGGCCTCGGCCCAGCCGACGTAGTCCGGCAGGTCGGGCGAGAGGTACACCTCGGAGTAGCGCTCCTCGTAGAACATCTCCTGCCACTGGCGGACCATGCCCAGATAGGCGTTGTTGAGGATGGCGATCTTGACCGGGATGCGCTCGGAGCTGGCGGTCACCAGCTCCTGGGCGGTCATCTGGAAGCAGCCGTCACCGTCGACGGCCCAGACCATCTTGTCCGGGCGTCCGACCTTCGCCCCGATGGCTGACGGGACCGCGAAGCCCATGGTCCCGAGCCCACCCGAATTGACCCACGTGTAGGGGTGGTCGAACCGCCACCACTGCGAGGCGAACATCTGGTGCTGGCCGACGCCGGAGGCGACGATGGTGTCGTCCGGGGTCAGGTCCCGGAGCTGCTCGACGACGAACTGCGGCTTGAGCGGGCCGGCCCCCGGCTGCTGGTCGTACACCAGGGGGAATCGGGCCTGCCACTCCCCGAGCTGGGACCGCCAGGGAGCCAGGCGCTCGCGGGGGAAGCCCGCCGCGAGCGAACCCGCCTCGGCGGGCGCGCCGGGCACGGCGTCGGACGGGGCGCCGCCCGAGCCGCCGCGGGTGGACTCCGCGTGCGGGAGCCCCAGGGCATTGAGCGCCAGCAGGAGCTCCTCGATCACGAGGCGGCAGTCGCCGGCGATGGCCACATCGGCCCGGCGGACCTTGTGGTGCTCGGCCGGGTCGATGTCGACATGGACGACCTTGGCGTCCGGGGCGAAGGCGTTGACCTTGCCGGTCACCCGGTCGTCGAACCGGCTGCCCAGGGCGATCAGGAGGTCCGAACGCTGCATGGCCATGACCGCGGTGTAGTTGCCGTGCATCCCCGGCATGCCCAGGCACAGCGGGTGGGAGTCGGGGAAGCAGCCCCGGGCCATCAGCGTGGTGACGACCGGGATCCCGGTCCGCTCGGCGAGCTCGCGCAGGGCGTCGGCGGCGCGGGCCTTCAGGATGCCGCCGCCGGCGTAGATGACCGGCCGCTCGGCGGCCAGCAGCAGCTCGGCGGCCTCACGGATCAGCGACGGGTCGCCCTCGGTGACCGGCCGGTACCCGGGGAGGTCCAGGTCCTCGGGCGAGGGCCAGTACCACTCCATCGTCGACTGGGCGATGTCCTTCGGGATGTCGATGAGGACCGGGCCGGGACGCCCTGTGGTGGCGACGTGGAACGCTTCGGCCACCACTCGGGGGATATCGTCGACGTCGGTGATCAACCAGTTGTGCTTGGTGATCCCCATCGTGATGCCGGTGATGTCGCTCTCCTGGAACGCGTCGGTGCCGATGGCGGTGGTCGCCACCTGGCCGGTGATCACGACCAGCGGGGTCGAGTCCATGTAGGCGTCGGCCAGCGGGGTCACCACGTTGGTGGCGCCGGGTCCGGAGGTGGCCATGGCCACGCCGGGACGGCCGGTGACCTGGGCGTAGCCCTGGGCCATGTGGCCCGCACCCTGCTCGTGGCGCACGAGGATGTGGCGGATCGACGAGTCGAGGATCGGGTCGTAGACGGGCAGGATGGCGCCGCCGGGAAGGCCGAACATGACCTCCACGTGCTGCATCTCGAGGCTCTTGATCAGTGCCTGTGCTCCGGTGAGTTCCATCGGGTGCTCCCTTGTCGGCGATGGTGGCTGGTGGACGGTGGGTGGTGGTGCGGGGCCCCCGGCCGGTCACCGGAGGGCGGGCATGAAAACGACCTCCCGTCTGGGAGGTCGGAAAGCGCACACGGCGAGAAGACGTCGCGTGCGCTACGAGACGAGTACCAGGGTGCTGAAGGTTCGGGGGGTGGTACGCATGGTCCGAACATTGTTGCACGGCCGTGGGCGCAGGACAAGTGCCGGGTGCCCGGGCGTACCCGCCCTACGGCTCGGTCACCGCGCCGCGCTCGGCCCCGGTGACGAGGCGGGCGTACTTGGCCAGCACGCCGGTCGTGTAGCGGGGTGCTGGGTGCTTGAGGCCGGCCCGTCGGCGTTCGAGCTCCTGCTCGTCCACCAGGAGGTCGATGCTGTGGTTCCCGACATCCACGACGATCCGGTCGCCGTCGGCGACCAGGGCGATGGGCCCGCCGTCGACCGCCTCGGGCGCCACGTGGCCGATGCAGAATCCGTGGGTGCCGCCCGAGAACCGGCCGTCGGTCACCAGGGCGCAGTCCGCCCCGCGGCCGACGCCCTTCATGGCGCCCGTGATCGCCAGCATCTCGCGCATGCCGGGCCCGCCCTTCGGGCCCTCGTAGCGGATGACCACCATGGTGTTCGGCTCGATCGCCCCGGCCAGGATCGCCTCCATGGCCTTGTCCTCGCCGTCGAAGACCCGGGCCGTGCCGTCGAACGTGAGCCCGTCGATGCCGGCCACCTTGACGACGGCGCCCTTCGGTGCGAGCGACCCGGTGAGCACCGCGATCCCGCCCTGGGCGTGGATCGGCTCGTCCAGCACGTGCACGACGTCGCCGTCGGGGGCCGGCGGGTCGAGGATCGCCAGGTTTTCCGCCATGGTGCGGCCGGTCACGGTCATGCAGTCCCCGTGGAGGAGGCCCGCCTCGAGGAGCTGGGCCAGGACCACCGGCACGCCGCCGATCCTGTCGAGGTCAGACATGTGGTACTTCCCGTGGGGCTTGGTGTCGGCCAGGTGCGGCACCCGGGCCGCCACCCTGTTGAAGTCGTCGAGGGCGAGGTCGACCCGCGCCTCGTTGGCGATCGCCAGCAGGTGGAGCACGGCGTTGGTCGACCCGCCGAGCGCCATGACCACGGAGATCGCGTTCTCGAACGCCTCCTTGGTGAGGATCTGCCGCGGACGGATGCCCGCCCGCAGGAGCTCGACCACCGCACGTCCCGATGCCTCGGCGGCGTCGTCGCGCCGGCGGTCGACGGCCGGGGCCGATGAGCTGCCCGGCAGGGACATGCCCAGTGCCTCGGCCACCGACGCCATGGTGTTGGCGGTGAACATCCCGGCGCACGAGCCCTCGGTCGGACAGGCGTTGTGCTCGATGAGCGACAACTCCTCGTCGCTGAGGGCGGCGACGGCGTTGGCCCCGACGGCCTCGAACACCGACGTGATGTCGATGGCCCGGTCGCGGACCCGGCCGGGGAGGATGGACCCGCCGTAGACGAAGACGCTCGGCAGGTTCAGCCGCGCCGCGGCCATGAGCATCCCCGGCAGCGACTTGTCGCACCCGGCCAGCGTGACCATGCCGTCGAACCGCTCGGCGTGCATGACCGTCTCGACCGAGTCGGCAATGACCTCGCGGCTGACCAGCGACGCGCGCATCCCCTCGTGTCCCATCGAGATCCCGTCGGACACGGCGATGGTGACGAATTCGAGCGGGAACCCGCCCGCCCCGCGCACGCCGTGCTTGGCCTGCTGGGCCAGCCGGGCGAGCGGCATATTGCAGGGCGTCACCTCGTTCCATGACGAGGCCACGCCGATCTGGGGCTTGTCCCAGTCGTCGTCGCCCATGCCGACCGCCCGCAGCATGGCCCGGGCCGGGGCGCGGGTCGGGCCGTCGGTGACGGCGAAGCTGCGGGGCTTGATGCCCGCGAGGGGCTCCTCGGAGGGATCCCGTGGTCCGGTGCTGTCGCTCATCCGACCATGGTAGGGCGCGCTCGCCGGTCCGCGGGACGGCCGCACCCGGCTGCAGATCGGCCCCCCGCCCCGGACGGACCGACGCTGCACCGTGCCCGTTCCACTCCGGTATCGCCCGGCGACGAGGTGATGTCCTCAGCGACCGTCGCCGGGGTGTCCCGGACGTCGATCGGGAACGCGGAGCTCGTCGCCCCGAGATGCGTCGACGCGCCCGCAGGCCCGGCAGTGGCACTGTCGCCGGCCGCTCCCACGAGACCCACGGCCGCGATCGCCGCGGCTGAGCGGAGCGCGGCAACACGACCGGCTAGCGGTCGTGAAGTTCCCATCGACATCACTCCCGACGGGTCCTGTCGGTGCGTTCCGCCGGGTCACCCCTCCCGGACCGATCGGCGATCGCACCGCCTCCCGATGTCCGACGGGAGCCGGCCGGCACGCTGCGGGCAACCGAGCGACCCCGCCCCGATTGCACTCAGACGGGCGACGGACTTCGTGGTCCAGGGGCCGGTTGAGGCCGGCCGACCGCGTACAGTGGGGCCATGCCCTCGCGTCCTGCCCGCCGTCGCCGGCCACACCCCCGGTGACCGCCGGGGCCGCCGGCGTCTTCGGTCCCGACGACCTCCACGGGCTCTGCGCGTTCTTCCGACTCAACGGCTACGCCACGCTGCGAGGGGCGGTCGGCGATGCCCAGCTGGCAGCCGCCGAAGTGGAGCTGATCGAGGCCCAGGAGCGGCTCGTGGCCGGGGCGCTCGACGCCCGGCACGCCACCGACATCCTGGACGCGCCGGACGCCGTCATCGACGGTAGGCCCTTCGCCCACTACGTGGTCTTCGCCACCCGGGCGTCGGCGGCGGCCGATCGTCTGGTGCACCACCCCGCGCTGGTGGAGGTGAACCGGCGGCTGCTCGGTCCCCACGCGTGGCTCCTCGACTACGAGCAGTTCGGCGTCGTCTACCAGGACGCCCGCCCGGGCCCCGGGTCGGCGTACTCGCGGATCGGCTGGCACACCGATCACCAGTCCGGCCCCCACCTCGACATCTGGCCGGCCATCGCCTTCACCGTGCACTTCGACCCGACGTCGCCGGCCAACGGCTTCCTGCGGGTGCTGCCCGGCAGCCATCTCGGCGGGACCGAGGGCATCCCGTCCGGGTTCGAGCGCGTCCCCCACGAGCTCGGCGTCTACCAGGAGCGGGGCGACGTCCTGTTCCACCACGCCGACCTCTGGCACGGCGCGGCACGGGCCACGGCCGAGGGCGAGGCGGCAGTCCGGCGCCACCTGCGCGGCAGCTGGCACGGCGGCGCCCGCCTGCCGGTCGGCCACGGCACCGACGACTTCGTCAAGAACGCCCTGCGCTGAGCGGTCGGCCGCACCGGGTCATCCGGCCGACCGGCGGCCCCGCCTGCGGCGCCGGTAGGGTCGCCGACATGCATCTCTATGCCGCGTATCTGGGTGGGCCACTCGACGGCGGGCGGATGGGCGAGGGCCACGAGGTCGTCCTGGTGGTAGCAGCCGACGGCAACGAGGCGAAGGCACGGGCGAGGGCCAAGTGGCGCGGCGCGCCTCCCGGCCACCTCGACGCGCTCGTGCGCATCGACCGGGTCGACGGCCATGCGATCTCGCTCGCCGAGGTCGGCGGGCGCGACGCGCTCGAGTCTGAGACGTTCAATTGAGGGTGGCGTCCGTGCAACTGCCGGTGGCGCCCGCACGATCCGCCGGGACGCACGTGCCGGACGACTGGCAGGTGATGGCATGACGACGGACGAGCGCAACGTCCTCGGCGACCACCTGGAGCCGTGTGGCAGCGACCCCTTGACCGGCTTCTACCGCGACGGCTGCTGCTCGACCGGGCCCGAGGACCTCGGGAGCCACACCATCTGCGCCGTGGTGACCGCCGAATTCCTCGCCCACCAGCGGGCCATCGGCAACGACCTGTCGACGCCGGTGCCGGCCTACCGCTTCCCCGGACTGCGTCCCGGCGACCGGTGGTGCGTGACGGCCGCCAATTGGCTCCGGGCCCACCACGATGGCGCCGCCGCCTTCGTGGTGCTGGGGTCGACCCACGAGCGGGCCCTCGAGATCGTGCCCCTCGACACCCTGCGCCGCTACGCCGTCGACGTCCCGCCGGGACCTGGCGACCTGTAGCCACACCTGCCACCCCGGGTGGCTGCTTAGGATGTCCGTCCGGGGGGTCCGTCCGACGTCGGGCACCGGCGTCCGCCGTGCGCCTCCCCGACCGAACGGGAGAACCACCATGCAGACACGACTGACCGAACTCCTCGGGATCGAGCACCCGGTGATGCTGGCCGGGATGGGTGGCGTCAGCTACCACCAGCTCGCCGCCGCGGTGTCGGAGGCCGGCGGGATCGGCACCCTGGGGGCCGCCACCATGAGCGACGACGTGATGGGTGCCGAGATGGCGGCCATGGCCCGGCTGACCGACAAGCCGTGGGGTGTCGACCTGTTGACGGCCATGCCCGGCGACATGGCAGTCCAGGTGCAGCGGATCATCGACGCCGGCGCCCGCATCTTCGTCGGTGCCCTCGGCGTCCCCCGCGAGGTGATCGCCCTCTGCCACGACGCCGACGTGCTCGTCGTCAACATGTGCGGCCGGGTCCACCACGCCGTCCAGGCCGTCGAGGCCGGGTGCGACCTCGTGGTGGCCCAGGGCACCGAGGCCGGTGGCCACACCGGCCGGGTGGCCACGATGCCGCTCGTCCCCCAGATCGTCGACGCCGTGGGCGACCGGGTGCCGGTGGTGGCCGCCGGCGGCATCGTCGACGGCCGGGGGTTGGCCGCGGCACTGGCCCTCGGTGCCGACGGGGTGTGGCTGGGCACCCGGTTCATCGCGACACCCGAGGCCCGGGTCTCGATCGGCTACCACGACGCGCTGTTGGCCGCCGACGAGAGCCGCACCACCGTCAGCCGTGCCTACAGCGGCAAGCCCATGCGGGTGCTGGCCAACCGGCACACCGAGTACTTCGACCAGCATCCCGAGGAGTTGGCGCCCTTCCCCGAGCAGTTGCTCCGGTCACTGACCACCGGTGTGCTGCACCTGCCCACCGGCCCCGACGACCCCGACGTCGACCCGGAGCGGGAGTGCTACCCGACGGGCCAGGGCGTGGGCGCGATCAACGGACTGGTCCCGGCCGGCGAGCTCGTGGGCCGGTTGATGGAGGAGGCCGAGTCGGCCCTCCGGCGGATCGACCGGCTGCGCTGACCGGAACCGCGTCCCGGACCGCTGCGACTGCGGTCCGGGACGGGTCCGGGGGTCAGGCCTGGTTGGACTGGGCCTGGTAGGCCCGGCACGGCTCACCGCGCAGCGAGCCGCACGCGGGCAGGGTGGGCGTGGCCGTGACGTGGGGGACCACGTCGACCGTGAGCCACGACGCGGCGGCGCCACCGAGGCCGAACGAGACGACCTGCCCGTTGTCCACGGAGTCGAATGTCCAGGACGGGCGGTCACCACCCGGGGCGGACAGGACGACCCGCAGTTCGGTGCCGGCACGGAACGTGTGCACGATCGGGTCGATCGGGATCTTGACCAGCGTGTACTTGGTGGACGTCAGTGTCTTGGCGTCCGCGGCCAGGTAGCTCGGTACCGTGAACAGCGGGTTCGACGATGCCAGGTCGACCTGGTTCGAGCTCCGGAGGAACCCGGACGTCACGTACTCCTCCTGCGTCGCAGCGGGCCGGACCTCGGTGACGGTGGCCTGCAGGTCCACGACCGGCGTACCCGCCTCCACCCAGAGGTTGAGGGTCGCCGGCCCGGCGATCGTGGTGTCCGCGGCGAACGGAGTGGTCTGGAACCCGGCCCCGTTCTGCGCAGGCACCGGCGTCCAGTTCCAGCCCGGGTCGGCCGCCCAGGCGTTGCCGCCCGGCGGGAGGCTCGTGGCCGGGCGCAGGCTCGGATCGAGCCCGACGGTCGCACTGCCGGAAGCATGGGGCGCCGGACCCTGCTGGAGTGCACCGTGGGGGCCGAACCAGAGGTTCATGGATCGACCTCTGGGTGGCCACTGGGAGAAGCCGGCGGCGTAGGTCGACTGGGGGTTGCCCGACCCGGCGGCGCCCGCCCCGCTGTCGAAGAGCGCCTGGACCCGCGGCGTCTGGCGGGAGAACTCCCGTCGTGCCCGCACCAGCGTCTTGGCCGAGGTGAACCGGATGGCGGGCAGCGGGGCCTGCGCCGACGTGGACGCCGCGAAACTCGTGAAGTCGTCGAGGATGAGGCCGGCGAGCGCATTCGGGGCCGTCGGGACCTTGTCGGCCACGTAGAGGTCGAGGAACTCGAGCCACCGGCTGATGATCTGGGGATCGGTCGAGTCGATGTGGCCACCATTCACCATGTTGGCGAACACCGGGGTCGACGCCGGGAGTGCCGACAGCAGCGCCGGCCACTGGGGCCCGGTCTGCTCGTCCTGCATTGCGCCGGACACGAACACCGGGACCGTGATTCGCCTCGCCCACGTGCTCATCGACCGGCGGTCGAACAGCGAGGGGTCGCGGCCCGGGCCGGTGCCCGGCGCCACCAACTGGGGTCCGACGAGGGAGGCGAGGCTCTCGGACTGGCCGTGGAGCGCCTGGTTCGCCAGGCAGGCCGACCCGGCACCCTCGGCGGCCATCTCGTAGTACACCCAGGGCTGGCCGACGCCCGACACCGGTGTGGCGGCCAGTGGCCGGAGGCTCCCGCCGACCAGGGCGGCCGCCGACTTGGCGTTGTCGATCCGCTCGGCGATCCAGCCCGCGGCGAAGCCGTTGTTGTAGATGCCGCCGGGGTAGCCGGTCGAGAACAGGTCGTCGGTCGGGCTCATCGGTGCGATGGCGGCCAGGTCCGGCGGGTTCGTGCCCGCCGAGGGGAGCTCCGACAGCCCGGAGTAGCTGATCCCCACCATCCCGACCTTGTGGTTGGCCACCCATCCCTGGTGCGCGACGGTCTCCACCGCGTCGTAGGCGTCGTAGTCGGACGGATAGCCGAAGAGGTCGTACGCGCCGCCCGAGCAGCCCGTCCCCCGCATCTGCAGGCTGACGGTGGCGAAGCCGGACACCCGGGCCAGGACCGCACCGACGTCCGTGGACCCGTCGGGCAGGAGGTGCGGGTCACCGCACGTCGTGCACGGGGTGTGCAGGGCCGAGGCCAGGAGGGGCGGGATCGGGTCGGTCGGGCCGGCCGTTCCGTAGCCGGAGTACTCGATCACCGTGGGGCACGGCGCGGCTGCGCTGCACGTGACCCCGTAGGGGTATCGCACCGTGGCGGCCAGCTGGATGCCGTCGCGCATGGCCACGTAGTTGAGGCCCTCGTGGAGCGGCTGTCCCGAGTACAGCGTCGACGATGTCGCAGGGTTGGCGTCGGGGGCGAGCACCGAGAAGACGGGTGTGGTGACACCGGCGGTGGTGTCGTCCCATGCGTACCCCGCACCGGGCGTCAGGTCCCGGATGATCAGCGAGCCGAGCGCGTCGGTCGCGGCCGGATTACCCGGGTTGATCACCGGGGTGCCGTTCCGGACCAGTGTGACGGCATCGCCGGGGCGGGCGCCGGTGAGCCAGGCCTCGTCCACCGATCCCCCCGCGTGCAGTGCCCGCGCCGCGGTAGCGCCGGCCGGTGGAGCGATGGCGACCACGGTGGGCACGAGGCCCACGCAGACGGCGCCCGCCACGCCTGCGACGGCGCGGCCCCAGGATGTGCGACGGTTCCGACTGCGCATGGCGCTCCCCCTTGTACTCCGAGTGCGGCGGCCACCACCGGGTCACCACCCGTTGCCACCCTTCCGATCATGCCACCCCGGGCGCCTCGACGGCGAGGTGGCGTCGGGACAGGGTCAGAGTGGGCCTTGGGGGACACAAGAGGAACCCAACCATCATCGGTTCCACAATCGACCTCGGCTGACGATGCAGACTTCATCCTTGTCCGGCAGCCCCGCCGTGGCTCGAGCCTGAACTACGTACTACGAGTCCGGACGGTGGGCCGAACTGAGCGACGCTGAAGACACCCAACCCGACGTTCCACCTGTTCACGACGGGACGGGCGGAAGGAATCGGAGGCGGGTGGTACCCGACTCGTTGGGCAATCCGTAACGCAGGATCGGGCGGCCGTCACCGTGACGCTCACGGCTATCGGGAAGGCGCCGTGGGGCGTGGAGGTGCTGCACAGACGCGGCCGGGGATCGAGCTCTTGCCGGCAGTGACCCACGCGGAGCCAGTCGGCGACGAGGACTGCGGTGGGTCGCAGTCTCGCCTACCATCCGATTCATGGCCGCCAAATCTCGGTCCTCCCCGCGATCGTCCCGCGAGAGCGGTGATCGATCGCGGCATGTCCGAGCCGGCGCACTTGCTCGCGCTCCTGAGGAGTCCACCCTGCAGGGGGATTGCCAGCGAGCCCAGCGAGACGACGACGAGCACCACCGATGAACCAGGACGGCAGTCCCGCTGGCGTCGACGTCCTCTTGGCGGACGGCACCACTGCCCAGATCCGGTCCATCACCCCCGAGGACGCCCCGGCGGTGTCCGCGTTCCACCTCGGGCTCTCGGGAACCACGGTGCACATGCGGTACTTCGGCGCCCATCCGAACCTGTCGGAACGCGAGCTCGAGCGCCTGACGCGGGCCGACGATCCCGACCATCTGGCACTCCTCGCCGAACGCAATGGCACGCTCGTAGCGGTAGCGCAGTACGACCGCGAGGTCGGCAAGGACGAGGCGGAGGTGGCATTCGTCGTCGACGATGCGCACCAGGGCCTGGGTCTCGGGACCATCCTCCTCGAGCACCTGGCCAGCGCGGCGCGGCGCAATGGCATCAAGCGCTTCGTTGCCGACACCCTGGTCGTCAACCGGCGGATGCTCGACGTCTTCGCCGGCGTCGGCTTCGCCCGGCGTTCGAGCACTGACCACGAAGTGGTGAGCGTCGTGATGGACATCGCCCCGACCCAACTGGCACTGGATGCAGCCGACCGGCGCGACGCCGTCGCGGTGGTGAGGTCGATGGAGCGCCTGCTCAGGCCGCGTTCGGTCGCCGTGATCGGGGCCTCGCGCAAGGCCGGGACCATCGGGTATGAACTGGTGCGAAATCTGGTTGGCACAAGCCTCCAGGGACCGGTCTACCCGATCAACCCCAGGGCCGACCACGTCGCCAGCATCCCCTGTTGGCCGAGCATCGAGGCGGTCCCCGGCGAAGTCGACCTCGCCGTGATCGCCGTCCCGGCAGCCTCGGTGACCGAGGCGGTCGAAGCGTGCGGGCGCAAAGGGGTAGCGGCAGTGGTCGTCGTCTCCGCAGGGTTTGCCGAAGTCGGCCCAGAAGGGGAGGCGGCCCAGCGGGCCGCCTCCCGGCTGGCTCACGATCACAGCATGCGCATGGTCGGACCCAATTGCTTCGGTGTGTTGAACACCGCTCCGACGGTGTCAATGAATGCCACGTTCGCCGCCGACGTACCCATCGCCGGACGTGTCGGCTTCGCATCCCAGTCCGGTGGGCTCGGTATCGCCATCCTCGCCGAAGCCAAGAGCAGAGATCTGGGGCTCTCGAGTTTCGTCTCGCTCGGCAACAAGGCCGACATCAGCGGCAACGATCTGCTCACCTGGTGGGAGCAGGACGACGACACCGACGTCATCCTCTTGTACCTCGAGTCGTTCGGAAACGCTCGAAAGTTCGCTCGCCTTGCCCGTCGGATCGGCCGCACCAAGCCAATCGTCGTGGTCAAGAGCGGCCGTTCCCGAGCGAGGCGCCGGGCCCCGTCCTCGCACACGGCAGCTCTGGCCAGTCCCGAGCAGGCGGTGGATGCGCTGTTCCTCAAAGCAGGGGTACTACGGGTCGACACCGTCGAGGAGCTTTTCGACACGGCCGAGACCCTCGTCCACCAGCCGCTGCCCAACGGCCGACGGGTGGCCATCCTCACCAATTCCGGCGGTCCCGGCGTATTGGCGACCGATGCCAGCACCGGAAACGGGCTCGTGGTCGCCGAGCTGTCACCAGCCACCCAAGCCGCCCTGTGGGCCATCACCCCCAC
>JADGOH010000138.1 GCA_017883025.1 Acidimicrobiales bacterium
CCCTCGAACGCCGACACCAGGGCCCGGATCATGTGGAAGATGGGGAACCAGTCGGCAATCCGGCCGAGGACCGAGCCCTGGGCGAGCGGGTAGAAGACGCCGGAGATGAACACCACCGGGAAGTAGAGCCCGTTGACGATGGCCGGAGCGGCATCGGCATTGGGGACGATGATGGTGACGGCCAGCCCGAGCGCGCAGAACGTCACGATCCCCACGACCAGGGTGAGCAGGACCGCACCCGGGTGGAACGGGAAGTGCAGGTGGTAGAAGGCCATGCCGATCGCCACGACGATCACGGTGAGGATGGCCACGACGATCAGCACGGAACCGATGAGCCCGCCCATGTAGGACCCGATGGCGATCGGCGTGCCCCGCATCCGCTTGAGCACGCCGGTCTCCCGTCGGGTGCAGATGGCCATGGCCAGGTTGGTGTAGCAGGCGGCGATCAGGCCGAAGGTGAGCATGGCCACCACGACGTACTGGTCGTAGCGGAGGGTGTAGCCCGGGACCCTGGACTCCCCGGCCGAGCTGCCCACCACGATCAGGAAGATGATCGGGAAGGCGAAGGTGAAGACGGCGGCCATCGGGTTCCGCCAGTACGCCTTCTGCTCGTAGCCGACCTGGTGGACGGCGACACGGACGTCGTGGGCCCGGACGGCGTTCACGGTGTGTCCCCGCCGGTCAGGGCCAGGTAGACGTCCTCGAGTGACGGACGGGACACGGTCAGCCCGACCAGGCCCTCCCCCCGGTCCAGCGCCCACCGCGACAGGTCGTGGAGAGCGGCGGTCGGCTCGTCGACGGCGAACTCGACGAACCCGCCCCGCACGTCGGGGGCGGCACCCGCCGGCAGCGGCAGGTCGGACGGCGCCACGTCCGCGGGGAGCGCGAACCGCACGGTGGAGACCCCGTGCTCGCGGCCGCCCAGCGTGTCGGGCGGCCCCGAGGCCACGATGCGTCCGGCGGCCAGCACGACGACGGTGTCGGCCAGGGCCTGGGCCTCGTCCATGTAGTGGGTGGTGAGCACCACGGTGCGGCCCTCGGCACACAGGTCGCGCACCACCTCCCACGCCTCCCGCCGGGCCGAGGGGTCGAACCCGGTGGTGGGCTCGTCCAGGAAGATGAGCTCGGGATTGCCGATGAGGGCCAGTCCGAGGTCCAGGCGGCGCTGCTGGCCGCCCGAGAGCACCTTGATCCGGGACAGGGCCTTCTCCCCCAGCCCGACGAGATCCACCACCTCGTCGACCGGTCGGGGCGCGTCGTAGAGGTAGGCCCGTTGGGCGAGCGCCTCGGCCACGGTCAGGTACGGGTCGACGGCGCACTCCTGGAGGACGATCCCCACCCGTGCCCGCAGCTCCCGGTCCCGACGGGCCGGGTCGAACCCGAGCACCGACACCTCTCCGCCGTCGCGCTCCCGGTAGCCCTCGAGGATCTCGACCGCCGTCGTCTTGCCGGCGCCGTTGGGCCCGAGCAGGGCCAGGACCTCGCCCCGGCGGACCTCGAGGTCGATCCCCCCCAGGGCGCTGAAGCCAGCGTACGACTTGGTGAGGCCCCGGACCGAGATGGCGACGTCGGGGGGTGCCATGCCCGCGAACCTACTCGGCCGTGTTGACCCGGTTCATCGCCGCTTCGACTCCGGCGGTTGCGATCAGCTCCACCGCGTCGGCGGCGACCTCGGCCGCCACGGCCAGGGCCTCCCGCTCGTCCTTGCCGGGCCGCTTGAGCACGTAGTCGGCGCCGGGCTGGCGGCCCGGCGGCTTGCCGATGCCGATGCGGACCCGGAGGTAGTCGCCGGTGTGCAGGTGGGCGTGGACCGACTTGAGCCCGTTGTTGCCGGCCGTGCCGCCGCCGACCTTGACCTTCACCCGGCCCGACGGCAGGTCGAGCTCGTCGTGCACGATGACCAGCCGTGACGTGGCGGCGGCGCCGTCGGCCGGTGCCTCGATCCCGGCCCGTCGGACCAGCGGTGCGACGGCCAGGCCGGACTCGTTCATGTACGTGAGCGGCACCGCGCACAGGACCACGTGGTCGCCGATGCGGATCTGCCCGGCGCGGGCCCGCAGTCCCTTCTCCCCGGACAGCGAGCCGTGGTGGCGCGCCACCAGCAGCTCGACGGCGACGGCGCCGATGTTGTGCCGGGTGCCCTCGTACTCGGGCCCGGGGTTCCCGAGCCCGACGACGAGCAGGTCCATGGTCGCCCCCCGGCGGGGGCCGTCCGCCCCCTGGCGGCGACGGAGCAGGGTCTAGCCCTCGTCGGTGTCGGCGTCGGCCGGTGCGACTTCCTCGGCGCCCTCGGCCGCCTCGGCGGTGGTGGCGGCCTGGACCCGTGGCGGGTTACCGCCCACGACGGTGGCGTCGAGATCGGTCTCGAGTTCCACGCCCGCCGGGATCGTGATGTCCGACACGTGCAGCGCACCGCCGATGGTGAGCGACGAGATGTCGATGTCCACCGAGGGCGGGATGTCCGTCGGCTTGGCCTTGACCTGCAGGGTGAACAGCTGCTGGTCCACGATGCCGTCGCCGTGGGCCACCTCGACGGCCTCGCCCACCAGGTTGATCGGCACCTCGGCGCTGATCAGCTCGTCGCGGCGGACGATGAGGAAGTCGATGTGGGAGACCGTGTTGCGGACCGGGTGGTGCTGGATGTCACGGGCCAGGGTCAGGTGCTTGGTGCCGTCCACGTCGAGGGAGAGCAGCGTGTTGAGCCCCGCCTCGCCCGACATGGCGATCTGGAACTCGCGGCCGACGACGGCCACCGGGATCGGATCGGTGCCGTGGCCGTAGACCACGCCGGGGATCTTGCCCTCGGTGCGCAGGCGCCGGGTCGAGCTGGATCCGATCTCGCGGCCGGTGTGGGCGGTGAGCGTGGTTTCGGGCATGCGGGGACTCCTCGGGAGGTGCAGAGACGGGCGCAGGGTCACGCCCCCCGCTGTGCACTGGGCACGGATCGGGTTCGACCGCTGCTGACGGCTGCCCATTCTAGACCCAAGGCCGAACCCCGGGCCACATGCCCTGCGACCAGGGACTACGCCAGGTTCTCGCCGCCGAAGATCTCGGACACGGAGGAGTCCTCGAACACGGCGTCGATGGCGCTGCTGATGAGCTTCGCCACCGACAGGACCTCGAGCTTGTCGAAGCGCCGGTCCTGCGGGATGGGCAGCGTGTTGGTGACCACGACCTTGGTGAGGGCCGAGTTCTTCAGTCGGTCGATGGCCGGATCGGACAGCACGGCGTGGGTGGCCATGCACCACACCTCGGTCGCCCCCCGGTCTGCCAGCAGGTCGGCGGCGGCCACGATGGTGCCCGCCGTGTCGATCATGTCGTCGATGAGGACGCACTGTCGGCCCTCGACGTCGCCGACCACGTGGAGCGCCTGGACCTGGTTGGCGACGCCCCGCAGGCGGCGCTTGTGCACCACGGCGAGGTCGGCTGTCAGGTGCTGGCTGAACCGCTCGGCCACCTTCACCCGACCGGCGTCGGGGGCGACCACCACCAGGTCGTCGCTCAGGTGCTTGCGCAGGTAGTCGATCATCACCGGCGCAGCCGTCAGATGGTCGAAGGGGATGTCGAAGAAGCCCTGGATCTGGCCGGAGTGGAGGTCGACGCTGACCACCCGGTCGGCGCCGGCCACGGACAGCATGTCGGCCACCAGTTTGGCGGTGATCGGCTCGCGACCGGTCGCCTTGCGGTCCTGGCGCGAGTAGCCGTAGTAGGGGCACACCGCCGTGATCCGCTTGGCCGACGCCCGCTTGGCGGCGTCGATCATGATCAGGTGCTCCATGAGCGAGTCGTTCACCGGCCCGCAGTGGGTCTGGACGATGAAGACGTCCGAGCCCCGGATGGAGCTGTCGAACCGGCAGTGGATCTCGCCGTTGGCGAACTCACGGAGGTTGGCCTCACCCAGCTCGACCCCCAGCTGCGAGGCGATCTCCCGGGCCAGCTCGGGATGGGATCGGCCCGACACCAGGTCGAGACGGCGGCGCGGGGTGAATTCCATGGCCTGACGCTACCGCGACGCGGCGCCGGGGTCAGATGCCGTCGGGCCCACCACGCCTCCCGCCGGGACCTCCGTGCCTTCGTCCAGCACGGCGAAGGGCCCGATGCGGGCGTCGGGTCCGACGACCGACCGGCGGCACACGCTCGAGGTGATGACCGCGCCCTCCCCGACGGTCGTGTCGACCAGCCGCGTGTCCGGGCCGAGCTCGGCGTGCTCGCCCACCACGCAGGCGCCCTGCAGGATCGTCCCGGGGAGCAGGACCACGTCGGTGGCGAGCGTGACGTCGACGTCGATGTAGGTCGTCACCGGGTCCCACATGGTGACGCCACGGCGCATCCACCGCTCGTTGATCCGGTCCCGCAGCTCGGCCTCGGCCACGGCCAGCTGCGCCCGGTCGTTGACGCCCGCCACCTCCATCGTGTCCTCGACGACCACGGAGCCCACCCGGTGGCCGGCCTCGTACAGGACCTCGACCACGTCGGTCAGGTAGTACTCGCCCTGGGCGTTCGACGGGCTCAGCCGCCGCAAGGACGGCGCCAGCACGCTCCGCTTGAAGCAGTACATCGAGGTGTTGACCTCGCGCACCTCCCGCTGCTCGTCGGTCGCGTCGACGTCCTCGACCACCCGGGCCACGGCGTCGTCGCGCCCGTGGACCACGCGGCCGTAGCCGGTGGGGTCGTCCAGTACGGCCGTCAGCAGGGTGGCGGCATCGTCGGCCCCCCGGTGGGAACGGACGAGGCGGGCCAGCGTGCCCGGCCGCAGGAGCGGGGTGTCGCCGGGCAGCACCACGACGTCGCCGTCCTCGCCGGCCTCCTCGTCGGGCAGCCCGGTCAGGGCGACCGACATGGCGTCTCCGGTCCCCCGCTGCTCGACCTGCTCCACGAATTCGATGGCCATGCCCGGCGGAGCGTGCTCGATGAGGGTCTTGGTCACCCAGTCGGCCCGGTGCCCGACCACGACCACGACCCGGGTGACCGGCAGCTCGGCCAGGGCGTCGAGGACGTGCAGGATCATCGGACGCCCGCACAGCCGGTGCAGCGGCTTGGGGCGGGCCGACCGCATCCGGGTCCCGTGGCCCGCGGCCAGCACGACGGCGGACAGCGGGCGGCCCACCGGGTCGGTCCGCATGCGCCCGGCTGAAGGGGCCTCCCACTCGTCGGCGTTGCCCTGGGGGTAGGTGCGGATCACCATGCCGGCACCGCCGCGGCGGCACGGGACGGGACGATGCGGGACTCGGTACGCGGCGCACAGGTCATGGGCCTATTCTTCCCACGTCGGCCGGGGCAATGCGACCCGGCCCACGCCACCGCCCCGACCAGGGACACCAACGCCCATGCCCGTACTCCCCACCGCCATCGACCCGAGCTCGGACACCTTCCGCGAGAACGAGCGCGCCCTGCGCGAGGGCCTCGACCTGGTCCGTGCCGAGCTGGAGGTGGCTCGGGCCGGCGGGGGCGAGCGCTACGTGGCTCGCCACCGGGAGCGGGGCAAGATGACCGCCCGCGAGCGGATCGAGCTGCTCCTCGACCGGGACTCGCCGTTCCTTGAGCTGTGCCCGTTCGCCGCCTGGGGCACCCAGTACACGGTCGGGGCCTCCTCGATCATGGGCATCGGCGTGATCGAGGGCGTCGAGTGCCTGGTGAACGCCACCGACCCGACGGTGCGGGGCGGCGCCATGAACCCGTGGTCATTCCGCAAGGGCGCACGCGGTTCGGACATCGTGCTCGCCAATCGGCTGCCGTCGATCAGCCTGACCGAGTCGGGCGGGGCGGACCTGCCGGCCCAGGCCGAGCTCTTCATCCCCGGGGGGCGGGCGTTCCGGGACATCACCCGCCACTCGGCGGCCGCCATCCCGTCGGTCGCCGTGGTCTTCGGCAACGCCACCGCCGGCGGCGCCTACGTGCCCGGCATGAGCGACCACGTCGTCATGATCGAGCAGCGATCGAAGGTCTTCCTGGGCGGGCCGCCGCTCGTCAAGATGGCGACCGGCGAGGAGTCGACCGACGAGGAGCTGGGTGGCGCGTCGATGCACGCCCGGGTCTCCGGCCTCGCCGACTACCTGGCCGTCGACGAGGTCGACGCCATCCGCCTCGGCCGCCAGATCGTGCGGCGGCTGCACTGGCGCAAGCAGGGCCCGGGACCGACCGAGCGGGCCGACGATCCGGTCCACGACCCCGACGAGCTGCTCGGGATCGCCTCGGCCGACCCGAAGATGCCCTTCGACCCGCGCGAGGTGCTCGCCCGCGTGGTGGACGGCTCCCGCTTCGACGAGTTCAAGCCGCTCTACGGCTCGAGCCTCGTCACCGGGTGGGCCTCGATCCACGGATACCCGATCGGCGTGCTGGCCAACCACCGCGGCGTCCTCTTCTCCGAGGAGGCCCACAAAGCCACCCAGTTCATCCAGCTGGCCAACGAGATCGACGTCCCCCTCCTCTTCCTCCAGAACACGACCGGGTACATGGTCGGCAAGGAGTACGAGCAGGGCGGGATCATCAAGCACGGGGCGATGATGATCAACGCCGTGGCCAACTCGTCGGTCCCCCACCTGACCGTCAACATCGGCGCCTCCTACGGCGCCGGTCACTACGGCATGTGCGGACGGGCCTACGAC
>JADGOH010000139.1 GCA_017883025.1 Acidimicrobiales bacterium
CGAGCAGGCCGCCTCCGTCGACGGGGGCCGGCTGGTGGGCGTCATCGTGAGCCTCGGCGGCCAGACCCCGCTGAAGCTGGCTGCCGGCATCGACGAGGACCTGGTGCTCGGCACCTCGCCGGCGTCGATCGACCTGGCCGAGGACCGCGAGCGGTGGAACGACCTGTGCGGGCGGCTCGGCATCCCCCAGCCCCCCGGCGGCACGGCCTCGACGCCGACCGAGGCCGTGGCCGTGGCCGGCCGCATCGGCTACCCGGTGCTGGTCCGCCCGTCCTACGTGCTGGGCGGCCGGGCCATGGAGATCGTCTACGACGACGACCGCCTGGTGGAGGCGGTCGAGGCCATGTCCGGGATCGGCGGGGCGCTGGGCCGCGAGGGCGGGGTGACCGCCGATCGCCCGGTGCTGGTCGACCGGTTCCTGGAGGACGCCGTCGAGGTCGACGTCGACGCCGTGCGGGACGCCACCGGCGAGGTGGTGATCTGCGGGGTCATGGAGCACGTGGAGGAGGCCGGGGTCCACTCGGGAGACTCGGCGTGCGCCCTGCCACCCCAGACCCTGTCGGCCGGGGTGCTGGCCGAGCTCGAACGCCACGTCCGGGTCATCTGCGAGGCCCTGCAGGTCCGGGGGCTGTGCAACGTGCAGTTCGCCGTCAAGGACGACCGGTCCTACGTGCTCGAGGCCAATCCCCGGGCCAGTCGCACGGTGCCGTTCGTGGCCAAGGCCACCGGGGTGCCCGTGGCCATGGTGGCGGCCCGGGTGATGGTCGGGGCGACCCTGGCCGAACTGCGGGAGGAGGGCCTGCTGGTCGAGCCGATCGGGGGCCACGTCTCGGTCAAGGAGGCCGTGCTGCCCTTCAACCGGTTCCCGGGGGTGGACACGCTCCTCGGGCCGGAGATGCGCTCGACGGGCGAGGTCATGGGGATCGGTGCCACGTTCGGGCTGGCGTTCGCCAAGAGCCAGATCGCCGCGGGCAACCGGCTGCCGACCGGCGGGACCGTGTTCTTCTCGCTGGCCGACCGCGACAAGCCCGGCGGGCTCGAGGCGGCCCGGGGATTCGCCTCCCTCGGCTTCGAGCTGGCCGCCACCGCCGGGACCGCGGCCCTGCTCGAGTCGGAGGGGATCGCCGTCGCCACCGTCGTGGCCAAGGTGGGGGAGTCCCACGCCGGCCGGGTGGACGCCGTCGAGCTCATCGCCGGCGGCAAGGTGCAGCTGGTCGTCAACACGCCACGAGGGCGCGGCCCGCGGACCGACGGGGTGCACATCCGGGCGACCGCCCTGGCCCACCTCGTCCCGTGCCTGACCACCGTGGCCGCGGCCAGGGCCGCAGCCGCCGGGATCGCCGACTGGGTGGCCCACCCGCTGTCGGTGCGGTCGTTGCAGGAGTACCACGAGCGGTGAGCCGGTGAGCGAGCCGTACGCTGCCACCGGCCGCCGGGGCCGGGTGGGACGGGCGTGGCGGGCCGCCACCCGGGGTGACGTCGACCTGTCGGTGCCGGTCGGCTCGCTCACGCTCCCGAACCCGGTGATGACCGCCTCGGGCACCGCCGGGCACGCCGACGAGCTCGAGGCCTACGGCCCGCTCGCCGCCCTGGGCGCGGTGGTGGTGAAGTCGCTCTCGGTCACCCCGTGGCCGGGCAACCCGGCGCCCCGGGTGCACCAGGCCGGCGCGGGCATGCTCAACAGCGTCGGGCTGCAGGGACCGGGCATCGAGGCGTGGGCCCGGGACGACCTCCCCCGCCTGGCCCATGCCGGCGCCCGCACCGTCGTGAGCATCTGGGGCCAGCGGGTGGCCGACTACGCCGAGGCGGCGGCGATGCTGGGCGGTGTCGACGGGCTGACCGCGGTCGAGGTCAACGTGAGCTGTCCGAACATCGAGGACCGCCGGCACATGTTCGCCCACTCGGCCACGGCGACGGCCGAGGTCCTGTCGGCGGTGGCCGAGCGCCTGGTGGACGTACCGCTGTGGGCCAAGCTCAGCCCGACCGTGTCCGACCTGGCCGAGGTGGCCGGGGCCGCACTGGGCGCGGGGGCCGAGGCGGTCACCCTGGTCAACACCGCGCTCGGCATGGCCATCGACCTGGAGACCCGCGCGCCCGTGCTCGGGTCGGGATCGGCCGGCGGCGGCCTGTCGGGCCCCTCGATCCACCCGATCGCCGTCCGGGCCGTCTTCGACGTCCGGGCCGCCCACCCGGACGCCACCATCATCGGAGTCGGCGGGGTGACGACCGGCCGGGACGCGGTCGAGCTGCTGCTGGCCGGGGCCGACGCCGTGCAGGTCGGTACGGCCACCTTCCGGGACCCCCGGGCCGCCTGGCGGGTGCTCGACGAGATCGGGGCGTGGTGCGCGTCGCACAAGGTGCGGGCCGTGCGGGAACTGCGCGGGCAGGCGCACGGGTGACGGACGGGCGAGCGCGGTGCTGGAGCGGCTGGTTCGGGGATGGGAGACTGGACGTGACGAGGAGGTGCCCATGACCGAGGGATTCGCCGACCGGGTGGCACGGGCGGTGGCCGCCACCGGGCCCCTGTGTGCGGGTATCGACCCGTCGTCCGACCTGCTCGACCACTGGGGACTCGAGGACGCACCCGAAGGCCTGCGCACGTTCGGCCTGTCGTGCGTGGAGGCCTTCGCCGGGGTGGTGCCCGTGGTGAAGCCGCAGGTCGCGTTCTTCGAGCGGATGGGGTCGGCCGGGCTGGCTGTGCTCGAAGAGGTGCTCGGCGCCTGCCGCGACGCCGGCCTGCTCGCCATCGCGGATGCCAAGCGCGGCGACATCGGCTCGACCATGGCGGCGTACGCCACGGCATGGCTCGACCCGGCCAGCCCGCTGGTGGCCGACGCGGTGACCGCACTCGCCTATCTGGGACTCGGCGCCCTGCAGCCCGCCTTCGACCTGGCCGCGTCGGGGGGCAAGGGCGTGATCGTGGTCGTGCGGAGCTCCAATCCCGAGGGCCGCTCCCTCCAGGAGGCCCGCACGGCGGGACCCGACGGCGACCCGAGCGGCCCGGCCGTCGAGGACATGCTGCTGGCCGACATCGCCGCACTGAACCACGGCGGGCTGCCGGTGCCGGGCACGGTGGGTGCGGTGGTGGGGGCGACCCGCACGCCCTCCGAGTTCGACCTGGCCGGGTTGGGCGGGGTCATCCTGGCGCCCGGGGTCGGGTTCCAGGGCGGCACGGCCGAGGGCGCCGGCCGGCTGTTCGACGGGTGCGCTCCGGGCACGGTCCTGCCCAACGTGTCGCGTTCCCTGCTGGTGGCCGGTCCCGACGTGGTGGCCCTGCGCGAGGCGGCGGCCAAGGAGTGCGCCACCCTGGGGTCGGCACTCGCCTGACGGCTCCGCCGGTGGCCCGGGACGCAACCGGCCCGGTGGCTACCGGTTACCGGTCCGCGGTGGGCAGGTCCTCGGCGAAGGTGGCGAAGGGCGCCGGCGGGAGGTACTGCTCGGGGATGTCGTCGGGCGACTCGTACCAGTCGACGTCGAACACGTTGGACACACCGTTCGTCTCGACCGTCCCGCTCAGCCCGGCCTCGTGTGCGGCCAGGAACGCCTGGCGACCGTCGATGGCCCCGTCGGCCAGGGACTGCCACGTGGCCCGGTCGACCCGGGCGACCAGGCTGTAGACGCAGCCGTCCGTCGTGGCCCCGACCCGCCGACCGAGCATGCAGTGGTGGGGACCGTCGTCGATGGCGTAGACCCGACCGTCCCCGTGGCCGGCGTGGGCCCGGATCCTGGCCGGGTGGCCGAAGAGGTGGATGCCGCCGTGGGCCCGCTCCTTCATGGCCCACAGCGGGCTCTCGGGGATCGTGCCCTCGGGCTCGTCCTCGCTCAGCGGCGAGGGGTCCTCGGGGGCGGTGACCGGGAAGGTGTTGGCCGCCGTGCCCGGCTCGAAGTGGAGCTGGCCGTCGTCCCGTGACTGGAAGGGGCTGTCCTCGCCCTGTCCGGTGTCGCTCATCGGTCACTCCTCTCGTCCGGGGAGGCGCGTACCATCGCACGTCGGTGCGCGCGCTGCTCCCGGTGGTTCCGGTCCCCATCGTGCCACGGCTCACCGCGGGCACCGGACCTCCCGCCCCGGTCGACCGTCAGGTGCCCGCCACCGTCGGGAACCACCCGGCCACCGCCGCGTCCCGCGCGGCCCAGTACCGGGCGAGCGCCTCGGCGGCGGCGTCCTGGTCCACGGGCACGAAGGCCACCGTGTCGGCCGGGGCCAGCTGGCCGAGCACGGACAGGTCGGCGGCGATCACGCACGCCACCACCGGGTAGCCGCCCACGGTGGCGTGGTCGGGGAGGAGGATGATCGGGCGGCCGTCCGGGGGCAGCTGGACGGCGCCGGTGACCATCGGCGTGGACGCCACCGGGCCGCCTGCCTCCGGCCCGGCGCCGTCGGCGGCCTCGAGTCGGACCCCGATCCGGTCGAGGTCGGCCGCCACCCGCCACGCCGTGGCCAGGAGCCGGCGGAACCGGTCGTCCCCCGATCCGTCGTCTCCCCGGGCGTGGGGACCCGCGACCACACGGACCGTCGTCGCCCCGGCGATGGTGCCGGACGGGAGGTGCAGGCGTCCGCGGGCCCGTGCCGGCTCCCCCCGTGCCAGCCGGTCTCCGGCGCGCAGCGGACCGGCGCCGAGGCCGGACAGGACGTCCGAGGAACGGGAGCCCAGCAGTTCGGGCGTCTCGAGTCCGCCGGCCACACCCAGATAGGCCCGCAGGCCGCCGGTGACCCGTCCGACGGACACCACCTGGCCGTCCCGGACCGGCACCACCGCGGCATCGGCGACCGGGCGGCCGTCCACCCGGACCTCGACCGTCCCGGCGCCGGGCCCGACCACGGCGATGTGGCCGCTCCCGACGACCCCGACGCTCGGACCGGTGCCCGTGACCTCGACGGCGGCGGCCCCGGGGCCGTTGCCGAGCAGGAGGTTGACCAGCTCCAGCGCCCGGGGGTCGGCCGCCCCGGCCCGGGGGACGCCGAGCCGGGCGACACCCGGCCGGCCGGCGTCCTGGACCAGGTCGAGCAGGCCGGCGTCGGTGACCTCGAGGGCCGGCCCGGCGGGGGCGGCCAGGGACGGCCGCACCCCGTCGGCGGCAGGCGGCGCCAGGTCGGCTCCCGCCCCGGCCTCGACGAAGCGGACCCGGTCCCCGGGGGCCACCCGGGAGTGCGGGGGACGGTGCGGGTCGAAGAGCGACTCGGACGTCCGGCCGAGGAGGTGCCACCCGCCGGGCGTGGACCGCGGGTAGACCGACGCGAACCCGCCGGCCACGGCCACCGACCCGCCGGGCACCCGGGTGCGGGGGGTGGTCCGGCGGGGGAGCGCGGCCAGCTCGTCCGGCAGACCGACCAGGTAGGGGAACCCGGGGGCGAACCCGACGAAGGCGACCCGGAGCTCGGCGGTCACCAGGAGGTCGACGACCCGGTCCACGGAGGCGCCCACCGCCGCCGCCACGGCGACGAGGTCGGCGCCGTCGAACACCACCGGCAGCTCGTGGACGGCCGGGTCGGGCCGTGCCGAGGCGAACGCCGTCACCGCGTCGGTGCCGACGAGGTGCCCGAGCCACGCCGCCATCTCGCCGAGGTCGGCGGTGGCCGGGTCGGGCCCCAGGGCGACGAGCACGGTGGCGAATCCCACCACGACCTCGTCGATCGGCCCCGGCGCCGGTCGGGCGCCGGGGATGCCGCCGCCCCCGTCGCCGAGCTCCGTCACCAGGCCCGCCAGGGCATGGGCCGCGGCCACGTCGTCGGTGGTCACCAGCAGGGCCCGGTCCCCGAAGGGCACGACCAGCGGCGCCCGGACGATCACGTCCTCACCGGATCATGGCGGGGTGCTCCCGGTGAAGCTGCGGACCGGCACCCCGGCCTCGTCCAGTGCTGCCCGGACGGCCCGGGCGCGCCGTTCCGCCCCGGGGTGGTCGCCGTGGACGCAGAGGGTCTCGACCTCGAGGACGACCCACGAGCCGTCCACCGCGGCGAGCCCCCGTTCGACGGCGAGCGACCGGGCCCGGGCCCCGACCGCCTCGGGGTCGTCCACGAGGGCGTCGCCCCGGTCACGGGGGACGAGGACGCCCCGTGCGTCGTAGCCACGGTCGCAGAACCCTTCGGCCACCACTCGGATGCCGGCGTCCCGGGCCGGTCCGGCCAGCGCGCTCGCCGGAGGCGCCACCAGCACGCCACACCGACCGGCGAGGGCGTCGACCACCGTTGCCGCGACGGCGAGGTCGGTCGCCATGCGGTGGTAGAGGGCACCGTGCGGCTTCACGTAGGCGACCGTCCCGCCCACGGCGTCCGCCTCGTCCACGAGGGCCTCCCACTGCTCGACGACATCGGCGGCCAGGCGGTGGGCGGGCAGGTCGAGCGCCCGCCGTCCGAAGCCGTCACGGTCGCGATAGGAGACATGGGCCCCGATGACGACACCCCGCTCCACGCATGCCGCGGCGGCGGTCCGCATCACCGAACGGCTGCCGGCGTGGAACCCGCAGGCCAGGCTGGCGCTCGTCACATGGTCGAGGAGCGCGAGGTCGCCGGCGGTCCAGTCGTCGTCCTCGCCGAGGTCCGCGTTGAGGTCGATGACGGGCACGCCACCAGTATCCGTCACGTTCCGGGCGCCCGCATGGGCGGGTCCGGGTGTCCGGCGGGGTCGGCTCGACACGACCCACGGGTCCGTCGCCACGCGCCCCGCGTGCGCCCCAGATGACCGGCCGCCGCGGAGGCGCTATCGTTCCCGCCATGCCGCAACCGCCTGCACTCACACCCGAACAGCGCCAGGCTGCACTGGCCAAGGCCGCCAGGGTCCGCCGCGAGCGGGCCGAGGTCAAGGAGAAGCTGAAGCTGGGCTCCATCGACCTGTCGGAGCTCCTCACCATGGCCGACGGCAACGAGACCGTCGGCAAGATGAAGGTGCTCTCCGTCCTCGAGTCCCTGCCCGGCCTGGGCAAGGTCAAGGCCCGTCGCCTGATGGAGACCGTGGGGATCTCCGAGAGCCGTCGACTGCAGGGGCTGGGATCCAACCAGCGCGAGTCCCTCCTGCGCGAGACCGCCCGCTGACCGGAGCCGCACCGGGACCCCACGGGTCCGCCGACGACTCCCGCATCTTCGTCCTGTTCGGCCCCGGCGGGGCCGGGAAGGGCACCATCGCCGGCCGGCTGGTGGCCGATGATCCGCGTCTGCGGCTCAGCCGGTCGTGGACGACCCGTCCCCGACGGCCGGGTGAGCCCGAGGACGCCTACGTCTTCGTCGACCGGCCCGCGTTCGAGGCCCAGGTGGCCGCGCACGGCTTCTTCGAGTGGGCCGAGTTCATCGGCAACCTCTACGGCACCCCGGTGACCGACCCCGTCCCCGGTCATGACGTGCTGCTCGAGATCGACCTCCAGGGGGCCCGCCAGGTCCGCCGACTCCGCCCGGACGCCACGCTCGTACTGCTGCTCCCGCCGTCCCCGGACGTCCAGGCCGAGCGCCTGCGGGGTCGCGGGGACGACGAGGAGCACATCGTGCGGCGGCTGGCCGAGGGGGCCGAGGAGGAGCGCCAGGGGCGTGCGCTGGCCGACTTCGTGGTGGTCAACGACACGGTCGCACAGGCCACCGCCGATGTGGCCTCTATACTGGGGGATCGTCGCTCGGGCGCCCGCTAGGGCCCCGCACGCCGGCACCCGCCCCCGACATGCACGAAGGATCGTGATGGCCCAGAACCCGATCACCCTGATGGACCCGCCGATCGAGGA
>JADGOH010000140.1 GCA_017883025.1 Acidimicrobiales bacterium
CAATGGGGTGCTCTTTTCAGAATCGGCCCTCAAGGCCACGCATTTCATCGAGCTCTGCAACCTGCGCGGCATCCCGCTCCTCTTTCTGCAGAACATCACGGGGTTCATCGTCGGGCGCCAGTACGAGCGCGCCGGGATTGCGAAAGACGGCGCGAAGATGGTGCACGCGGTGGCGACGTCGGTGGTCCCGAAATTCACGGTGGTGATCGGAGGCTCGTTCGGCGCCGGCAACTACGGCATGTGCGGACGGGCCTACGACCCCCGGTTCCTCTTCGCCTGGCCCAACGCCCGGTCGGCCGTCATGGGGCCGGCCCAGCTGGCCGGCGTCCTCTCCATCGTGGGACGCCAGTCGGCCGAGTCCAAAGGCGTCCCGTTCGACGAAGAGGCCGACGAGGCGATGCGGGCGCTGGTCGAGGCCCAGATCGAGACCGAGTCGCTCCCCCTCTACCTGTCGTCCCGGCTCTACGACGACGGGATCATCGACCCCCGGGACACACGCACCGTGCTGGGCCTGTGCCTGTCGGTCATCGACAACCAGCCGACCACGGGCACCCGTGGCTACGGCGTGTTCCGGATGTGAGGCGGACGTGAGCCCCGACGCCCCGACGCCCCGCCCCAGCTCCTCCCACCCCGTCACCTCGCGCCCCGTCACCTCGCTCCTGGTCGCCAACCGAGGGGAGATCGCCCGCCGCATCATGCGCACGGCCCGTTCGATGGGGATCACCACCGTCGCCGTCCACTCGGACGCCGACGCCGGCAGTCCGCACGTGGCCGAGGCCGACCTCGCCGTCCGACTGGCGGGCGACGCGCCGGGCGACACCTACCTTCGCCACGACCTGCTGCTCGACGCCGCAGCCCGGGCCGGTGCAGACGCCGTCCACCCAGGCTACGGCTTCCTGTCCGAATCGGGTGAGTTCGCCCGTGCCGTGGTCGCCGCCGGGCTGGTGTGGGTGGGTCCCCCGGCTGACGCCATCGACGCCATGGGCTCCAAGATCGGCGCCAAGGACATGATGCGCGCCGCCGGGGTCCCGACACTTCCGTCGATCACCGTGGACGGCGACCGACCACCCGACCCCGGCGAGGTCGCCGCCCTGGGATGGCCGTTGCTGGTCAAGGCCTCCGCCGGCGGCGGGGGTCGGGGCATGCGCATCGTCGAGTCCGCCGACGCCCTGGCCGATGCCCTGGCCGGAGCGCGCCGCGAGGCGCTGTCGGCCTTCGGCGACGGCACCGTCTTCCTGGAGCGCTACATCACCGCCCCCCGCCACATCGAGGTTCAGGTGCTGGCCGACGCCCACGGGGACGTGGTCGCCTTGTTCGAGCGGGAGTGCAGCATCCAGCGCCGGCACCAGAAGATCATCGAGGAGGCCCCCTCCCCCGTGGTCGGCCCCGAACTCCGCGCCCGCCTGTCCGAGGCGGCGGTCGCCGCCGCCCGCGCCGTCGGCTACGTCAACGCCGGCACGGTCGAGTTCGTGCTCGACACCGGGGGCGCCGGCGGCACCGGGGGGGGTGACCCCTACTTCCTCGAGATGAACACCCGGCTCCAGGTCGAACACCCGGTGACCGAGGAGGTGACCGGGCTCGACCTGGTGCGCCTGCAGCTCCTGGTGGCCGGCGGCGCGGCACTGCCGACCGAGGTCCACGACGCCGTGGACCGCGGCCCGGTCGGGCACGCCGTCGAGGCGCGCCTGTACGCCGAGGACCCGTCGGCCGGGTGGCTGCCGTCGACCGGTGCGCTCGACGAGTTCGCCGTGCCGACCGACCGCGCCGGCATCCGGGTCGACTCGGGGGTGGAGACGGGCGGGGTGGTCAGCCCCCACTATGACCCGATGCTGGCCAAGGTCATCGCCCACGCCACGACCCGTGCCGAGGCCGTCGCCGCGCTCACGGCCACGCTGGCCGGGGCCCGGATCCACGGCGTCACGACCAACCGCGACCTGCTGGTGCGTACGTTGCGGCACGAGGCGTTCGGGGCCGGTGAGACCGACACCGGATTCCTGGACCGACACGGGCTCGACCGGTTGGCCGCGCCGCTGGCGGACGAGGGCGCCGTGGGTCGCCATGCGGTGGCCGCCGCGCTGGCTGGCCAGTCCGCCCGACGTGACGGGGCCCGGGTGCTCGGCACCCTGCCCTCGGGCTGGCGCAGCAACGAGGTCGATCGCCAGGAGGTGACCTTCGACGTCGGGCCCCGGGTGGTGCATGTCGCCTACCGGATGGGCCGGCGGGGCCGGGACGTCGCCGAGGTGACCCTCGACGGCGAGGTGCTCGACGTGACCGTCGGGGCAGCCTCGCCCGATGGCGTCACCGTGACCGCCGGCGGGGTGACCCGCCGCTACGGCGTCCAGCGGGTCGGTGCCGTGACCTACGTCGACGGGCCGGACGGTTCGACGCGCCTCGTCGAGGAGGACCGTCACCCGGTGGCCGCCGAGCAGGTGTCGGAGGGGTCGGCCCTGGCCCCCATGCCGGGCAGCGTGGTCCGGGTGGCCGTGGTCGCCGGCGACCGGGTCGAGGCGGGCCAGGTCCTCGTCGTGCTCGAGGCCATGAAGATGGAGCATGCCGTCCACGCCGGGGCCCCCGGCACGGTGGCCGAAGTGGACGTGTCCGCGGGTGACCAGGTCGAGACCGGCCGACTGCTCGTCGTCGTCGAGCCCGATGCCGGGCCCGGGGACGACGCCGCCCGGAACGGGGCACCGACGTGACCGAGCCGCTGCGCATCGCCAACTGCTCGGGCTTCTACGGCGACCGGCTGTCGGCGGCCCGGGAGATGGTTGAGGGCGGCCCCATCGACGTCCTCACCGGGGACTGGCTGGCCGAGCTCACCATGCTGATCCTGTGGAAGGGCCTCCAGCGCGACGCGTCCCGGGGCTGGGCCCACACCTTCCTGACACAGATGGAGGAGGTGTTGGGCACCTGCGTCGACCGAGGCATCAAGGTCGTGACCAACGCCGGCGGACTCAATCCGGCCGGGCTGGCCGACCAGGTCCGTGCACTGGCCGAGCGTCTCGGGCTGTCGGTCGCCGTCGCCCATGTCGAGGGCGACGACCTCCTGCCCCGCATCGACGAGCTGACCACCGCCGGCCACACCATGGACCACCTGGACACGGGCGCCGCCCTGGGCACCGCCCCGGGAACGGTGGTGTCGGCCAACGCCTACCTCGGCGCGTGGCCCATCGTCGAGGCGCTCGGGTCCGGGGCCGACGTGGTGGTGTGCCCCCGGGTGACCGACGCCTCACTGGTGGTGGGCCCGGCCGCATGGCACCACGGCTGGTCCGAGACCGACTGGGACGCACTAGCCGGCGCCGTCGTGGCCGGTCACGTCATCGAGTGCGGCCCGCAGGCCACCGGCGGCAACTACGCCTTCTTCACCGAGG
The DNA here is from genome assembly GCA_017883025.1 of Acidimicrobiales bacterium. Taxonomy (GTDB): domain Bacteria; phylum Actinomycetota; class Acidimicrobiia; order Acidimicrobiales; family RAAP-2; genus Bog-756. The sequence continues at coordinate 3,369 of JADGOH010000140.1, forward strand.
TGCGCGGCATGGAGCACCCCGGGTTCCCCATCGCCGAGGTGGCCTCCGACGGGTCGTCGGTCATCACCAAGCACCCCGGTACCGGCGGCGAGGTCTCGGTCGGCACCGTCACCGCGCAGTTGCTCTACGAGATCAGCGGGCACCACTACCCGAACACCGACGTCGTCGCCCGGTTCGACACCATCGAGGTCACCGACGAGGGCGGCGACCGGGTCCGGCTGTCCGGCACCACGGGCCTGCCGGCGCCGGACGACGTCAAGGTCTGCCTCAACCTGCTCGGCGGGTGGCGCAACACCATGACGTTCGTGCTCACCGGGCTCGACGTCGAGGCCAAGGCCGACCTCACCGTGCGCTCGCTCGCCGATGCACTGGGCGGGACCGGGCAGTACGCCGAGTTCGACGCCCGCCTCATCCGCTCGGACAAGGAGGACGCCCCCACGAACGTGGAGGCGACCGCCCAGCTGCGGATCACCGTCAAGGACGAGGACGCCGAGCGGGTCGGCCGGCGGTTCTCGGGCGCGGTCACCGAGCTGGCGCTGGCCGGCTACCCCGGCCTGCACCTCACCGCACCGCCCGGCGGGGCCACCGCCTACGGCGTCTACTGGCCGGCGCTCGTCCCGGCCGCCCTGGTGGTCCCGTCGGTGGTCCTGCCCGACGGGACACGCGTCGACGTTCCCCATCACGGCCACCGTGCCGGCTCGGTGCCGTCCGTGGTCGACTCCGGCGAGGACGCGTCACTCGCCCCCGGGGTGTTCGAGGCTCCCGATGCCGTGCCGTCGCCCCACGCCGGGCCCGGCCCCGACGTGGGCCGCACCGTGCGGCTGCCCCTGGGCAGTCTGATCGGGGCCCGGTCCGGCGACAAGGGCGGCAACGCCAACGTCGGCCTGTGGGCCCGGACCGACGGGGCATGGGCGTGGCTCGACGCCGAACTGACCCTCGAGCGCTTCCGGGAGCTGCTGCCCGAGGCGGCCGGTCTCGCCGTCCAGCGCCACGCCTTCCCGAACCTGCGCGCCCTCAACTTCGTGGTGATCGGGCTGCTCGGCGAGGGCGTGGCGTCGTCGACCCGACCGGACCCCCAGGCCAAGGGACTCGGCGAGTACCTGCGGAGCCGGGTCGTGGACATCCCGGCCCACCTCCTCCCGCCCGCGTCGTAGGCTGGGCGCCGGGCGGGGCCTGCTCCCCCTCGTCCGCCGGCATGACCGACCGAGCACACTGCACCCGGCACCGAGCCGCCACCGCGCCAGGAGGAACCCATGGACTTCACCGAATCCGACGAGCTGCAGATGCTGCGTGAGGCGGTCGGCTCGATCGCGGCCAAGTTCGGCCACGGGTACTACGTCGAGAAGGCCCACGCCGACGAGCGCACCGACGAGCTGTGGAGCGCAGTGGCCGAGCAGGGCTTCCTGGGCGTGAACGTCCCCGAGGAGTACGGGGGCGGCGGGGGCGGCATCACCGAGTTGGCCGCCGTGGCCGAGGAACTTGCCGCCGCCGGATGCCCGCTGCTGGTGATCGTCGTGTCGCCCGCCATCTGCGCCACCATCATCGCCAAGTTCGGGACCGAGGCCCAGAAGCAGCGGTGGCTCCCCCGCTTCGCCACCGGTGAGCTCAAGATGGCGTTCGCCATCACCGAGCCCGACGCCGGGTCGAACTCCCACAACCTCGGCCTCACCGCCACCAAGGACGGCGATCTCTACCGGCTCAACGGGCAGAAGTACTACATCTCCGGCGTCGACGAGTGCGAGGCCATCCTGGTGGTGACCAAGACCGGCGTCGACCCCGACACCGGCCGCGGCCGCCTGTCGCTGTTCGTGGTCGACGTGGACACCCCCGGGCTCGACGCCCAGGTGCTGCCGGTCGAGATCACCGCCCCCGAGAAGCAGTTCACCCTGTTCTTCGACAACGTCCAGGTCGAGGCCGACCGGCTGATCGGCGTCGAGGGCGAGGGCCTCCGACAGGTCTTCTACGGCCTCAACCCCGAGAGGATCCTGTCGGCGGCCACGGCCAACGGCATCGGCCGCTACGCGCTCGCCAAGGCCGCCGACTACGCCGCGACCCGCGAGGTCTGGGGCACGCCCATCGCCCGGCACCAGGGCATCGCCCATCCGCTGGCCAAGTGCAAGATCGAGGTCGAGCTGGCCCGCACCATGACCGACAAGGCGGCCTGGTACTGCGACCACGACGGGGACTCGCCCCTGGCCGGCGAGACCGCCAACATGGCGAAGTACGCGGCGGCCGAGGCCACCCTGGCCGCCCTCGACCAGTCCATCCAGACCCACGGGGGCAACGGCATGTCGACCGAGTACGGCATCGCCGACCTGTGGGGCATGGCCCGCCTGCTGCGGATCGCGCCGGTCAGCCGCGAGATGATCCTCAACTACGTGGCCCAACACTCCCTCGGGATGCCCCGCTCGTACTGACGCCTCATGCCGTCGACGGCACGTCGGCGGCATGACCACACCCGCTTGAGCCCGCCCGCACCCCGATGCGCCTGATGTGCGACGCCGTCGCGTGGCCCCACGGCCCGGTTGCAACTCGGGTGCGGATGCGTGGCGACAGCCCCTCCGGCAGGCGCCTCAAGTCGTGAACCGGATGCGTCGATAGGTCTCGTACGTGGAAATACGCCTAGGAACGCAGGTTCCTCCGGCCGTACTTTGCGTACTGAGGACCATGTACCCACGCACCGACGCACAGCGCAGGCCGGCCGCGAGCCGGAGGCACGACCTGGACACGACCAGGCGGTCGTTCCGCGTCGCGGCCCGGGGCCGACTCCTGCACCGCCGCAGCGACGACGGCGTCACCATGGTCGAGGTCCTCGTCGCCACCATCGTCCTGCTGATCACGATGATCCCCATCGGCATCCTCCTCACCAGCGTGTCGTCCGCCTCGGCCAGCGCCCGCCAGCGCCAGGCCGCCCTGCAGCTGGCCGACACCTGGGTGGAGATCCTCTCCAACTCGCAGCCGCCCACCGGCACCGACGGCTCGGTCCTCACCAACGGCAAGCCCGCGACCCCGGTGGCCCCGGCGGGGACCCCGACGCCGCCCACGACGCTGGCGGGCACCACGTTCGCCGTCACCGCGGGGTTCACCGAGAACCTGGTCGCCGGGCAGTCGGACCTCTGCTCCGCCGGGCAACCGCCCAGCCCGTCGCACCCCGGCGTGATCCAGCTGCAGGTGACGGTCTCGTGGGACGGCGGCTCGCAGCACCTGTCGGACACCACCGAGATCAACTACCCGAAGCCCGGGCTGCAGACCGAGGGCTTCCTCGCCATCAACGTCACCAACGACGGTGCCGTCGACGTCAACGGCAACGAGGCATCCGACCGACTCAAGGCGCTGCCGGTGACCATCACCCAGACCTCCGGCTCCCCCACGCTCTCGCCCAACCCCTACACGCTGTACGCCGACCAGAACGGATGCATCTTCGCCCAGGTCCCGGTCGGGACCTACGACGTCGCCATCCTCCAGCCCACGGCGGGCACGCCGCCCACGTTCGCCGGCTACTCGGGCGCGCCGCCGTTCGTGAGCACGTCCGACTCGACCACCGACACCATGACCGACCAGGTGGTGACCGTCACGGCCGAGCAGACGGTCAACCTCGACGCCTTCGACGAGGGCATCACTTCGTCCATCTCCTACGGCGGCACCTCGGCGGTGGACAACGGGGTCGCCTGCCCGAACGCCGCGTCCTTCGGCTGCGTCACCACGGGCGACGGTCCCTCTGGCGCCACCGTCGCCTGGGGCGCGGGCTCGTCGGCCTGGTCGTCCACGACACTGTCCGCCGGGACCCAGATCAACCAGGTCGACTGCACGACCGCCGCCACTCCCGACTGCGTGGGCGTCGGCTACGGACCGTCCGGCGGCCTGATCCTGACGACCACGTCGGACGCCACCTCGCTCAGCGCGGACACCGTCCCCGCCGGCATCACCGACATCACCCAGGTCTTCTGCCCGTCGGCTCAGGGGTGCTACGCCCTCGGGCTGTCCGCCGCGGGACCGGTCCTGCTGGCCGGCCGGGTAGGTCCCGGGCCCGACACCTGGATCGTCGTCCCCCACCCCGGAGTGACCTTCACCGCACTGAACTCGCTGACCTGTCCGACGTCGACCACCTGTGAGCTGAGCTACTCGGGCTCGGCCGGCGCGCCGGGCGTGCTCCGGCTGGACGGCGACCCTGCCCTCGCCCAGGTCGCGCTGTGGGCGCCGCTCGTCACGCCGGACAGCCTGCCCGCCGCGGTGCGGTCGGTGGGCACCATTCTCTGCCCGACGCCGACCACCTGCCTGGCCACCGCCACCGGTGACCAGGCGAACGCCGGCGACGCCACCGTGATCACCGTGCCCGTGGCCGCCGCCGGCGCCAGCGCGTGGACGGCGGAGTCGACCTTCCCGACCGGGTCGAGCGCAGTCACCGGCATCTCGTGCACCACGACCACCTGCGTCGCCATCGGCACCGCCACCGGCGCCGCCGCCGTGTGGACCGCCGACATCACGGGCGCGACCCATGCGTGGGCCCAGTCCACCGGGTTCCCCGCCTCGATGCGCGCCGTGACCTCAGTCGCCTGCGGCAACCCCGCCTCGGGGGACTCCGCCGACTGCGTGGTGGCCGCCGTCACCTCGAGCCCGTCCGGCGCCGGCCAGCTCCTCGACGGTGCACTGACCAATGGCAGCTGGGTCTGGAACGCCGCGACCACACCCGCCAACGAGAACCTCCAGTACGTGCTCGCCGTGTCGTGCACGACGCCGGGAACGGCCACCGCCACCTGTGCCGCGGTCGGCGCCACGCCCGGCGGACCGGTGGTACTCACCTCCCCGAGTGGCCCGGCCGGGACCTGGTCGGACGTCACGCCACCCTCACTCAGCGGGCAGGTGGTGACGGGCATCCCCCTCGAGACGGCCCCGTCAGGCACCTCCTCCTGGATCACCCAGGTGGCGGCGGGCGGCACACCGAACGCGACCACGCTCCCGAACATCCTGTACCCACACGCGCCGGGGTACTCGATCGCGGCGGGCGACTGCGCGGCCGAGGCCACGAGCACGGCGATCGCCAACCTCAACGCCCCGCCGGGTGGCTCCGCCCAGGTGGTCGTCCCGCTGGGGCTCCTGCCCCTGCAGCTCGTGGGGCCGACCGGCGTGCCGGTGGCCGGCGCCACGGTCACCCTCACCTCGACGGCGTGCGGCGGCGCCGACGCTTACAACCTGGCGGTGACCGACGCAACGGGCGTGACCCTGGCCTCGGTCCCCTACGGCACCTACTCGTACACCGTCACCCAGGGGTCGTCCGCCGTCGCCCATACGTCAGTCACCATCACCGTCGGAGCCAGCACCGTCCTGGTGACGACGGGCGCCTCCACCCTGACCGACTACCTGCCGGGCGTGGCACAGGTGCAGGCATGACGGCCCGGCTCCGCGACCGCGACTTCGACGACTCGGGCTTCACCCTGGTGGAGCTCACGGTCACGTCGGCGATCCTCCTCATCCTGCTCGGCATGGTCTTCATCACCTTCACCATGATCGAGAGCCTGAGCGCCGGCGTCAGCTCCCAGTACCAGGCGTTCCAGCAGACCCTGCCGGCGATGGCACCGTTCCACAGCCTGCTGGCCGCCGAGGTCGAGCCGGCACCGCCGGTGGCCGGTGTGCCCACCCCGGGATTCGCTTCGGTGGGGAACTTCTCCCTCACCTTCTACGCCAACGTCGGGACGGCCTACGGCAACGTCACCTCCTGCCCGGTCGGCCAGACATGCGCCACCGGAACCACCGCCGGACCCGCCAAGATCGTGGCCGTCCTGCTCGCCTCCGACGGCACCCCGGCCACCGCCTGCAGCACCTCGTCGCCGTGCACGTTCCAGATGCGGATGTTCCTCCCGGTCGTCGGCCTGACGGCACCGGGCGTATCCTCGTGCCCCGGCGTGGGGACCGGCCCGGCCTGCGTGTACCCGACCAACTACCGGCTGCTCGCCAACGTGCAGAACGTCGTCAACGATCCCTCCAGCGTCGACGGCACCGGGGCCCCCACGTCGCCGCTCTTCAGCTACACGCTGTTCGACACCGGTGGCACCTACCTCGGGACGACCTATCCCGACCAGGCCATCACCCTGACCTCCGGTGAGGTCGACAGCCAGCAGCTGACCGGACTCCGGGCGCTCGGCTACCCGACCGACATGCA
>JADGOH010000141.1 GCA_017883025.1 Acidimicrobiales bacterium
ACGTTCGCCCTGCCGGAAGGGTCGGTGCACCTTGCCGCCACCCGGCGCTTCCCCCACCAGGCCTTCCGGTTCGGGAGCCGTGCCTACGGCTTTCAATTCCACGTCGAGGTCGACGAGGAATTGGCTGCAGCCTGGCGCCCAATACTGCCCGACGGCGTGACGTTGGGCGCCACCGAGGTCGCACGGGTCGAGGGCGTCGGCCGACGGGTACTGCAGCGGTTCGTCGAGGTCACGACGGCGGACGCCGTGGGGGTGCGGTCATGACCGGGGATGCGGTTGCGGGTGCGGATGCGGCGGGCCTCGGGTCCGACGTCGACGAGGAGGCCGGGGGACTGGTCAAGCCGAGGCTCCGTGGCGTCCTCCACGAGTTCGCCTTCTTCGTGTCGCTGGTGTCCGGGGTGGTGCTGGTATGGGCGGCGCCCACTACGTCGTCGAAGTTGATCTGCCTGGTCTACGCGTGCTCGATCTCGCTGCTGTTCGGGGTGAGCGCCCTCTTCCACCGCCACACCTGGGGCCCGGTGGGTCGCCGCCGGATGCGCCGGGCCGACCACTCGACGATCTTCATCGCCATCGCCGGGTCGTACACGGCGGTCGCCGGTATCGCACTCACCGGCTGGGCCCGCACGGCGCTGCTGCTCATCGTGTGGATCGGGGCGATCGCGGGGATCACGCTGCGCCAGGTGTGGCTGGACGCGCCCAAGTGGGTCATCGCGCTTCCCTACGTGGTGGTCGGCTGGGCCGCGGTCGTCGTCGTGCCCCAGTTGTACCGGGCCCTCGGGCCGACCGGGTTCGCGCTGCTGCTGGTCGGCGGGCTGGCCTACTCGGCGGGCGCCGTCGTCTACGCCCTCAAGAAGCCCAACCCGGTGCCGGGGGTGTTCGGCTATCACGAGGTCTTCCACGCCTGCACGATCGTTGGAGCGGTCTTCCACTTCATCGTGATCGCCTGGTTCGTGTTGCCGCTGGCGTCCTGACCCTTGCCACAGGCAACACCCGTGCGGTCCGGTGCCTACCGTGGGCCCATGGCACTCACTCTCTACGGCGTCCTCGCACTGACCTTCATGATGTCGATGTACGCCTTCGAGCGGCGGGGGAGCGGTTTCGTCCTGGCGTTCGCGATCGGATGCGCCCTCTCGTCGGCTTACGGGTTCGCCTCGGGAACGTGGCCCTTCGGAGTGGTCGAGGCGATCTGGACGGTGATCGCCCTGAGACGGTGGTGGCTGCAGGCCAAGGGAGCGCCGGTGGCGTGATCGAGCAGCGCGATTGGTCGGCGCCGGGTGTTGGTGGGACGCTTGGACCCATGGTCGAGGGTACGCAGTTGGTGGTCTGTGAGGGTGACGAGACAGGGCAGGAGCTGCTCGACGAAGCGCTCCGGGTCCTCGCCCCGTCAGTGATCGGGGTCCCGGTCGACCTGGTCCGGTTCGACCTGTCCCTCGGGAACCGACGCCGCACGCAGAACGACGTCGTGGCGGAGGCGGCCGAGGCCATGGTCGAGGTGGGCCTAGGGCTGAAGGCCGCCACCATCACCCCACCGCAGACCGGGGACGTGGGGTCGCCGAACCGGATCCTGCGCGAAGGCGTGGGCGGGTCGGTCATCGTGCGGACCGGTCGACGGATCCCCGGGGTGGTGCCGCCGGCCCCGGTGGTGCATCCGATCGTGGTGGTGCGCATGGCAGTGGGTGACGCCTACGGTGCCGAGGAGGGCCGGACCGGGACGATAGGCGGACCGGACGAGCAGGCGTGGCGGACCGAGCGGATCGACCGGTCGGTGTGCCGCTCGGTGTCCGAGTACTCGTTCCAGTCGGCGGCGCACCTGGGGGCTTGCGTGTTCGGCGGGCCCAAGTGGACCGTGTCGACCGTCTACGAGGGCATGCTCAAGGAGGAGATGGACGCGGCCGCCGCGCGCCATCCCGACGTGCCCTACCGCCCGATGCTGATCGACGCCGCCTACGCCGGCCTGCTGACCGAGGCGGACGACCAGTCGCTGGTGATCCCCGCACTCAACCGCGACGGCGACTGCCTGTCCGACCTGGTACTGGCCATGTTCGGCTCCATCGCCGGGGCCGAGTCGGTCCTGCTGGCGCTCGACGACGACCTCCGGCCGACTGTGGCCATGGCCGAGGCGCCCCACGGGACGGCCCCATCGCTCGAAGGGAAGAACGTGGCCAACCCGATGGCCATGCTGCTGGCGTGCGCTGCTGCCCTCGATCACGCACCCCCCACCGGGGACGGCTCGGTGGCGGCTGCCGCGCTCGCCATCCGGGAGGCCACGCTGGGGGCGGCGGCCGACGGGATCCGCACCTTCGACCTCGGGGGCGGGGCCTCCACCAGCGAGGTGGTCGACGAGGTGATCCGGCGGGTCCGGTTGGTCCGGGTGGGCTGAGCGGGCCCGGGTCGCTCGACGACGTCGCTCCGTAGGATGACGGGACAGGCGTCACGACCACCGAGGAGCGACCCGTGACCGACTACCCGCAGGCGATCGTCCCTGTCAATCACGTCGAGCCGGTGCCCCGCCGCATCCGGGCCGTCCTCGACGGTCGGGTGGTGATCGACACGACAGCGGCCCGATATGTGTGGGAGTGGCCCTACTACCCGCAGTACTACATTCCGTTCGCCGACTTCGCCCCGGACGTGCTCGTCGACGAGGGGCACGAGGAGCACCTCCGCCGGGGAACCGCCATGCGGTTCGGGCTCCGCAGGGGCGACGGGGTGCTGGCCGGCGTGGCCCACCACTACGTGGTCTCCGAGGTCGAAGGGATCTCCGGAACGGTCCGGGTCGACTGGGGGGCCCTGGACGCCTGGTTCGAGGAGGACGAGGAGGTGTTCGTGCACCCGCGGAACCCTTACACCCGGGTCGATGCCCTGCGCTCGGACCGGGAGGTCGTCGTCGAATTGGAGGGCCTGGTCTTGGCGCGGTCCACCCGAGCGGTCCTGGTGTTCGAGACCGGCCTGCCCACCCGGTACTACTTCGACCGTCTCGACGTGGACTTCACCCGTCTGGTGCCGAGCGACACGGTGACCTCGTGCCCGTACAAGGGCACGACCAGCGGCTATTGGTCGGTCGACGTCGGGGAACGGGTGGAGCCCGACCTGGTCTGGGCCTACGACTTCCCGACCCGCCAGCTGCTCCCCATCGCCGGCCTGGTGGCCTTCTACAACGAGAAGGTGGACCTGACCGTGGACGGCGTCTGGCTGGAGCGTCCCACCACCAAGTTCTCGTAGGCCTCCGGCGAGGTCCGGCACCCGGCGGGGCGAGGTCCGGCGTCAGCGCCAGGCGGGGGCGGACGCGACGGCGACGCCGATCATGGCGACGGTGGCCAGGATCAGGTCGAGGTGCACGAGGATCGCCCGGCTGGCCCAGAACCCCCGACGACGACCAGGCGGGCACGGACCCGGACCACCCCGTCCGCCCACGGGCGGAATTCAGGCACGACTATGCGCGTGATCGGGTCGTGGCGCACGACCGGTACCATCGCCACCCATGTCCCGACGCGCCGTGATCTTCGACCTGGACGACACCCTGATCGTGGAGCAGGCATTCGCCATGGCGTCGCTGCGCGAGGCGATCGCCGTCTTCCCCGGTGTCGATCCGGTCGTCTCGGAGACGGACGCCTTGGAGTCGATCCGCTCGGTGTGGCGCCGTGGTGCCGACTACCCGCTCTGCCTCCAGCTCGGCCTCGCGTCGTGGGAAGGGCTGTGGTCGGCGTTCGACGGCAACCACGAGTCGATGGCCGGGCTCCACGCCTGGGCACCCGCCTACCGGACCGAGGCGTGGGAAACCGTTGCCGCCGGATTCGACGCCGCGGACCCCGCACTGGCCGGTCTCGCCGGCGACCGGTTCGACGCGGCGCAGCGCCGGGGGCACCCGGTCATCGACGGGATGGAGCAGGCGCTCGACGGAGCCCGTGACCGTGGCCCGGTGGGCCTCCTGACCAACGGGTCGTCCGACCTGCAGCGCTTCAAGCTCGACCAGGCCGGCTTGACCGATAGCTTCGACACGGTCGTGGTGTCGGGCGAGGCCGGAGTCGGCAAGCCGAGGCCGGCGGTGTTCGCCCTCGTCCTCGAGCGACTCGGCGCCGACGCCGAGGACTCGGTCATGGTGGGCGACAGCTGGGAGCGGGACGTGGAGGGCGCGCTCGCCAGCGGGATGACGGCCGTCTGGATCGCCGACGGCAGGCCGCCGCCCGAGCGGGACCCGAGGGTGACGGTGGTCGACTCCGTGCGCGAACTGGACGGCGTGCTCGGCTGAGTCCGCCGAACCCGTGGACGACCGGCCCGGGCGTCCCGGTGGCCGGCTCCGTCAGAAGGTCAGGGTCGTCCCGGGCGGCAGGGAGATGGTCCCGGTGGAGTCGATGCAGATCACCCCGCGGACATTACCCGTGATGCCGTGGACCGAGGTCGAGAGCACTCGCCCACCGGTGGCCGTCAGCTGGGTCGGGCACGACGGGTTGTCGGTCACCTGCGTGTTCGAGTCGAAGACGACCTGGGTGGTCCCGCCAGAGGCCCAGTGGATCACGGTGGGCGAGGCGAATGGGCCCAGCACCGTGCCCGAGCCGCCGGTGGGGCCGGAGCACCCGGCGAGGGTCAGCTTCTGGCCGACGTCGTTGGTGCCGGACACGGAATGGCACGTCACCGTCGGGATCGCTTCCGACCCAGTCTCCGACGACGAGCTGGAAGGGCCCGGTGAGCCTGAGCAGGCGGCCATCAGGCCGGCCAGTGACGCCGTCAACAGCCCCGCGGTCAGCCTCTGCATGTCGAACCCCCTGTGCTCGACGGATGCCGCCCCCCCGTCCGAGCATGCAGTCTGGCACGTGTCAGGGTGGAGTCCCAAGGACCGCCCGATTGCAATCCGGGCCCGACCGGCCGAACCGGGTCAGCCCGCCATCTGGCGCAGCATGTACGCCAGGATGCCGCCGTTGCGGTAGTACTGCGCCTCCATCGGGGTGTCGATCCGGAGGCGGACCTCGAACTCCGAGGTACGGTCGCCGTCGGCGGCGGACACCTTCACCATCTTCGGGCTGACACCCTCGTTGAGTGACTCGAGCCCGGTGACCGAGAACACCTCGTGGCCGCTCAAACCCAGCATCTCGGCGCTCTCGCCGTCCGCGTACTGGAGGGGCAGGACGCCCATGCCGATCAGGTTGGACCGGTGGATGCGCTCGAACGACTCGGCCAGCACGGCCCTGACGCCGAGCAGCGACGTCCCCTTGGCCGCCCAGTCACGTGACGAGCCCGACCCGTACTCCTTGCCGGCCAGGACCAGGAGTGGGACGCCCTCGGCCGCATACCGCTCGGAGGCCTCGAAGATGGTGGTCTGCTCGCCGTCGGGCAGGTGGACGGTGATCCCGCCCTCGGTCCCCGGGGCCAGCTGGTTGCGCAGACGCACATTGGCGAACGTCCCCCGGACCATCACCTCGTGGTTGCCGCGCCGGGCACCGTAGGAGTTGAAGTCGACCTGGTCGACGCCATGGTCGGCCAGGTAGCGACCGGCCGGCGTCGTCGGGTTGATGTTGCCGGCCGGGGAGATGTGGTCCGTGGTGACGCTGTCGCCGAGCTTCGCCAGGACCCGGGCCTCGGTGACGTCGGTCACGGCTGCCGGGGTCATGGTCAGGCCCTCGAGGAACGTCGGGCGAAGGACGTAGGTCGAGGAGGTGTCCCAGGCGAACGTGTCGCCCGAGGCCGCCTCGACGGCCTGCCAGCGCTCGTCACCCGCGAACACGGAGCCGTAGCGCTGCCGGAACATGTCGGAGGTGAGCGACGTCCGGATGGCCTCGGTCACCTCTTCGGGGCTGGGCCACAGGTCGGCGAGGTAGACGGGCTCGCCGTCGGCCCCGGTGCCCAGGGGTTCGGTCGTCAGGTCGACGCCCATGCTGCCGGCCAGGGCGTACGCCACCACCAGGGGCGGGGAGGCCAGGTAGTTCATGCGCACGTCGGGGTGGATGCGACCCTCGAAGTTCCGGTTGCCCGAGAGCACCGAGGCGACCGACAGGTCACCTTCCTGGACGGCATCTGACACCCCGGGCAGCAGGGGGCCCGAGTTGCCGATGCAGGTCGTGCAGCCGTAGCCGACGAGGTCGAAGCCGATGGCGGCCAGGGGCTCGGTCAGCCCGGCCCGGTCGAGGTAGTCCATGACCACCCGCGATCCGGGGGCGAGCGTCGTCTTGACCCACGGCTTGGCGTCCAGACCCCGGGCCACGGCGTTGCGGGCGACGAGGCCGGCCGCCACCATGACCTGCGGGTTCGACGTGTTCGTGCACGAAGTGATGGCGGCCACGACCACGTGACCGTCCTCGATCTCGTCGGTGGTGCCGTCGGTCCGGGAGGCGGCGTGGCTGCGGGCGTCACGGCCGAGGGCGGTGCGGAACGACGGTGCGGCTTCGTCGAGCCGGACCAGGTCCTGCGGCCGGGCCGGGCCGGCGATGCTCGGCACCACGGTGGACAGGTCGAGTTCGATGAGCTCGGAGAAGACCGGCTCGGGGTCGGACGGGTCGTGGAACATGCCCTGGGTGCGGGCGTAGGCCTCGACCAGGTCGACGTGGGCGTCCTCGCGACCCGAGAACCGGAGGTAGTCGAGGGTCACGTCGTCGATGGGGAACATCGCGCACGTGGCGCCGTACTCGGGGGACATGTTGCCGATCGTCGCCCGGTTGGCCAGCGGGACCGAGGCCACGCCGGGGCCGAAGAACTCGACGAACTTGCCGACCACGCCGTGCTTGCGCAGGACGTTGGTGATGGTGAGCACCAGATCGGTGGCGGTGGTCCCTGACGGCTGCTCACCCGTCAGGCGGAAGCCCACGACCGGGGGCAGCAGCATGGAGAGGGGCTGGCCGAGCATGGCGGCCTCCGCCTCGATGCCGCCGACACCCCACCCGAGTACGCCGAGGCCGTTGACCATGGTGGTATGGGAGTCGGTCCCGACGAGCGTGTCGCAGTAGGCCCGTCCGTCGTCGGTGGCGAAGACCACCCGCGACAGGTACTCGAGGTTGACCTGGTGGCAGATGCCCATGCCCGGGGGTACGACCCGGAAGCCGTCGAAGGCCTGCTGGGCCCAGCGCAGGAGCTGGTAGCGCTCGATGTTGCGCTGATACTCGATGCCGACGTTCTCGTCATAGGCGGACGAGGTTCCCGATGCCTCGGCGATGACGGAGTGGTCGACGACCAGCTCTACTGGCACGAGCGGATTGACTTTCGCCGGGTCGCCGCCCAATGTGCGGAGCGCGTCGCGCATGGCGGCGAGGTCGACGACACCGGGCACGCCGGTGAAATCCTGCATCAGGACCCGCTCAGGGGTGAGGGCGATCTCGGCGGCGTCGGTGCCGCCCACGCCGTGGCGTTGCGGGCTGACGCCCCAGCCGGCGACCGCCTCGATGTCGGAGGCGGTGACGGCGACCCCGTCCTCGTGGCGGAGCAGGTTCTCCAGGATGACCTTGATCGAGTACGGCAGTCGGGCCACGTCGAACCGGTCGGCGAGGGCCGTGATGCGGAAGATCTCGTAGGTGGCGTCGCCGACCTGCAGGCTGCCACGGGCGCCGAAGGAGTCGGGAGAAGTGGAGGAGTGTGCCATGACCCCATTCTGCCCCGTCCGGGACGGCGGGAATTCCCGGCGGCGTCAGGTGCGGGTGCGGTACTTGCGGATGGCCAGGGGTATGAAGACGATGAGCAGGCCGAACGTCCACAGGAGGGACTGCACCACCCAGAAGGAGGTGCTCCGCCCCGTCCCCGTCGACGCCGGGCCCACCATCAGGGACCGGCAGGCGCTGACGGTCACGCTGAACGGCTGGTAGGTGGCGAACCCCTGCAGCCAGCTGGGCATCGAGCTGAGGGGGACGAACGCCGCCGAGATGAAGGTCAGGGGGAAGATCAGCGGGAATGACATGACCTGGGCGGTCTCGCTGTTGGGGGCGGACAGGCCCACGATGGCGAAGCCCCAGGACAGGGCGTAGGCGAAGAACAGGATCAGCAGCACACCGGCCAGGTAGGACAGCACCCCGGTCGACGGGCGGAAACCGACCAGGAGCCCGACCACAGTCATCACGACGATGACGAACACGTTGCGGATGAGGTCGGCCGTCGTGCGCCCGAGCAGTACGGCCCCGCGCGACATGGGCAGCGCCCGGAACCGCTCGATGATGCCCTTCTGCAGGTCCTCGGCGAGCCCGATGCTCGTGCTCACGGAGCCGAACGCCACGGTCTGCACGAAGATGCCTGGCAGCAGGTAGTTCACGTAGCTGGTGGCGTCGGTGTGGATGGCCCCGCCGAAGACGTAGCGGAACAGCAGCACGAACATGATGGGCTGGACCGTCGAGAAGAACAGGGCCTCAGGGATCCGGGTGACGGCGAGCAGGTTGCGACGGGTGAGGGTGGCGGTGTCCGACGCCAACCAATGCAGGTTGCTCATCACCCCCGTCGAGTGTGGGGCGCCGGAGACGGTTGGTTCCGCGACTGCGGTGGTCATGCGAGCTCTCCTGTCGCGACGGGAAGGGCTGCTTCCAGCTGCTCCAGCCGAATCTTCTTGCGCCGTTGCCTCGGCGAGAGGCCCCCGTCCCCGTCCCCGTTCTCGGCCACCTCGTCCTCGGTGCGGTGACCGGTCAGCGACAGGAACACGTCGTCGAGGCTGGGCTCTCGCAGGTTGAACGTCTGGGGCCGGATGCCCTCGGCATCGAGCGCCCGCAGGCCCGCCATCGCCGCCTCGGGCCCGTTGTCGACCGTCACCTCGACCAGCGTCCCGGTGACCAGGGACGCGTGGGGCCCGAGCGTGTCGAGGATGGCCCCGGTGCGCAGGGCGTCCTCGATGGACGGGAGTCCCACCTCGAGCACGGTGGCGCCGAGGTCGGCTTTCATCGACTCGGGCGTGCCCTCGGCGATGACGCGGCCGTGGTCGATGACGGCGAGCTGGCTGGCCAGGCGGTCGGCCTCCTCGAGGTACTGCGTGGTCAGCAGCACGGTGGTGCCGCCCCCGACCAGGCGCTCGATGACCTCCCAGAGATCGTTCCTGCTCTGCGGGTCGAGGCCCGTGGTGGGCTCGTCGAGGAACAGCACCGTCGGCCGCGCCACCAGGGCGGCGGCCAGGTCGAGGCGGCGGCGCATGCCACCGGAGTAGGTCTTGAGCGGTCGGTCTCCGGCGTCGGCCAGGTTGAACTGGTCGAGCAGCTCGACGGCGCGCCGGACCACGAACGACCGGGGGAGGTGGTTCAGGTTGCCGACCATCTGGAGGTTCTCGCGCCCGGTCAGGTTCTCGTCAACCGCGGCGTACTGTCCGGCGAGCCCGATCAGGGTCCGCACCAGCGCGGCCTTCTTCTGGACGTCGTAGCCGAGGACCCGCGCCGACCCACCGTCGGCCCGCAGGATGGTCGTCAGCACCCGTACGGCGGTGGTCTTGCCGGAGCCGTTCGGGCCAAGCAGCCCGAAGACCGTGCCTTCGGGTACGGCGAAGCTGACCCCGTCCAGGGCGCGCACCATGCGCTTTCCCTTGAAGGTCTTCTGCAGGTTCTCGACTTCGATCGCGAGTCTCATGTGGCGGATTCCGGTCCGGGTCGAGGTGGAGGGCGGTCATCCGATCGGTCCCCGGGCACCAGGCACCGGGGGCGGTTCGGGGCGACGCCTGGCGTCGGCGGCGTGGTGGTCATCCTAGGGCGAGCCGGTCCGGTCCACTACACGTGGCAGCACGGACCGGACCGGACACCGGCGCATGCCGCGATCGTCCTCGCTATCGTCAGTTCATGGACACCGGCGATCACGCACCCGACTTCGAGCTTCCCGACGAGGACGGGGTGGTGCGGAAGCTGAGCGAGCTGGCGGCTGACGGCCCGGTGGTCCTGTTCTTCTACCCCGCGGCCATGACGCCCGGGTGCACGGCCGAGAGCTGTCACTTCCGGGACATGAAGGCCGAATTCGAAGCCGTCGGCGCCCAGCGGGTGGGTATCAGTGCCGACGACGTGGCGAAGCAGAAGCAGTTCTCGGACAAGCACGAGTTCGACTACCCGCTGCTGTCCGACCCCGAAGGCACCGTGGCCACGCAGTTCGGCGTCCGTCGTCGGATCACGGTGCTGACGCCGACGAAGCGGGCCACCTTCGTGATCGGCACGGACCTGAGGGTGCTCGGTGTGATCAAGAGCGAGGTGCGGATGAACCTGCACGCCGACAAGGCCCTGGAGATCCTGAGGGCCGACGCCGCCTGACCGTGCCCCCGCCATGCCGCCGGGACGGGGCAGTCCCCGATTCAGACCGCGGCCGATGCGAAGCTGGGGGAATGGAGTGGACCATGCCACGGGACGGGGGTTGAGCCCGTTGCCCGGTTCCGGACGGATGGAACAACTCGTCGAGTCCATCGCCGAGCGCGTGGTGGGGCTCGTCATCGAGGCCATCGATGTCAACGCCCTCGTCTCGAAGGTGGACATGGACGCGCTGCTGGCCAACGTCGACGTGGACGCCATCGTGTCCAAGGTCGACGTCGACGCCCTGATCGACCGGGTCGATGTCGAGAAGATCATCGAGCGCGTCGACGTGGAGAAGATCATCGAGCGGGTCGACGTGGAGAAGATCATCGAGCGCGTAGATGTGGAGAAGATCATCGAGCGCGTCGACGTCCAGCAGATCATCGACCGGGTGGACATCCAGCAGATCATCGAGCGCGTGGACATCGACTCGCTGGTCGAGCAGACCGAACTGGGCACGATCATCGCCCACTCGACGAGCGGCGTGGCGTCCGAGGCGCTCGACCTGGTCCGGGCCCAGGGGGTGGGCCTCGACGACTTCGTGGCCCGATGGGTCAACCGGATCCTGCGGCGAAAGTCGGACGACTGGCCGGTAGGCCCTCCGGCCCTGGTCGCCTCCCTTGCGACGATCGATGTCCCGGCGCGTGAGTCGGGGGCTGCCCGGTGACGACCCCCTCGACAGGGTCGGCACCTCCGACCGCCGGGAGGCAGGGCAACTATGCGGGCGGTGTGACCCGTCTCGTCGCGTTCGCCGCCGACGCCGGCGCCTCATGGGGGATCTTCACCCTGTCCGTGGCCGCGATCACCTTCGCCCTCAAGCTTGTGACCGGGACGACGGTCGACCTCACGAAGGGGACGGTCTCGGCGGTACTCGTGGTCATCTCCTTCGTCGTGTGGGAATTCGTGTACTTCGCCTATCAGTGGTCGCTCAGCGGCAAGACCATCGGGATGGCGCTGCTCGGCATCCGGGTGGTGGCCACGGACGGCGACGCGATCGCCGTGCGTCAGGCGGTGATCCGGACGATCACACTGCCCTTGAGCTTTCTCCTCTTCGGGCTCGGGTTCCTCGGCATCCTGCTGAACAAGGACCGGCACGCCTGGCACGACCGGATGGCGAAGACCGTCGTCGTCTACTCCTGGGACGCCCGGGCCGCCCGGCTGCGGTGGCTGGCGAAGCAGGAGCCGACCGCAACCGGTTGAGCGGCGCGTGGACCGGCTGCTCCCCACCGAGCCGTCCGTGATGGCGCCCGGTGCCGTCCACCTGCCGGGGTGGATGGATGCCGACCTGCGGGTGGAATTCGTGACCCGATGCCGAGCCTGGGGTGAGGCGTCCGGCGGCGCGCGGCATCCGCGGATGCGCAACGGGTCGTCGATGTCGGTGGCGATGGTCGGGCTCGGCTGGCACTGGTATCCCTACCGCTACTCGCGCACCCGCGACGACGGGGACGGTGGGCGAGCGCTGGCGTTCCCATCCTGGCTGGGCGAGCTCAGCCGCCGGGCGCTGGTCGATGCTGCGGTGATCGACGCTCGCGTGGCTGCCGACCCCGAGCAGTTCGCTCCCGACGTGGCCCTGATCAACTGGTACGGGCCCGGGGCCACGATGGGGATGCACGTCGACCGCGACGAGGTTGCGCCGGCGCCCGTGGTCTCGTTCAGCGTGGGCGCGACCGGGGTCTTCCGTTTCGGCAACCCGTCGGGTCGCGGCCGTCCGTGGGTTGACATGCCGCTCGAGTCGGGTGACGTGGTCGTGTTCGGAGGGCCGTCGCGCCTCGCCTACCACGGGGTGCCGCGGCTGGCGGCGGACACGTTCGACCCGGCAGTCGGCGAGCTGTTGGGACGGCTCAATGTCACCGTGCGCGAGACCGGACTCACCGACTGAGCCCCGGTCACCGGCCACGCCGGCTCGCACGGGTCCTCCGGGACCTGGCCCGGGTGACCGCCTCGTACCCGACGGGCAACTGCATCCTGCCCGTGACATCGATCGGATAGCGCAGCCCGCGCGTGCATTTCGGGCTCGTCCGGCGCTAGTGGATGCAACTTGTCGCGGGCCGTGGTCGGGCCCCGTGCGTCGCGCCCACTCTCCGTAGTCGTGCGGGCCCGATCACGCCTGAGTTTTCCCGGGTCCGGTAGCTTCGATCTGCATGAGAGCGGGCCGAGGTCGATCGCTGTGCGCCCTCTGGGGCGGCATCTCGTTGGGCGTCGGAACCGTCGCCTATGCGCTCTTCAGCCCGGCATCCGTCGGCTGCTCCACCAACGTGGTGATCCTGACGCACGGCACGGTCACGGCGCGGGGATGTGCCGCTTATTCGGTGGTCGCCCACGTGGGCATCGGACTGATCGTGCTCGGCGCCGTCCTGCTGCTCGGCTCGTTCGCCCTCGCCGTCCGGACGCGTCGCCAGGGTGCGGTCGCGTCGGCGTCCGTGCTCGAGCCGACGGCCGACATCGCCCCGGCCCCCGCACCGACGGCCGACATCGCCCCGGCCCCCGCACCGACGGCCGACATCGCCCCGGACCCCGCACCGACCGGCTCCCT
>JADGOH010000142.1 GCA_017883025.1 Acidimicrobiales bacterium
CAGTGGACGGCTACCTCCTCGACCGGGGGTTCCAGATCCTGCTGACCGCCTACCCGGAGGTCGGGAAGCGGCTGGACCTCGCCGCGCTCGACCTCCACGAGTTCGCTCCCGGCGCCGTCGTCCGCACGCTCGACGGCATGCACCCCCTGGGCGACCCGCTCCGTCGGCCGGCGCAGCTGCTCGGCACGCTCCGCGCCCCCGTCGGCTCGCTGGCCGACAAGGCCCGTGTGGCCCGCCTCGTCCTGTCCGTGCGGACCACGTCGGCCCGAGACCTGCTGCGCGCCCCCGACGGCACCACGCTGGACCGACTGCGCAGCGCCGGGTTCGGCACCGCCATGATCGAGGCGTTCTGGCGACCCCTGTTCGCCGGGATCCAGCTCGACCCGGACCTCGAGGTGTCCCGCCGGCGCTTCGACGTCGTCCTCAAGATGCTGGCCTCGGGGTCCACCGCGGTCCCGGCCGGCGGGATGGGGGCGATCCCGGCCCAGGTGGCGGAGGCGCTGCCGGCGGGGACGGTGCGGCTCGGCGCCCGGGTCGACCGGATCGACGGCACCACCGTGCACCTGGCCGACGGGGAGACGCTCGGCGCCCGGGCGGTCGTGGTGGCGACCGAGGGACCCGAGGCGCACCGGCTGCTGGGCCGTGCCGTCGACGACCCCGGGTCGCGTGCGGTCGCCTGCTGCTGGTTCGCCGTGGCCGAGCCGCCGGTGCAGGGAACAGCCCTCGTGCTCGACGGGACCGGGTCCGGCCCGGTGCGCAACCTGGCCGTGCTCAGCGAGGTGGCGCCGTCGTACGCGCCGACGGGCTGCAGCCTGGTGGCCGCCGCTGTGCCGGGTCCGGACGCGTTGGACCCGGGCCTGCGGGCACGCGCGGTCGAGCAGCTTGCCGCCTGGTTCGACACCGACACGTCCGACTGGGCCCACCTGCGCACCGACGTGATCCCCCACGGGCAGCCCCGCCAGACCCCGCCGCTGGCGCCACGGCGCCGTATCGCGCTCGGCGGCGGGCGGTTCGTGTGCGGCGACCACCGGGACACCGCGTCGCTCCAGGGCGCGATGTTCAGTGGCGAGCGGACGGCGACCGCGGTGAAGCGGCACCTCGACGGCTGACCGGGACCCGCCGACCGGGACCCGCTGACGGGGCTCAGCCCTGGCTGCAGCGGTCGCCGAGCCAGGGCTGCCCGCCGTCGAGCGCGAAGAGCGCCACGGCCACCGTGTCCTGCTCGGCCCGGGTGGCAACGTTCGGCGGTACCCCGACCAGGAGCCCGAGCCCGGCAGCCTGGGCAGCCGAGTTCCAGGTGGGCTGGCTGAACTGGAACGCGCCCATGTAGAGCCCGTTCGGCGACACGATGGAATAGTTGCCGCCGGACTCCGCCTGGACCACACACGACAAGAACGCGTTGAGCGAGGGGTCCGACAGGCTCGGGTACGGGTTGCCGGATGTGGACGGAGCGGGGCCCGGGACGGTCGCCGTCGGGGCGGCGGCGGCCGCCGAGCGCGGGATGGTGGCCGTCGTGGTGGAGGTCGGGGATGCGGACTGGTGCGCGCTCGCCACGGCGGCGGCAGCCGACCGGGCCTGCGCCGCCTGTTGGAATGCGACCGCGGCGGCCAGCTGGCCGGTGACCCGGGACTGCTCGGCCTGCAGCTGGGCGGCGGCGGCCGACGCCTGGCCCAGTGCGGCGGACCTGCGGGCCTCGTCGGCGCGGTCCTGGCCCTGCCGGGCCTGCAGCTGGGCCTGCTGGGTCTGGAGCGCCCGCTGGGCCGTGTGCAGTTGAGCCAGTTGGGTGGTGATGGTGCCTACAGCCAGGTGGGTGTACTCGCTGGCCGCCTGGGCACGGGAGGACCCACCGGCGAACAGGGCGGCGTCGGTGCTCGATGAGTCGGCCCCCGAGTCGATGTAGGAGCGGATGGCCTGGTCCCGGACGACCCGGAGCTGCCGGGAGATCGCCAGTTGGTCGGCGGCCAGCTGCTGGCCGAGTCGGGCGATCGCCACCTGGTCGGAGGCGACCAGGGACGCGGCCACGGAGGTCTGCTGCTGGGCGGCATCGACCTGGAGCTGCTCGAGCACCAGGTTGTGGGCAACCGTGGCCGCCTGGGACTGGAGGCCGGTGACGGTGTCGGCTCCCGCCGGGCGCAGCGCTGCCCCGAAGGGGAGGGCGGCGAGGACGACGAGCACGGGGAGGCACAGGACCCGGAGCGTTCGACGGGCTGTCCCGGCGGTGTCTGGCCCCGTCATCGGGGTCGAACCGGAGTGCAACACAAGACTGACCAATTTAGGGGCCGGGGCAGGGGCAGGTCCAGCCGCCCCTCCGTCCCTGGTCAGAGGTCTGCGGGCGGCCCGGACCGCCGGGACGACGGAGACTGTGTGCGACCTGCGAAAAGGGGCCTTCGGCCCTTGGCCGCCCTGTGGTGCCGACGTAGGTTCACCCCAGGGGAGGCCGTCGGGGGTGACGGCCGAGCAGACCGGAGGAGCGGTGATGGCAGTAGACGACGAGCAATTCATGCGGGGTCCCGATGCGCTGGCGTGGAACATGGAGCACGACCCGGGCCTGCGATCCACGATCGTGGCCGTCACCTGGCTGGACGCCCGACCGGACGTCGACGTCCTGACCGCCCGGCTCGAGCGGGCGACGCGGCTCGCCCCCCGGTTCCGGCAGCGGCCGGTGCCCTCGCCGGCGAGCCTGGCCGCCCCACAGTGGGTCGACTGCGAGTTCGACCTCTCCATGCATCTCAGCCGGATCGGGGCGCCTGCGCCCTACACCCCGGCGACGGTGGTCGAGTTCGCCCGCCGGGAGGCCATGACCGAGTTCGACCCGTCCCGGCCCCTGTGGTCGATCACCCTGATCGAGGGCCTCGAGGGCGACCGGGCCGCCCTGGTCATGAAGGTCCACCACTCGCTGACCGACGGTATCGGCGGCATGCAGCTCGCCATGCTGGTCTTCGAGACGACCCCCGAGATGGGCCCGGTCGACGAGGTGCCGGTGCCCGAGACGGCGTCGCCTCCGACCGGGGTCGACCTGGCCCGGGGGGCGGTGGGCCACTCCTTCGGACGGGTCGTGGGGGCGGCCCGGACCGGGCTGGCCGACGTGGTGCCGGTGGCCCGTGCCGTCGTGCGCCACCCGATCCGCTCGGTGCTCGACGTGGTGGCGACCACGAGCTCGATCGGCCGGTTCGTCGCACCGGTGTCCGACACCTTGTCGCCGATCATGACCCGGCGGAGCCTGGACCGCCACCTGGACCTCTTCGAGGTCGATCTCGCCGACCTCAAGCGGGCGGGGGCGGTGGTCGGCGGCACGCTGAACGACGCCTTCGTGGCCTCGGTCACCGGCGGGCTCCGCCGCTACCACGAGCTGCACGGGACGCCGGTCGACGAGTTGCGGGTGACGATGCCCATCTCACTCCGCAACGAGGATGATCCCGAGGGTGGCAACCGGATCACGCTCGAGCGGTTCGTCGTCCCCGTCGGCGAGACCGACCCGGGTGCACGGGTCCGGGTGACCGGGTGGCGGTGCCGTGCCGCCCGCAACGAGGAGGCGCTGCCCCTGTCGGACACCGTGGCCGGTGTCCTCACCCTGCTGCCGTCCGGTGTCATCGGGTCGATGCTCAAGCACGTCGACTTCCTGGCCTCCAACGTGCCCGGGGTGCCGATGCAGATCTACCTGGCCGGCGCCCCCGTCAGCGGGTACTACGCGTTCGGTCCGACGACGGGGGCGGCGGTCAACGTGACCCTCGTCACCTACCAGGGCACGTGCTGCGTGGGCTGCACCATCGACACCGCCGCGGTCCCCGACCCCGACAAGCTCATCGCCTGCCTGCGGGACGGTTTCGACGAGGTGCTGGCCCTGGGCGGCGCCCACCGCCCGGTGACGTCGCTGCTGACCGACCTGACCGAGTGACGCCGATGGACGGTTCCCGGGCGCACACGCCTGGTCGCCGGACCCCGTTGCCGGGGCGCTCCGTTGCCCGGGCCCGGTCGCTCAGACCGGCTCGGGCGCCCGGGCCATCGGCGTTGTCACGACCCACCGGAACGCGGCGCCGAGCAGGCGGGCCGAGGGCCGCACGGCCAGCCGGTCACCGGCCGGCAGCGCGGGGAGCCGCAGCTGGCGACGTGCCCACGTGGGCAGGACGCCCTGTGCCGCGCCCACCAGCAGGCCGTACGTGGCGATCTCGTGGGGCCATCGACCGACGCCGCGCAGGACGAAGTTGCGGGCGTCCCGTGCCTCGGGCGTGAACGCCAGCCGGGGACGGACGTCGACGAAGTAGGCATCGAGCTCCGCCACCGACCGCGGGACGTCGACGGCGCCGAGGTCGCGCGCGACCGCGGCCATCCGGTCGAGGTAGTCGTCCTCCTCCACCGGCGTCGGCCGCACCGGCGCGTAGGCACGGGTGGCGGCCAGGAAGCTCGAGACCTCGGCGGCGTGGACCCAGGTGAGCAGGTCCGGGTCGGCGGCCGAGTACCGCCGGCCGTCCCGGGCCGTGCCCGTGACCCGGGTGTGCACCTGTCGGACGCGCCCGATCGCGGCGCGCGCCTCGTCACGGGTGCCGAACGTGGTGGTCCCGAGGAACGAGGCCGTCCGCTCGAGCCGGCCGAGCGGGTCACTGCGGTACTGCGAGTGCCGGGCGACCCCGGCCATGGCGAGGGGGTGGAGCATCTGGAACAGGAGTGCGGACAACCCACCGATGAGCATCGATGGCAGGTCCCCGTGGATCCGGCGCACGACCGAGTCGGGCGCGATGTAGGCGAGCTCCGGCTCGACGCAGGGCGGCGGCGGCTCACGCGTCATGCCCATGGACCGGCGGACCTGGGCGAGGGCCTGGGCCCGGACGAATTCGATGCCGCCCTCGGTGGCCGCCCGGCCGACGTCCCGGGCTTCCTCGATCCGTTCCCGGGGGTCCATGGCTGACGACCCTACCGGCGTCCGCCGGCCGCCCCGGCGCGGCCCTGGCGCCTCAGGACCCCGGAATCCGTGCGCCGGGCGTGAAGCGCGAGCTGCCGGCGAAGGGGTCGGCCTCCAGGTGGCCGGCACGCGACGTGAGCCGTGCCGGCGCGGTCGGCTCCATCAGGTCGTCGCATCGCGGGCCGTCGCCGGCGACAGCGCCGGCGTCGGCGGCACGTCCGAGCGCCACCACCTCGTCGAGCAGTCGACGGGAACCGGCGTCGAGGAGCGCCAGGTCGTCCGAGACGAGCGCCATACCGCCGGACACGCCGACCGCCAGCGCCCACGTGCGGGCGGCGGCCTCGCCGAGTTCGGTGTCCGTTGTGCGGAGCATCAGGCAGTCCGGGTCGTTCAACCACAGGCGGCGGTGCATGAAGGACCGGGTCAGCGTGTTGGCGAAGGCGTGGCCGGTGGCAGGCTGGATGCCGAGGTAGCCGGGCACCATCTCGTCGGCGGGGTCGAGCGCCCACACCGGTGCCACGTCGGGCCCGATCCGGTTGGCGTCGACCAGGCCGACCACGTTGGAAAGGGGGACCCCGCAACCGAGCAGGAAGGCGTCCTCACCCGCCCCGCGTCGCAGCGCGGCGAACCCGGCCCGGACCCGCTCGGCCGGGGTGCGGCCCGCGTCGGTGTAGCCCCCGTCCACCGAGGGGGAGAAGGTGAAGTCGAGCTTGAGGTAGGGGAAGCCGGCATCGACCACGGCGGCGGCCACCTGCTCGAGGTGGGCGGCCACCTCGGGGTGGGTGGTGTCGAGGCCGTACATGAACCCGTCCTCGCCCCCGCCCCACGGCGGGTTCCACCAGGTCCGGAGCGGGCCGGTGTCGACCCCGTCGACCCGGTGGCGGGCGATCCAGTCCGGGTGACGGCGGGCGACCTCGGAGTCGGGCGCCACCAGGAACGGCGCGAGCCACAGTCCCGGGGTGCGGCCGGCGGCCCGGATCGAGGACGCCAGTCCGGCCAGGTCCGAGGGGAACCGCTCGTTGGTCCCGAGCCAGTCCCCGATGGCGGTCTGGTAGCCGTCGTCCACCTGGAAGACGTCGAAGGGCCAGTCATCCGCGAGCGTGAGGTTGGACCGGATGTCCAGTTCGGTGACGTCGTGGAAGTACTGGTACCAGCTGCACCAGCCGACCTGGAACGGCGCGTCGACCCGGGCGCCGGCCCGGTCCCCGGCCCGGGCGGACCAGTCGTCGAGGAGTCCCGACGCGCCACTCCCATCGACCTCGCCCCGGACGACCTCGATCGCGTGGAGGTCCCGGATCTCGCCGGCCCCGAGCACGGCGTCGCCCAGGAACGCCTCGGCCCGGACCTCGGCCCCGGTGTCGCCGGCACCGAGCCGGAGCGTGCCGTCGTGCCGGTCCCCGCCGTCGAACCCCACGAGGACCGGCTCCGAGCCCGGCCCGCCGGCCAGCACCGTGACCCACTCGGAGCGCAGTTCGCCCGGACGGGCCCGGCGCTGGTCGGCATGGTGCACGGCCTGGAGGAACTCGAAGTCGGCGCGCACCGACGGGTCTACGTCCACGCCGAGCACGCCGGTGGTCGACGGGGTCCACGACTGGTAGCCGTTGCGGAACATCCGCACCGGGTCCCCGTCGTGGTCGAGTCGGTGGACGAGCGTGACGCTGCGGACCCGGACGCCCCGGTCGCCCCGGTTGGCCACGGTCCAGGTCACGCCGGCCACGGTCGGGGTGACCTGGACCTCGAGTGGGCCGAGTCCGACGACCTGTGACGACCCGTCGACGGACGCGACAACCGTCCGACTGCCGCGCTCGTCGGTCAGCTCTGCCTCGAGGCGGATCGGGGTGGGGTGCACGTCCCAACCGTAGGGGGGACGGGCGGCCGATGCCTCAGCCGGTCGCCGACGTCGTGCAAGCCTGCCGGGGAGAGTCGCGCGGTTCGTCACCGAAGTCGGCGACGGTGACGATCTTGCGGGACCGGTCGGGGTACGGGTCCGGATAGTCGACGACGCGCACCCGCCCCGACGGGGTGAACCGCCCGCTGTCGATGACCAGGCGCGGCACGCAGGGGTCGAGCCCCATGCTGCGGAAGAGCCTCGAGGTCGGCTCCCACACCGAGGCCTGCTCGTGCCAGACCAGCCGGTCGAGCTGGCGGACGACGATCAGCAGGGTGACCAGCGTGCCGGTGAGCAGGCCGGCGACCAGCGCGCCCCACAGCGCCCCGGCGGGCATCACGATGGTCAGTCCCACGATCACCCCGAGCAGCAGCAGCATCCCGATCCACTCGACGGCCATCAGCGACTGCCCGGTCGTCGAGTCGACGAGCGCACGATCGGCACCCATGTGGACGCAGAGCGCGACGAGCCGCCTGTAGAGGGACTCGTGTTGGGCCGAGGTCGGCTCGATGGCGTAGACGGCCTCGACCAGCGCGTCGTGTGCGGCGCCGGCCAGGTGGTTGTCGACCAGCCGGTAGTCGATCTGGCTGGTGAGCTGGTCGTCGACAAGCCCCCGGATCCGCGAGCGCAACGGATCGGGGAAGACGGCCATGATCTGGTGGATCGACTGGAGCGACGAGTTCCCCCGTGCGACGAGCTCGCGGACCATGGCCAGGCGCTCACGGACCCGGGCGATGGTGAAGGCGAGGAGGACCCCGAACAGGAAGGTGGCCATGCTGGCGAGGGCGACCTCGACGCTGAGGTCGAGCCGGACGGAACCGGTCGCCAGGGACAGGAGCGTCGCCGCGGCACCGGCGAGCACCGCCGGCCACAGGACGATCTCGCCGTGGGCGAGCGAACGGGCGAGTCGATTGATCGAGGGGAGCACGGGATGACGGTACCGCAGCGCGAGCGGTGGGACCACAGGTGTTCAACCGTCTGACCAGGGATTACGTCCGGGAAACGACGAATTCATCCGCACGTCACACGCAGGTCGCAGGAAAGCCCCGCGGCGAGCCCGGTCGGGCCGATGGGTCAGGCGGGGGCGTGGGTGAGAATCCGGACCTCGAATTCCTCGTTCGGGACGAGCAGCTCCTCGTCCCCGGTGTCGTAGCGGAGGACGACGTACGGAGCGGTTCCGTCGGGCCCCCAGATGGACAGGACCCGGCACACGTGGCCCGAGCCGCCGCCGCGCCCGGTAACCAGCAATCGATCGCCTATGTCGAGATGCACCGGCCGCCTCACCTTCGGTGGCCCCTCCGCCAACAGGGTAGTGACCGGCGGGTACAGAAGTGAGGATGGCGCTCACGACACCGGGTGCATTCCCGGACCGGCGCGCCACGGAGTCCCGGTGGGCGGTGCGCCGCCCGGCGGCCCCTACTCGGAGGTCTCGACGATGAGCAGGTCGCAGTCGACCTTGCGTGACACCTTGTTCGCGATCGGCCCCAGCAGGAACCGCGCCGTCGACTGCATGCCTTTCGAGCCCACGACCAGCAGGTCGGCCTGCTGCTCCTGGGTGACGTGGATCAGTGCCTCGGACGGCTCGCCGGAGACCGCCTGGTACGACACGGATGCGACGCCGGCGGCCTTGGCCCGCTCGGCCGCCTCCTTGGCCACCGTCTCGGCGGCGCCCTGCGCTGCGGCGACCCAGCCCGAATCGATGGAGATCCCGGCGGCGGCGACCCCGGCCGGAGCCCGGTTGTTGAAGGCGGAGATGATGATCAACTCGGCGCCGACCGCCGCGGCCAGCGCCGACGCCTTCTGGACAGCGCGCTCGGCCGTGGCCGACCCGTCCGTCCCGACGACGATCTTGGTGGGGACACCGCTACCTGCTTGACCGCTCATCGACCGACCCTCCATCTCTGTGCTTGCGCCCGTGGAACCATCAGGCACTGCATTCTTACCGCACCGGAACGTGCCCTGTCGTTGTCGCCGCCGGTCGGTGGGCCGGTCAGGTGGTGGGGAGGATCAGGACCGAGCAGTTCGCCCGGTGGGCGACGGAGTTCGGCACGCTGCCGAGCACGCGTCGGGCCCCCTTCATGCCCTTGTTCCCCACGACGATCAGGTCGGCGTCCTCCCGGTCGGCCACCGTGACGAGGGCGTCGGCCGGGTCGGCGGTGGCCGCATGGACCTCGGTGGCCACGCCCTCGGTCCCGGCCTGGTCGGCGAGCCTGTGCAACAGCACGTCGGCGTCTCCGGTCGAGGACATGGCGTAGCGGAACTCGTCGGGCACGTCGGCCCCGGTGGTCGGCTTGGGCTTGTACGCCGTCACGATGTGCAGCGTGCCGCCGGACATCTTGGCGAATTCGACAGCGCGGGCGAAGGCCTGGAGCGCCGTGGGTGAGTCGTCGATGCCTACCACGATGCGGTTGTACATGAGTGCTCCTGGTGATCGACCCGGCGGTGCCGCGGTCCGGGGTGGTCAGTCGGTCTTGACGATGAGGACGGCGCACGACGCCTGATGGGCGATGGTGTTCGGGATGCTCGACAGGATGCGCCGGTCCATGCCCTGCGATCCGGCCACGACGAGGTCGGCGGACACCTGATCGGCGACGTCCCGGATCGCCTGGGCCGGGTCCCCCCGTTGCTCGTGGGACTCGACGGTGACCCCGCGGGACCGCGCCCGAGCCGACAGCTCGTCGAGCACGCTGCGCACGGCGCTGTCGGGATGGATGGACTCGCGGTACTCGGCCGGCACCCCGGCGACGGATCGGCTCACGGGCTTGTAGGCCGACACGAGGTGGAGTGTGCCGCCCGACAGTGCCACGAGTTCGATGGCGGCGTCGACGGCCTTCGCAGCCGTCGGCGAGTTGTCGGCACCCACCACCACGGTCG